>CAJQPT010000164.1 GCA_905480285.1 uncultured bacterium
GAGGTCGCCCTTGGCCGTGGTGTGGACCTTGCCCTTGCCGACGAGCGTGACCTGGTGACTGGCGGCATCCCGGATCACGAGCGCGCCCTTGGCGTGCAGGTGGAACTCGAGGCGCCCGGCGGCCTTGAAGTGCACCTCGCCCACCCCAGCGGCGCGCATGTGGCCCACCTGGGGCGGTGCGCTCTGGGCTTGGGCCTGGGGGGAGGAGACGGTGATCAGCGCGGCGAGCGCGACGAGCAGGGTGAGAAACGACTTCATCTGGGAGTCCTGTGGGGGGGGTTGAAGGAAGAGCAACGGATGGGCGCTGCTGGGGCTTCCTGCAACACGCTGGGCGCGGGCTGGTTCCGCAGCTCTTGAGGGAGCGGTCGCAGGGGGTTCCTAAATCGTCCGTGAACGTTAGATTCGGGGCATGAGCACTATCGAGATCACGCCCGAGATGACCATGGAGAGCATTCTCAACGTCGTCCCCGCGGCCCAGCGCGCGCTGTTCCAGCGCTACCACGTTGGGGGCTGCTCGGCCTGCGGCTTTCAGCCGTCGGACACCCTGGCCCAGGTGGCCAAGGACCACAACATCCTCGACATCAAGGATATGGTCGAGACCATCATCCGCGCCGAGACGATGGATCGGGATCGGCAGGTCAACCCCGACGAGGTCCGAGCGCTCACCGCCGCGTCGGAGGACTTCTCCTTCGTCGACGTGCGTACGCCCGACGAGCGGACCGAGGCCGTGGCCGAGGGCGCCGAGGCCCTCGACTACGACGCTTCGGACAAGTACATGTCGCTCCCGAAGGATCGCCGGATCGTGTTCATCTGCGCGAACGGGGACCGGAGCCTCGACGTGGCCAGCTACTTCCTCGGCCACGGCTTCGAGAACGTCTTCGCGGTCCGCGGTGGGCTCGAGGCTTGGACGGCGAGCCGCTAGAGGCCCGCGTCGAACCAGGGGTCTTCGAGGCCCGTGATCTCGACGAGGCCTGAGCCCTTGCGGATCCGGACCGTGCGGGTCTCGCCATCGAAGCTGAGGACGACGGACGCGGTGGCGGCGGAGAGGCCCCGCGGGGTGAAGGACACCCGGTCGCCCTCCGGCGATTGCACCTCGACGACCCGCACGCCCTGGAAGACCGCGTCCGCGTCGTAGACGCGCACGTATGGGCCGTCCTCGTACGGCGAGGTGAGCGGGTCTCCGTTGGCATGGAGGCCGCTGTATCCGCCGCCACCCGTGGCGAACTCCAGCGACAGGGGAGTGCGGTAGAGGGCGGCGCGGTTCTGGATCTCGCGCATGTCGGATGCCAGGAGCCGAGCGGCGCTGTCGAGGGTCACCTCGGGTCGCGCGAAGTAGGCCGGGATCCCGACGCTCGCCGTGATCGTCAGCAAGGCGAGGATGATCAGCAGCTCGAGGATGGTGAAGCCGCGACGGGGTTCACTCTGGGTCCGGGGAGGCTTGGCCATGGCAGGTGGTCCGTTGGCTGGACCTACCTTTGGTCCATCGGCAGGGGTGGCGGCCCATCTTGAGCGGAGCTTCCAGCCTCGACAGGGGGCTCTCCTCCGCCAGCGCTCCGACGGGCTGCCCCCCCTCCTCGAGCGCCTCAACCGGCAGGGCTGCGGCGCGGGATCCTGGGGAGCGGAACGCCCCGCTCAGGAAGCGCTGATCAGGGCCTCGAGCGCCTCGACCAGCTGCTCGGGCTCCACCGGCTTCACGAGGCAGCGCTCACCGTGGAATTCGGCGGGGAGGACCACCGAGGCGTCGTGCCCGGTCATGAATACGAAGGGGATCCCACGCTCACGCAGTCTTGTGGCCGTGGGGGCCGACAGGGTCTCCCCGAGGTCGAGGTCGAGCACCGCCGCGTGGAACGTCTCCGCGTCGATCGCCGCGATGGCCGCTGCGTTCGTCGCGTGGGGACCGACCACGGTCCAGCCGAACGTGCCGAGGGCGAACGTGATCGCTTCGGCGAGGACAGGGTTGTCCTCGACGACGAGTACAGATTGGGGCTCCATGATCCAGCCGGTCCAAGCGTGCGACGCCCCTTGAGGGCTCGCGCTGCGGGCGTTGCGGGCTGCCCAGAGAAGCTATCGAATCACGGCCATTCCTGCTTCTGCTACTCCATATCCTCGGCCTCCAGCCGGGGACAGGCGTCCCAGCGAGGTATGGCGGAAGAGATCCACGAAAGCGCGCGGCACGGATCGCAGGGTCAGCGACGGGCGGGCGCCATCGCGGTGCTCCTGCTGATCGCGGCGCTGGTCAAGCTCACGCTCGTCGCGATGCCGCCCGAGGAGATCTCCCCTGGCGGCCTCCCGGACACCGAGGAGTGGCGCCGAGGGATGGCGGCGCAGGAGTGGGTGGACGGTCCGCTCGTTCCGTACTTCGACTATCAGCAGGGGCACTTCCAGGGCGGCACCCTGCTCACCATCGGGCTCGACGCGCTGAGCTTCAGGGTGTTCGGCGGATCACCGCTGACCATGCGGCTGCCGAACCTGCTCTACGACTGGGTGACCATCGCCTGCCTGTTCCTGCTCGTCGACCGGCTCTTCTCGCGCCGCGCAGCCTGGATCGCGGGCCTCCTCGCCTGCGTGCCGTCGCCCGGTTACGCGATGGTCGGGGCGATCGCCTGGGCCTCCCACGTGGAGGCCAACGCGTTTGCCATGCTCGTGCTGTGGCTCTGGACCCTCCACGTCTTCAGTGAGGAGCGGCGCCTCGCCGGGGCATTCGGAGTGGGCGTGGTCGCCGGCCTCGCGCTCTGGTTCCACTACGGCCTCGCGCTGTGGCTCGCGGTGATGTTGTTGGTCGAGGCGCTCCGGGATCGCAGGGCGTTGCTCCGGGCCGACATGGCGGCCCGCGTCGCGGGCGCCGTCGTCGGACTCGGTCCCTGGTGGATCTACAACCTGACCCACCAGTGGCAGGGCCTCGGCGTCTACGGCAAGTCGGCAGCGGGCCACTTCCAGAGCTCGCTGTCGGGGGTCCGTGACGCCTTCGTGGCGCTCGTCACCGAGTACCTCCCGCACTCGCTGTTTCTCCCGGAGCTCTCGGGCGCCGGGCGAGTGATCGAGTTCGTGCTCCTCTCCCTCGCGATCATCGCCTGGGTGGTGGTGTCGCTCGGCGCCTTCCGCGCGCTCCTGCGCGAGCGTGAGGTCCGCCCGGAGCTCGCGCTGGCTCTCTACCCGATGCTCTGGACCCTCACCTATGTGCTCGGGTCGTTTCAGGGGCAGCCGCTCAAGGGCGTCAACGGCTATCGCTACATGCTGCCGCTCCACCCTGTGGCGTGGATCAGCCTCGGCGTCTGGCTCTCGCGGTGGCGACCCGCGCCGGCCTGGGCCGTGACCAGCCTCGTGATCGTCACCCTCGGAGCTTCCACCGCCACGTACCTGCGCCCCGACCGGGCCCACCTCAACGCCACGGCGCCGGGGCACCTCGTGGAGAGCGTCGGGGGCTTCCTCTTCGAGCGGGCCGGGGACGACCCGGAGCGGCTGGTGGAGGCCATGAACCGGGCCATCGAGCTCCGCTCGAGCCTCGAGGCGGACATCGTCCTGTTCACGCTCTCGGGCAGGCTCAAGTACGGGTCGACGATGGCGCCGCCTCCGGAAATGCCGCCCGGGCCTGCCAGGGCTCGGATTGAGGCAAAGATCCTCGGCTTCGGAGAGTCGCTCACGGCCCTCGAGGACGCGGCTCCTGAGCGCTTCAAGCCGTACTTCTCTCCCCTCCGGCCCGGCGAGCGTCCCTTCGCCTGGGCAGACCGCAGCCAATTCTGGATCCAGTGGCAATTGCGGGGGTCGCAACGGCCGAAAGATGCCTACGCCCACTGAGGCGCCCTGAGGTCGGACTTGAGCCCGGGGACTGCCGGGCCCACCGACCGATGGCCAATCCCGCCCCCAAAGATGCCCTCCCCGACCATGAGGTCGGCCTGCTGACCAGGCTGCACTTCGCCGTCTACGCGAGCGAGCTGGGCTTCAGGCTCCTCAAGGGTCACCGCAAGCTCTCATACCTGGGCGCGCGGCGGGAGCGCGCGGCGGCGGGCCGGGAGCTCATCGAGCGCACAGGCTGCCCGGTGACGATTGACCCTGAGCTCGGCTATCGATGGGTCGAACCCGGTGAATTGCCGGGCATGGATGCGCTCATTCGCTCATGTGACGGGGTGGTGGAGGAGGCTCGACCCCACCTTCCTCGGCTCAAGGCCGAGGCCCCGGGGAGGTATCGGATCGCGTTCGACCTGCTCGGCGACGACGGGGTCGACCGACGCCCGGAACTCGTGGACGCCATGGTCTCCGACGAGCTGCTCGCCTGCGCCGCGGACTACCTCGGGGGAGTGCCTCTGGTGCGACGCATTGCTGTGGGCTACTCGCCCGGTCAGGAGGACTCACCGCGGAGCAGCTGGGTCGGAAGTCAGCTCTTCCACTTCGACGGCGAGGACGATCGGCAGGTCAAGGTCTTCGTGCTGCTCACGGACGTGGAAGATGAACGAGATGGTCCGCTTACCTTCCTCCCGGCGAGGGCGTCTCGCGAGGCCGTGCGGAAGCTCGGCAAGCGCCCGCTGGGCCCGATCGGCTCGTACATGAGAGCGGGTCCCTACTCGGACGAGTCGGTGCGTGAGATCGTGGACCCCGGGGACCTGGTCACGATGACCGGCAAGCGAGGTCGGATGCTGCTCCTGGATACCTCCACGACGCTGCATCAGGGAAGTCGCGTCCATCGCGGTCGCGAGCGCGCCGTCTTCATGGGCGTCCTCCAGCGCTTCGAACTGGTCCACGAGACCCCCTTCAACTGGATCGATCCGAGCCGCTTTCCTGAAGGCTCCGCGCAGTCGCTGGCGCTCATGCCGCCGCGGCCTGTCATGAGGAACTACTACTTCCCGGACCCGCTCGCGGAGTACTCCGCGACAGTGCGCCGCGGCGTCGGGATCGATATCGATCAAGTGAACGCCAAGCGAGCAACAGCAGCCTGAAGGACTGGCGATATTGGGCTAGCCTCTTGGCATGTCCTCCATCGATTCCGTCCCCGTCGACCCCGTCGACCCCGTTCCCGTCGACACTGTCCCCGTCGACACTGTCGAGTCCGCCGACTCCGTGACGGTCGCCCGCGCGAAGGCCGAACTGGCCTCGCACCGCTGCGCCAACACGCTGCGCTCACCTGTCGCGCTTCGAAACTTCATGGAGCACCACGTGATGTGTGTGCTGGACTTCATGTCCATCGTGAAGAGTCTCCAGCGAGACCTCACCAGCGTCGGCCCCGTCTGGACCCCGCCGCTCGACCGAGAAGGCGCGCGGTTCATCAACGAGATCGTCCTCGACGAGGAGTCGGACGCCGAGTTTGGTGAGCACGCCTTGAGTCACTACGAGTGGTACCTCGCCGCGATGGAGCAAGTCGGCGCGGACACGCTTCCTATCCGTGGCGTCACCGAGCGCCTCCGCGGGGGCGAGGCGCCGCTCGATGTCCTCTCGGACTGTGCGCTGCCAGGCGCAGCCGTGCGCTTCGGCAGGCAGACGTTCGAGCTGCTCGAGGGGCCGCTCCATGTTCGCGCGTCCATCTTCTTCCACGGCCGCGAAGACGTGATCCCGCAGCTGTTCATCCCCATCGTGGACGAGCTCTCCGCAGGCGGCACCGACTGCTCGCTGTTCAAGCGATACCTCGAGCGCCACATCGAGGCCGACGGGGAGCACCACGGCCCCCTCGCGCGTCGGATCCTTGGCCGGATCCTGGCCGGTGATCCACGCAAGGAAAGGGAGGCCCGCGAGGCCGCCGAGAAGGCCCTCGAGGCCAGGCGCGCCCTGTGGGATGCGCTCGCGGCGATGGTCTGAGCGGCCCCGCTCGTTGACCCCCTATCGGCGAGGAGGGGGGCGCCGAACTGGATCAGGACGGGAGACCGAACTCGGACGCGAGGGCGTCCCGAACAGCCTGCCCCTGGTTCCGTTCACCGCGGAAGCTGAAGACGGGCAACGGGCCTTCTTCCAGTTCGGCGGTGATGACGTGATCAAACTGCGGCACCTCGTTCACGGCCACGTCGGAGTCCCTGGAGCGGACCTTTAGTGACCTGACATGCCGGATCGGAGCCGCCTCCTCGTCGGCGGGGAAGGCGAAGGTCCCCAGGCGGCGGTCGATCTGGAGGAACCTCGGGGCGTTACGGCTCCGACTCACGCGTGCGCTCACTGCGGCGCCAACGGCGCAGCCTGTGAGGACGGGCACGGTCCACGCGCTCGCGCCCATGAGCCCGAGCGCGAAGATGAGGGGGAGGCCGCACAGCATCGCAAGGCCGCCAAAGGTGATCAGGGTGATCTCCCACGGCGCACGCCGAGGCTCGCGGAGGATGAGCCGGTCCGTTCGGACCATGGCCACCAGGTCGCGGTACCGCCGATCGCTGCGTGAACGGCCCGCGGTGAGCGCCCGCAGAGCGGACCCCAGTGCCAGGACAGCCATGCAGTGGAAGGGCGTCAGGAAGACCACGATGAAGGAGGGGAAGGCCTGGCCGGTCACGTCGACCACCGCCTCGCCAGGGTCCTCTGGATCGACGTGGACGCTGATGGCGGAACCCTCGGGGTGGCGATGGACGACCTCGCGCGCATAGTCCAGGTCGTTGCTGCGGAAGTGACCGAAGGCGTACCTGCTCGACTCGTACTCCGCTCCCTCGAAGCGATACCGGAAGGCGACCTTGGGCGAATACGTCGTCCCGTCCTCGGAGCGCCGCTTCTCGACCTCGGACGAGCGGACCACGGCATCCACGGGGGTCCACTCGAGACGGGCCCTGCGCTCCTGCAGGAGCTGGCGCCCGAGAATAGAGTCGATGCCGATCATGACCCCGCTGCAGAGCAGGGCGAGGATCAGGAACGCCACTCCCCTGGAGCGCCTCTTCTCACGTGGGCTCACGTCGCCTCCGGTTGGATCCGGCCTCACTCACCGATCGAGCCCCACCGCATCCTCCAGGAGCTCGAGACCGTCCGCGTCGAGGAGTTCCACCAGGCGCCGTGCGGTCCGCGGAATCAGGCCGGGCCCCTCGTACACGAGGCCCGTGTAGAGCTCCACGAGGCTGGCGCCGGCCCGGATTCGCCGATAGGCCTCCTCGGGTGAGTCGATCCCGCCGACCCCGATGATCACGGCGCGGTCGCCGGCGCGGCGGGCGAGGTGCCGGACGAGAGCCTCCGCGCGGGACGCCAGCGGGGCGCCGCTCAGGCCGCCGCGGCCGATGGCGTCGAGGCGTCCAGGGGAGGTCCGCAGACCGGCGCGGTCCGACGCGGTGTTGGTGGCGACGAAGCCCGCGATTCCCCGCTCAAGGGAGAGGTCGACGAGCTCGTCCACGGCGGCGCTGTCGAAGTCCACGGTCGCGGGGGGGGAGAGCTTGACGAGGACGGGGACGGTGGAGGCGAGCTCCGCTCGGACGCGCATCACGGCGTCGAGCAGGGGCTCAAGGGCCTCGGGATCCTCGAAGGTCTTGCCCTCCGTGGTGTTCGGGCAGGAGACATTGAGGACGAGCAGGTCCGCGAGGGGCAGGAGGCGCCGGGCGCTCGCGGCGAAGTCCTGGATCCCCGCGTCGCCGAGGATGCTCGGGTCGTGGGTCTTGACGATGTTGATCGCCAGCGGGAAGCCCGCGGGGCGGCGGGTCCGCTCGATGCGCCGCGCGATCGCGTCGAGCCCGTGGTTATTCAGGCCCATGCGGTTCACCAGCGCGCGATCCTCGGGGAGCCTGAACGCGCGCGGCTTGGGGTTGCCCGCGCTCGGGAGCGCGCTGATGGAGCCGACCTCGCAGAAGCCGAGGCCGACCGCCGCCCACATGGGGATCAGCTCGGCGTTCTTATCCAGGCCGGCGGCGACCCCGATGGGGTTCGCGAACTCGAGGCCGAGAGCGCGCACGGAGAGCCGCGCGGCCTGCTCGCGGCTGAGGCCCGAGCGAAAGACCGCTCGCAGCACGCCGGGCGCGCGCTGGCCGAGCTTGCCCGCGCGGATGCTGAGGTGGTGAGCGCCCTCGGGGGTGGCGCGGAAGAGGAGCGGGCGGAGCGCGGAGTAGAGCGTCGGCATCGGTGCAGAGAGGATAGCGCCGCGGGGTGCGGCGTTCGTGTCCGGATCAGCGGAGTCGTCCGGCGCGCCCGGCAGGTCCGGCGAACCAGACGCTCCCGTCGGACGGGGAGACCTCGACGCAGTGGAAGCCGAGGTCTGAGAGGGCCGACCAGGTGCGCCCTGCGTCGCGGCTGATGTCGGTCCCGGTCTGGCCGGTGGCCACGAACAAGCCGCCGCCGAGGGCTGCGGAGCCCGCGCGCTGCCCGCGCGGCCCGACCTCGCAGGGGTGCCAGTTGGCGCCAAAATCGTCGCTCCACGAGGCGCAGTGGACGCCGCCCTCCTCCCGGCGCTGGTAGTCGCCGCCCACGAGGACGCCGTGACCGTCCGCTTGGAAGGCGATGCTGAAGGCCCCGGCGGCCGGCTTGGGTGCGCGGACCGTCGAATCGGAGACGCTCCAGAGTGCCCCGTCAGCAGCTGAGCTCGCGAACACGCGGGACACGCCGTCATTGGCGCCGGTGACGATCCACACCTCGCCCGACTCCAGCGCTCGGATCCCGGTGCCGCTCGCCGCGAAGCTCGCCTCGCCGGAGGGCAGGGCGAGGGGGCTCGGCGTGACGGGAATCCAGCTCGCGCCGCCGTCATCGGTCCGAAGCAGTCGGAAGCCGCCGTCCGCCATGGGGTCCCCGTAGCAGAGCGCGTGCTCGGCGTCGAAGAAGGCGAAGCCGTCCAGGAAGGCCGCCTCGTCCCGCTCGCGGTGCTGCTCCTCCCAGGTGTCGCCGCCGTCCTCGGTGAAGAGGATGCGGGACTTCTCGCCGGGGCCAGCGCACATGATCCAGGCCGTGCTGTCGTCGAGGGCGTGGACGTCACGGACGTCGAGCTCGGCGATTTTCATGGGTGCGACCGCGCGCCAGGTCGACCCGCCATCAGAGGTGACCACGACGGTTCCGCGGCTGCCGGTTGCCCAGGCGATGTCACGGTCCACGGCGCACAGGCCGCGGAGGCTGGACTCTGTGCCGGTGGAGAGTGGGTCGAGGGTCTGCACGTGGTGGGGTCCGGTCCCGCTGCAGGAGAGGGCTGGGAGGGCGAGGCAGGCGAGGGCGAGGAGAGCGGTTCTCATGGGACGATGCTATCCGGCGCGGGCGGCGGACGGAGCTTGCTGGTAGAACGGCGGCCATGGACGAGGCCAGCGGCACCGAGAGGGAGCTCCCCGCGAACAGGGGCGGCCCCTATGTGGGCGTGGATGGGACCCGCGGCCGATGGGTGACGATCGCCGTGGATCGTGATGGGCGCTTCAGCGGCGCTGCGGTCCTTGAGAGCCTCCAGGATGTGCTCGCGCTGCACGGTGACGCGGACGCCTTCGGGATCGACGTCCCGCTGGGCATGCCCGAGACGGGCCCCCGCGCAGCGGACGCCGAGGCGCGGCTCGCGCTCGGCTCGAGGCGGGCCACGATCTTCATGACGCCGCCGCGGGCCGTCCTCGAGGCGCCTACCTACGCCGACGCTCGGGTCCGGGCCACAGCGCTCACGGGCAAGAGCATCTCGGCTCAGAGCTACGCGCTGCGCCATAACGTGCTCGAGGCGGACGGGCTGCGGGCTGACCCGCGGGTCTTCGAGGTCCACCCCGAGCTCGCATTCAGAGCCATGGCCGGGCGGGTGCTCCTCACGGGCAAGCGATCCTGGAACGGGGCGTGCGAGCGGCGGGACCTGCTCGCTGCAGAGGGGCTGGAGATTCCCTCCGCCCTCGATGACGCGGGGGCTGTCCCCGTGGATGACGTCCTGGATGCTGCCGCGGCAGCGTGGTCGGCGCGGCGTATCGCGAGGCGGGAGGCGGATCGCGTCCCGCACGCCCCCGAGCTGGACGAGCACGGTCGAGCCGTCGCCATCTGGTACTGATCTCGCGCACCCGAAGCCTGGCTGCCGGCGAATAGCTCCACCCATGGACGTCGATCCCAAGCTCACCGCGCCCCTGGCGACCGGCGCGACCCCGCCCGGGTTTCGCGCCCACGCCCTCGAGCTGGCATGGACCTTCGGGGTCCCGCGAGAGGTGGTCTGGGGTTGGCTCAACGACCCCAAGACATTCACGCGCGGCCAGCTGCCCCCCTTCAGGGTTGAGTTCCTGCCCATGCCGGACGGCCGCCCCGGCGGCTTCGAGCCTGGCTGCCTGAACGCACACCACGGCCCGCTGATGAGCTTCCACGGCGTCATCGGCGAGGTGCGGTCACCGGAGTATCGCGACCTGATCTACGGCTATGGCTCGTACGCCCTGTCCATGCGGATCGCGCGGCCGCGCCGGCTCCAGTTCTGGTTCGAGGAGGCCGGGCCCGGGCGGACCACCCTGCGCATGCGCCTCGACACCGATGTGCGACGGGGCTTCGGCGCGCTCTGGGGCGGCGTGAACCGGTTCTTCTGGTGGAACTTCGGCCTCTCGGCGCGGCTGATCCTCGCGCTCCGCGCCTTCAGAGCTCGGCGACGGTGACGGCTCGGGGCCGAGGAGCGATCCACCGGCCTCGTCGATGTTCCAGGAGGTGTGGGGGTTCCAGGAGGTGCCAGGGTTCCAGGAGGTGTCAGGCATCCAGGAGGCGTCAGGGGATACCCGAGGTTAGAGGGGCCTCGGCGCCGCCGATGTCGGGCTGCTGACCGAGCGGCCAGCGGTGTCTCGTGAAGAGCCTCAAGGTGTGGGGAAACGCAGGTCGAAGATTCCCCCGGATGACCCGCTCACCCCTGAACCACATCTGACGATCAACATGCGCATCTTCCCGGCGATCTTCGTGACCGGCCTCGCTCTCGCAGCCTGCTCCACCTCTCCTGAGCTGAGTGCCTCCATTGAGACCGGCGCCGAACCCTCAGCCGTGCAGGTCGACATGGCGGCCGCTGGCTCGGCGTACAGCCCTGAGGGCCAGGCCTACACCGTCGTTGCGACGAGCCTCATCGACGCCAACGAGGTCCCGACGTCGGCAGAGATGACCGCGATCTCCTCCGAGCAGGCGGCGTTCGTGGATTGGCTGCACATGAACGGCTCCCTCGTCGCGGCGGGCCCTGTGGTCGCGCCGCGCGGGAACAGCGGTGTCCGGCAGCTCATGTTCTTCGACACCGACGACACCGCCTCGGCGCTCGAGCGCTGCTGCGAAGGACCCGCGAGCGGGACGGGGCTCTACAGGAACGACGCCTCCCGCTTCGTCACCACCACGGACCTCTCGATGGTCCGCAGCGCCGTCATGAGCGGCAGCGGGAACGCCATCCGCCGGCCGTACGTGGTCGTCACCGGCCCCAGCTCGCTGGCCATGCGCGCCACCCTCGGGAAGCTCGGGCCCATGGTGCTCTGCCAGGGTGACTGCGTCGAAGGCGCGCTCGCCGGCCGCAGCATGACCATCCTCGACTGTACGGACGTCGAGGACGCTCGCATGTTCATGGGCGAGGTCTGCCCGGACGACGAGCGCATGTCCTACCACGCCTGGATCGGCCCGGTCGCCCTCTCGACGGCGCGCTGATCGACGGCGCGCTGATCGACGGCCTGCTGATCGACGGCCCGCTGCTGCGGGCCCCGAGATGGCGACGCCCGCGATCTCCCTCGGGAGGTCGCGGGCGTTGTCCGTGATGGAGAGCCTCGCTGGCCCCTATCCGTCCGAGGGGAGGAAGGCCCACAGCTCGGGCCGGCCCACGTTGCAGTGGACCAGGCGGTGGAGGGGGTTCATGCCGGCGATGGAGAGGTAGATCGCGGTGCGCGCAACGTGCCAGGGCGCGAGCCCTCGAGGGGGCTCTCCGAGAGCACGCTGGCGAGAGCCGAGGGACGGGATCGGGTGGAAGATGCTCTCGACGGATGCCGATCGCTCGGGCTCATCATCCTGCAGCTGATCCAGGGCGCTGAGCGTCGCGGCGAAGAGCGCTCGGTCGTCGTCTCCGAGCTCCGCGGCCGCTCGGGTATCGGCCGCCCGGGTGCCCCTTCGGCTCGGTGTGGGGAGCACGAGGAGGCCGACGAAGGAGAAGAGGCTGAACCAGAGCGAGGTGGCGACGAAGCCAGCGACGGAGGCGAGGCCTGCGCCGGGGAGGGTGGTCGCCGCAGCGAAGGTACCCAGGGTCCACAGGGCGGCCAGGGCCACCCCTGCTGCTCGGAGGCCACCGCTGACGATGCGGGCCCGGCGGTCCACGAGGAGCGCCAGCGCGCGCGGCTCGAACCGTCCAACCCAGGCGACCGGGAGCACGCACGTCTCGCGCCCCGGGAGCCCTGCGATACCCCCCGTGAAGCCCTCATCCTCGGCCTCCAGGACCGTGATGGCGGGGGCCTTGGCGCCGAGGCTCTTCAGTTCCTCCTCCATGGCGCCGAGCCCTGCCTGGCTCGCGCGCAGCCCTGCGACGGCGCGCGCGATCGGGAGCTGGAGGAACAGGAGCGCGAACAGGAGGATCCCGAACACACCGATCGCGGCGCCCGATCCGGCGGCTCGCGCTGCCGCGAGGGTCGTCGCCCCGCAGGCCGACATCAGCACCGCCACGACCAGCGCTCCCCTCAGCCAGCCCAGGATCCAGGTCACAAGGGACGGGTGGCGGCGCCGGAAGGCCCTCGGTACGAAGAAGCCGCCTAACGCCTCGACCGGCAGCGTGACCAGCGCCAGACCAACGGACCAGCCGAGCAACGCCCGAAGGTCCCCGATGAAGGACCCGCCAGCGTCCGGGAAGATCGCGGCGGGCAGGCGGAGGCCCACCAAGGTGGCCGCGAGGAGGACCATGGTGCCGACCCCGGCGATGCCAAGCTGGAGGCGACCGCGCGCATAGGTGGGAGCGTCCAGGGCTCGATGACTGCTGCTCATGACGCTGCTGTCTTCGCCGCACAGCGACCCGGCGTTGCCACAGAACCGCGGGAGTTTGTGGGCCCCGAACGTGGCCCCGACTGTGGCCCCGACTGTGGCCTCGACTGTGGCCCCGGGGCGCCGCTCGAGCGAAGCGCGCGAGGTCAGCCTCCTCTGCCCTCTCCGGCCTGTCGCGTCAGCTTCGGGGGGCGCTGTGTGAGGCGGCGGGGAGCGAAGCGGTGAAGGTCGCCCCGGAACCTGGGGTGGAGCGATAGCTCAGCTCGCCGCCGTGGCGGCGCACGATCTTCCTGCAGATCGAGAGCCCGAGGCCGCTGCCCCCGTACTGGTCGTTCTGGTGCAGCCGTCCGAGGGGCCGGAAGACCATGTCAGCCTTCGCCTCATCCAGGCCGATTCCGTTGTCGGTCACGTTCACGAGGACCATGCCCCCGTCCTCCCTGCCGGAGACCGAGATCTCAGGCTGCTGCCCAGCCGGCTGGTACTTGATCGAGTTTCCGATGAGGTTCTGCATGACCTGGCTCAGCAGCGATGCGTCGCCAGCCACCTCGGGGATCGAGCCAAGCGAGACCTTCGCGCCGGTCCGCTCCACCTCTTCGCGGAGAGATGCGAGCGCCTCTGCGCAGCAGGTGCCCAAGTCCACCGACGTGGGCTCAAGCTCGGCCCGGCTGGAGCGGCTGAAGCGGAGGATGCCCTGGATCATCCCGAGCATCCGGTCGACCTCGTCCCGGATGAGGCCGAGGTCATCGGACACCTGCGGCGGGATGCCCTCCTCGATCTCGAAGAGCTCCATGAGCGCGAGGATGTTCTTGAGAGGGGCCTGGAGATCGTGGCTCGCGTGGCGCGCGTAGAAGTCGAGGTCCTCGTTCCGCTCCCGGAGGTCACGGTTGGACTGTTCCTGTCTTCGGACGACCGTGGCGAGCTGATCATTCAGTCGGTGCCGAGAGATCGCAGACTCGACCCAGAGGGCGAGCAGGCGAACGAGGTCGCGGTCGGCCTCGGTCCACCGCCTCGGCCGCGCGTCAGGGGAGGAAAAGTTGAGCGTGCCATACAGCTCACCGTCCAACCGAATCGGAACGCCGAGGTAAGCCTCGAGGCGGAAGGCCTCGTAGCAGGGGTGCTCGTTGAAGGCGGACGAACGCATGTCCTCGATTGCGATCACGTCGTTGGCCTGGAGCGTGATCGCGCAGTACGTGTTGCCCAGAGGAAACCGCTGGCCGACCTCGATCCCCACGCCGTCCGGTTGATGGACGCACTCGACGACGTAGTCGTCGCCGGTGACCCGGCTGACGATGCCGATGGACAGACCAAAGAAGTTCGTCGCGAGCGCCAACGCACTCTGGAGGTTCTCCTCGAGGTCGCCGCTACTGCGGTTCGCCGTGGAGAGCAGGAGTTCGATGCCCTGGCGGTTCGCCTGGTGGGCGTAGTCCTCCGGACTGGGATGTTGGTCAGCCGTCATGGGGGTGGCGCGGTGCTGTGGTGGCTTGGGACCCTGGAGCCCTGGGTGAGCAGACTAGCAGGGCTGGGCGCTGTACTCCCTGCTTCGGGTCGCGGTCGGCGGAGGATTCTTGGAGGACGGTCATGTGCTTGGGAAACCGCTCCCGGCGTCTATTGCGTTGCCCCCAGCGCCCGGTGAGGATGCTGCCATGAAGATCGGCTATCTGGAAATCGTGACCGTGGACGTGGCGGCGACGTGCGGGGCCCTCGAGGCTGCGCACGGGGCCAGCTTCTCGGAACCCTGCGCCGCGCTCGGTGGCGCGAGGACGGTCGAGCTCGAGGGGGGAGGGCGCCTCGGGGTGCGCGCACCAATGCACGAGGCCGAGGTGCCGGTCGTCCGGCCTTACATCAACGTCTCGGACGCCAGCGCTGCGGTCGCCGCCGCCGAGGCCCGGGGCGCAGAGGTCATTCACCCTGCCCTCGAGCTCCCCGGCGAGGGGACGTTCGCTATCTATGTTGGCGGGGGCGCCCAGCTAGGTGTCTGGGAGGACTGACGCGTGGGGGCGGTGACCTCCTCTGGCGCTCGCCTGCTCTCTGTCTCGCTGCTCGCCGCGATCTCGGTGGCCTGCGGCGAGGGCGGAGGTCCAGGCGCGCCGTCCGGCGCCGCCGTGGCGCCCTGCTTCTTCGACGGCTCCCCCGCGGACTTCACGCCGCGACAGATCCCGGAGTCGGGGCGGCTCTCCGTGTTCCGGCCCCACTTCGACCGCTA
>CAJQPT010000165.1 GCA_905480285.1 uncultured bacterium
GAATGGGTTTGCAGGACTCGCGCGAGAGGACGCCGACCTGGCCGGTGTCGCGCTGGGCATCGACTACGAATACCGTCTCAGCGAGCGGTGGGGCTTCGGAGGCTTCACCGAAGCCGTCGTGGGTGAGGGCCGGGCGCTCATTGCCGGCGTCGACGTGGTCTTGCACCCGGCGGAAGCAGTGTCCCTCTTTGTCGGCTACGGTCAGGAGCAGAAGAGCGACGAGTGGGAGGGCATCGTGCGGGTCGGAGGACTCTACGAGTTCCCGATCGGCGAGGGGTGGACACTGTCGCCGACGGTGACCTACGACTTTTCTCTGAAGCGGCCGGAGGAGGACGTCCTGAACCTCGGCCTGAGCCTGGGATACGCCTGGTGAGGCGAGGTGGTGGGCAGCGTCAGCGCCATCCGACCGCGACCTGCACCTGGTCCATTCAAAGATGCCCCGCGTCCCTCAGCCGAACGCCAGAGGCATCTGGCGGGTGGAGCCGCCGCGGACCGCCTCGACGAAGCGCTCTGTGATCTCCCGTATCGGCTCCCGCGTAGTCGGGCTGGCGACACCGATGGGGCTCTCGATCCCGATTCCTTCGCTCGTCAGGAGCGCGCCGCCAGAACCTCGCCCTGCCTGACTCATCCTGCCGCACCGTCCCCCCCATGGATCGATGAAGCCCTGGACAGGGTGAGGTGACTCGACCTCGATGTGCGGACCGCCGTGCTCCCTACCAGCGACCCCAGCGGGATGCAGTTTCAGCTGGGCCACGAGGCACCCGGTCAGGGGCCGAGCCATGGCGTTGTGGTGGTTGCGTTGAACTCTGGCGACCCCGGTACGGCCCGACGATGGGTACCTCCGTCTCCAGCTCGAGTCCCCACCCTGCGCCCGCGGTCGCGCCGTGCGGGAGCTCCAACTTGACCGTCTTGGACGCGCCGGTAGGCCTTCCCGCGCTCGTCGTGCCGGCCCCACCACGGCGAGAGCGCCTCGGCTCTTGTCGTCCGCTCAGCTTGTCGAACAGCTTGTAGTTCACGCCCATCCAGGGCGCGGCGAGGGCCTCTCCTCGGGGCGCCTGCAGAGAAGGGGGCGGCTTGCTAGGAGGGCTAACCGCGCCGAGGACGGGGATCGGCTGCCGTGCGAATTCCGGCGTGGACCAGGCGCGAAGCGGGACATCCCTTGCAGGCCGCCAGGAGCTGCGATCCCCGCGCCGTCCGAGATTCTGTGGCCTGAGGAAGCCAGTGCTCCAAGGCGCAGCCGGCCAGCATTCGATGCAGATCGGTCCATCGCAGGCCTGATGTGGGCCTCGGGGTAATCCAGGGAGGTGGGAGACAACGCTCGCTTGGGCGAGCGGTTCCGCTGGTAGCCTTTGGCTCCTGGGGCGCGCTTGATCGTAGCCTTCGGTGACGAGATTCCTGCGCTAGCGCCCTCGGCCCTCTTGCGCGGCGATACTCGCGCCTTGGGCTGCAAATAGAACCGCGCGGGTAAGATGACCCTCGTCATGATGGCCCTTCTTCGCTTGCTCCCCGTGGTGGTCCTCATTGCCGCCGCCATCGACTCATCTCTGGTCAGATTTGATCGACCACACCGAGGCGTTGATCCCGATCTGTTCCTTCAGGCCTCGCTCCTCTGGCTGGTGTTCGGACTCTTGGCCTTGGTTCCAGCCTGGCCCACCCGGGCCGCCCTGCGGAGGTGGTTGAGCTTGGAGCAGGGCGAGAAAAGTTGGGGCGTCGACGTGGCTGCCCTTGGGAGCTGGCTAGCCCTGCCCGTGCTTGGTCATGGAATCCTCGATCGTTACACGTCAATCGGCCAGAACATCTCGGCGCTCAAGGCCCCCCGTCCATGGCTTGAGGTCGGCGCGCTCATCCTCGGGTTGGTGCTGGTCGCGTGGCTGATCGCCCCACGGCTGCGTGCCATCCCGGGCAAGCTTGCCGCGGTACTGGGACTCCTTGCCGCCCTGGTCGTCGGGCTCGGTGTCGGGCCTCGCGCGGAGGAGCCTGGCTCGCCGCGCATCGCCCCGGCCGATGCCCCAAATCTCATGCTGCTCGTCTGGGACACGACGCGCTCCATGGCGCTCTCGCCGTACGGCTACGACCGCGAGACGACCCCGCACCTGGCGGAGCTGGCCAAGAAGAGCCTGGTCTGGGAGGAGGCGCGCTCGGTGTCGTGCTTCACGCTGACGTCCCATCTCTCCATGCTGACCTGCGTCTATCCGTCCCATCACGGCGCCCGGCTCACGCGGATGTTCTTTGATCCACGCAAGACGCCAAGCTTGGCACACCTCTTGCGCGAGCACGGCTATCGAACCGGAGGCTTCGTTGGAACCAATGTGCTTCGCGCGGGGACAGGAATGATGGACGGCTTTGAGGTCTACGATGATGAGTGCGATCCGTTGGTGGTGGACACCCACGCCTGGAAGCTCGTCCACGACGCTCAGTCCGTGATGGCCAAGCTGCGGCCCTCATTCGGTGGGAATGGCTCTCCTCATTGGATCGAGGACTTCGCGCGTCCGGCGCCCGAGGTCTTGGAGCGGGCCCTCGACTGGATCCAAGAGGAGGACGAGCGCCCGTGGTTTTGCCTGATCAACCTCTACGACGTGCACTGGCCCTACCTGCCGAATGACGAGAGTCGGGAGAAGTGGGTACGTCCGTACGAGGGCACCATCGACGGGTACCTCTTTGATTCAGATAGCTACCAGACCCCTGATGGAGTGCTGCGTGGGTCGCGCCTAACCAGTGACGACAAACAGCACCTCAGGGATCTCTACGATGCGGAGATGTGGCAGCTCGACCGGCGCGTGCACCAGTTTCTGTCGGCCCTGGACCTTGAGCGTTCGGGGACCGCGGTGCTGGTGACGTCAGATCACGGTGAGGCTTTCGGCGAGGCTGGGATCTACGAGCACAACGACATCCTCGAGCCCCAGGTCCGTGTCCCATTCATGCTGGTGCCCGCCCGCGGGGAGGGGCGCACCCCGCCGGACCCCGCTTACCTCTCGGGCAAGGTCTCAGGCATCGACGTGGCGACCACACTGGCAGGGCTGGCCGGCCTCGAGTCCACGGCGGTCGAGGGCATGACAGGACTCGACCTGCTGGCCGGCGAGGTGCCCGAATCGCGCCAGCTCCTCGTGGAAGATCGAGACAAGAAAAGCCAGGCGTATACCCACTACGCCGTCTACGAGGATCACTGGAAGCTGGTTCGCACCGGCGTGGGGCCAACTGCCACCCACCAGCTGTTCGATCTCCGCGCGGACAGCGTAGGTGAAAGAGACATCTCCGGGCAGCAGCCAGCGGTCGCCGAGCGACTGGAGGAGTTGCTTGATGAACTACGGTCTTCCTGGGGCGGCGGGCAGGAGAGCTGGAAGGCGCGGGCCATCACAGATGCCGCCCTGCACGGTCTCGGCTACGCGGGTGAGGACGACGATCCTGAGTGACCCGACCAGGGGCCTGAAGCGTCGAGTGGGCCTGGTCATGCGTTGATGAGGTCGGGAGCTCAGCATCGTCGGCCCAGAGTCCATCCGTCGCCCCTTGGCTCGTATGCCTTCCCCCCAATGACGGCGCGCGACCGCTGGTCGAGCGCCGCTACAAGTGACTGGGAGAGGCTCATCGGAGCTATGCGCCGTGGAGCCTAGGCCGTGCCTGCTCGCTGGAGATCGGGAGGTGGGCGGCCCCCTTGAGGGCGCTCCCGACGGGGGCAGCTAGAGCGTGACGGGCACGGCAGCCGTGAAGGCTGAGGTGTTCGGCCCTGCCATCGCCGCTCGGCGAAGAGGCACGAGGGACGAGGTGCTACCCGGCGACGCCGGCTCGAGGCCGGTTGGCTTGCGCGGGTCGCGTCGCCTGACGTTTACCCCGAAGTCACCGGTAATTCCTGGGGAGGGGGTGAAGTTCGGTCAGGAAGACGAGCGGGTCAGCGTTGCCCCGGAGGCAGGGGGGAGGCCGGACACTGAGGGGGACGCTCAAATCTCCTTCCTGACGCCACCACGCGGCCTCTTGCGGGCTGCGGCGCCGGTGGGGTCTGGGCCAGAGCATGGAGCAGCTTTGCGACCGCGACGGCATTCGCGAGGCGCTCCTCGGTCCGCGACCGCTCCCCACGGTTCTTGTCGAGAGCGCTCTCGGTCAGGAGCGCCTCTGACGCGACAATCTCATCGAGAGTGCCGCGCCCTGTCCGGTGGTTGCAGTAGTGGGCCTTCAAGACGAGTGGCGCTCTTGGGCCCCCGAAGGTCTCATACCA
>CAJQPT010000166.1 GCA_905480285.1 uncultured bacterium
CCCCTGCCTCTTCGCCAAACACCAACATATCCTGCAAGCCACCAGGCATGGAGGCATAATAAGCCGTTGGAAAATCATAGCCGCAGAGCTTTTGAAAATACCATACTCCAAGCACACCGATGGCTACAACCATCATAGGAATGAAGATCAAAGTATCCCACAAGCTCGGAATTGCCATGACAAAACCAATCGTTACTGTAGAGCCTGCGGCGACTCCCAAAATCGTGCGCATGCTATCGCTCAGCAGTTTCACCGTGCTGAGGCGCGCTCCCGAAAGAGCTGCAATTAAGCAGCCGCTGAGCGGGCCGAACAACCAGGGCAGCGGCAGATGGAGCCAAAGGAAAATTACAGCGCCAGCCAAGCCGATGCAATGGGTTGCGATGTGTCTAGCCATCAACTTGCAAGGCTTTTAAACGATGCTCCAAGGAGGCCTCCATATGCGCGCGCATGGCTTGAGCGGATGCCTCTGCTTGACCGGACTTCACCGCCGCTATGATCTTTTCATGTTGCGCAGTCACATCCTGTACCCGCGCCGAGGTTTCCAAGGTTGTTTTTCCCAAAAGGACCAAGGAATGGGACAAAGAGTTATAGCTCTGCGCGAGGAATCGATTTCGAGCGGCATTTAAGATGCAGGTATGAAACTTTCGATTGAAAGCAGCCACCGCAAAGGGATCTTCCGATGCTGCCAACATTTGCGTATTCAAGGTTGTGAGCGTGCGGATTTCGGCTTTTGAAGCGTGTTTGGACGCCATTTGTGCTGCAGTCGCTTCCAGAACGATGCGCATTTCATAAAGCTCAACAATTTCCTGCTGGCTCAACACACGCACCATCGCGCCCACCCGTGGCTTATGAACGACAAGGCCGTCTGTCTCCAATCGCCTAATTGCTTCCCGGATGGGGGTTCGGCTTACGCCAAATCTGCCTGCCAGTTCTGTTTCCAATAAACGATTTCCCGGGCGCAAACTGCCCTTCTCGATGGCCGTCAGTAATTGTTCGTAGATTGGAGTTGGTGTGGACATTGGACTTCTTATCTATAAATAACAATATTGTATACATGTGGATGCAATTGTGCAAGGAGTGAATTATGAGCAAAACTTGGGATGTTGTTATCGTTGGGTCTGGCAATGCTGGCCTTTGCGCTGGGATTGCAGCATGCGAGGGCGGTGCCAAAGTGTTGATGATTGAGAAGGCTGACCGAGATATGGCTGGGGGCAACACGAAATATACCGCCGGGGCCATGCGCTTTGCTTATAACACGAATGCTGATTTGTTGCCTCTTCTGGCCGCGCCAGACGACCCACGTCTCTCGCGCACTGATTTTGGCAGCTATACAGAAGAGAAATTTGCAACGGATTTATTGGGGTTTAACGATGGCGCTTCGCTCACTGAAGAGCAACACATACTTGTCTCCCAGAGCTATGACACGATGGTTTGGCTTGCGGGCCACGGGGTCACCTATGACCCAATTTGGGCGCGACAAAGCTTCGAAAAAAATGAGCAAATCGTCTTTTGGGGCGGGCTTACCCTCGCAGCTGAAAATGAAGGAGTTGGTCTTTTTGACATGGAACTGGCGGCCTATAAAAATCTGGGTGGTGAACTGCGCTGTGGTTGCGAATTTAAATCACTCCTGCGGTGTGAAGACGCCATCACAGGGGTCGTCTTAGCCTCTGGCGAGCAGATAGTGGCCAAAGCGGTTATTCTCGCCTGCGGTGGCTTTGAAAGTAATAAAGCAATGCGTGCAAAGTTGATCGGTGCCGAATGGGGTGCAGCAAAAGTGCGCGGCACGCCGCATAATACCGGTGATGGCCTAGCGGCAGCATGGGAACAGGGTGCGCAACCTTATGGTCGGTTTGATGGCTGTCACGCAACACCGATGGATTATTTCATGAAAGATTATGGTAATTTGAACATTCCGCATGGGGAACGGAAAAACTACCGTAAAATTAGTTATTTCCTCGGCGTGATGCTCAATGAAAGTGGTGCCCGTTTTGTCGATGAGGGGATTGATTTTCGCAACTACACTTATGCGCAATTTGGCCGTGCTGTATTACAGCAACCGGGCCGACGAGCTTGGCAGATTTTCGACAGCAAGGTTTTCGAGCTGATGTATGATGAATATCGTTTCTTTGACGCCAAATTTGAGGAAGCCGACAATCTGCCAGAGCTTTTGCAAAAATGCGACGGGCTGGATGCGGCTGCAGCAGAAGCAACTCTGAGGGAGTTTAACCATGGCGTTGAGGGCTCGACCGCCTTCGATCCCACAATCAAAGATGGAAAATCCTCCACCTCTAATGGGCTTTTGAAGTCAAATTGGGCACAAAGCCTCGATATTCCGCCGTTTCGGGCCTATCCGGTGACGGGAGGCATAACCTTTACCTACGGTGGCGTAAAGGTTTCACAGAGGGCGGCCGTGCTCGATGGCGCGGGCCTCGCAATACCAGGACTTTTTGCATGTGGTGAGATGGTGGGCGGTGTGTTTCTGGGAGGCTATCCCGGAGGTTCAGGCCTGACCTCTGGCGCAGTATTTGGCCGATTGGCCGGAACCAGTGCAGCCCGCCACAGTTTGTAGTAATGGGAATTGTGTTTCAGATTAATCCTGCCTTTCGCGCGCAGGCTGGTTGTATCTGGCCGTGATCCTGGATCTGCACTCCCGGC
>CAJQPT010000167.1 GCA_905480285.1 uncultured bacterium
GTCCTCCTGGGAACCTTCGCGCTCGCGTTCGGCATCATCCTGATCTGGCCGTTCAAGGCCGCCATCAAGGTGGTCTACCGCCGCGGGAAGACCAAGGCCAAGGTCAAGCGGGTCGTCGTGATCGGGCTCGACGGCTTCGACCCGAAGATGGCGGCGAAGTACGCGGACCGCATGCCCAACTTCGCCCGGCTCCAGGCGCAAGGCTGCCACTCCGAGCTGGGTACATCGATCCCTTCGATCTCGCCGGTGGCCTGGTCCACCTTCGCAACTGGCGTCGACGCCTCGCGTCACAACATCTACGACTTCCTGACCAGGGATCCATGCTCCTACATGCCGGTGCTGTCCTCCACGGACACGCGCACGGTCCCCCGGAACATCAACCTCGGCTTCGCGAAGGTCCCCTTCGGTCAGCGTGCCGTCTACAAGATCCTCCAGAAGAGCCAGCCGTTCTGGAAGCTGCTGGGCGCCAACATGGTGTGGTCGTCGATCATCCGGGTGCCGATCACCTTCCCGCCGCAGAAGTTCAAGAACGGCACGCTGCTCTCAGGGATGTGCGTCCCCGACCTCCAGGGCACCCAGGGTTCGTTCAGCTTCTACACCTCCGACGAGAGCAAGCTGGGCGCCGCGACGGGTGGTCAGCGATTCCGCGTCGTTCGACGGGCGGAGGCCATCGAGTCCAACCTCAAGGGCCCGCCGGGCGCAGACGGCATCGCGATGAAGTGCCCGTTCTCGGTCAGGATGGACGCGGCGACCGCCAAGGCGGCGATCACCATCGGGAAGGAGACCGTGGAGGTCGGCGTCGGGGAGTACACGCCCTGGATGGAGATCCCCTTCGACGGCGTCCAGGGCATCGCTCGCCTCCGGATTCAGCGCTGGGATGAGGAGGCCGTCAGCGTCTACGTCACGCCGATCAACATCGACCCTGAGTCGCCGGCGATGCCGCTGAGCCATCCCTTCGTCTACTCGATCTATCTGGCCAAGATGCTGGGCAAGTTCTCGACGCTGGGCCTCGCGGAGGACACCTGGGCGCTGAACGAGCGGGTGATCGACGAGCCCGCGTTCCTCGATCAGGCGTACCTGATCATGGACGAGCGCAAGAAGCAGCTCTGGGACGTCCTGGACAAGACCAAGAAGGGCTTCGTCACCGTCGTCTTCGACACCACGGACCGCGTCAGTCACATGTTCTGGCGCTACCTGGAGAAGGATCACCCCGCCAACGAGGGCAAGGACACGACCGAGTTCGTGGACGTGATCCCCGAACTCTATGGCAAGGCCGACGCCCTCATTGGCGAGGTCATGGACAAGCTCGAGGGCGACGACGACACGCTGCTGATGGTCGTCTCCGACCACGGCTTCTGCTCGTTCCAGCGCGGCGTGAACCTCAACGCGTGGCTTCGAGACGAGGGCTACCTCGTGCTAAAGGACGGCGCTGAGACCTCGGGCGATTGGTTCGAGACGGTGGACTGGGAGAAGACCAAGGCCTTCACCCTCGGCCTCACCGGCATCTTCATCAACCGCAAGGGCCGCGAGCGCGTCGGCCAGGTGGAGCCGGGCGAGGAGCTCGATGCTCTCTGCAAGGAGATCAAGGACAAGCTCGAGGCGCTCGTCGACCCCAAGTCGGGGGAGCGCGCGGTCAACGAGGTCTTCCTCACCGCCGAGGTCCACGATGGCCCCTACGCCGACATGGCGCCGGAGCTGCTGGTGGGCTACCACCGGGGCTTCCGCCACTCCTGGGACTGCGCCGTGGGCGCCGTCTCGAAGGAGACGTTCTCGGACAACACCAAGAGCTGGTCAGGCGATCACTGCGTCGACCCGCGGCTTGTCCCCGGCGTCTTCTGGTGCAACCGCAAGATCGACGTCGAGGACCCGACCCTCGCGGACATCGCGCCCTCTGTGCTCGACCTCTTCGGGGTCGACGTCCCCGCCTACATGAAGGGAAGGCGCCTGTTCGGATCCATGGGGAGCAGCGGCGCCGCGCCTGATCGCCTCCAGAGCACGGAGCAAGCCAAGGTATGAATCTCCCCCGATGGACGGCCTACGTGGCCCTCGCCGTCATCGCGACGTTGCTCGCGACCGGCGTCCCGACGCTCCGCAAGTCCACCGACGCCGAGGCGTCACGGGGGGCACGTGAGTCCGGATCTCTGGCCCTGCCTCCCGCGGATCACCCGCGGGTGGTCGTGCTCGGAATCGACGGGATGGACCCGGAGATCCTCACCTCGGTGATGGAGCGCTATCCGGACCGGATGAAGAACTTCCAGCGCCTCGCGGACGCCGCGGGCGGCGTGCTGTCCCTCGGGACGTCCACGCCGCCCCAGAGCCCGGTGGCTTGGTCCAACTTCATCACGGGTCGCAACCCGGGTGGACACGGGGTCTACGACTTCATCCACCGCAACAAGGAGCACTACTCCATCGAGCCTTCCACCGTGGTCTCGGAGGAGGGTGGAGGGATCGAGGTCCCGCTCACCGGGTACAAGATCCCCACGGGCGGTAGCTCGGAGTCCAACCGTACAGGGCGCGCCTTCTGGACGATCCTCGGTGAGGCCGGCGTCCCCGCGGACCTGTACCGGGTCCCGATCAACTTCCCCGTCGAGCCCTCCAAGGGCGTCAGCTTTCCGGGGATGCTGACCCCGGCGCTGGACTCGGCCTACGGCACGTACACCATCTTCACCAGCGACCCGCCGGCGAAGAAGGAGACCTCGGGCGGCAAGTTCCGCGCCGTTCGAGTCAGCGGAGGCGCGATCCGGACGCAGCTGGAGGGCCCGGTCAACGTCCTCAAGGACGGCGACCCCGTGGCGACGACGCCGCTCACGATCTACGTCGACGAGCGGAGCAACACCGCGACGGTTGAGGTGGGCACCGAGCGGGTGGTCATGCGCCCGGGGCAGTGGTCACGCTTCTGCCGCGTGAGCTTCGAGATGGCGCCCATGGGCGCCATGAACCTCGGGGGTATCGTGCGCTTCTACCTGCGTAGCATCGGCCCGGACTTCGTGCTCTACGCCTCGCCGGTCAACTTCGATCCGGTGGCGCCGGTGGACACGATCTCCTTTCCCGAGGAGGCCTCCGCGGACCTCGCGGCGGCGATCGGCGACTATTACACCCAGGGCATGGCCGAGGAGGTCTCCGCCCTCAAGGACGGCGCCTTCACCGACGCCGAGTTCATGGCTCAGGCGGAGCTGGTCTATCTGGAGCGGGCCCGCATGTTGGACCACGCGCTGGACCGCTACGTCGCGAACGACGATGGCGGCCTGCTCTTCTTCTACGTCTCCTCGGTGGACCTCGCCATGCACATGATGTGGCGCCACCAGGACCCCGAGCACCCGTTCTTCGACGAGGCGATCGCGAACGAGAGCTCGAGCTGGTGGTCGGACCGAGATGGCTCCACCTGGCGCGACGTGGTGGACGACCTCTACCTCAAGATGGACCCCTTCCTCGGGAAGGTCCTCGACCGCGTGGGAGACGACGCGGTCGTCATGATCATGTCGGACCACGGCTTCGCCGCCTACCGGCGCAAGTTCAGCCTCAACACCTGGCTCCTGGAGAACGGCTACCTGGTCCTGAACGAGGGCCGCGCGAAGGAGCTCCCCGAGGACGCCAGCGGCTTCAAGGACGTCTTCATCTCCGACGCCGTGGACTGGTCGAAGTCGACGGCCTACGGCGTGGGCTTCAACGGCCTGTACCTCAACCTCAAGGGCCGGGAGTCCCAGGGCATCGTGGAGCCTGGCGCGGAAGCAGACGAGCTCCTCGCCCGGCTGAAGCGCGAGCTCGAGGCCATCCGCGACGACGAACGCGGGAGCGAGCAGGTCGTGAAGAGCGCGGACCTCGCCTCCGTTGTCTACGCCGGCGGGGAGCGCCTCGACGAGGCCCCCGACATCGTGGTCGGCTACAACTGGGGCTACGGCAACTCCGACGAGGCCACCCAGGGGCGCATCCCCAATGCCGTCCTCTCCGACAACGTCGGCGGCACCTTCAACGGCAGTCACCTGATGCACCCCAGCGTCGTCAACGGCGTCCTGCTCACCAACCAGCCGGTTCAGCTCGCTGACCCGCGCCTCGAGGATCTCACCACGACGATCCTGAAGCTGTACGGCGTCGACCCGACGCCGGGAATGGTCGGTCGCCCGATCCTCTCCAACCAGTAGTCCCGAACCTTCTTCAACCACCACCTTCCCATGTTTGGATCCGCCAACAAGGTCAAGATCGACCCCGAGCTCCTCACCCGCATCAAGCAGATCGCCGAGGTCGCCGGGTACGCCTCCCACGAGGAGTTCATCCACCACGTGCTCGAGCGCGAGCTCGCCCAGTTCGACGAGGCCGGCTCCGACGCCGACATCACCGAGAAGCTCAAGGGCCTCGGCTATATCAGCTGATCCTCGACGCTTCGGCCCATCCCACGGCCCCTCGCCCGCCCCACGATGAACGCGATCAACCGCGCAGTCACCTCGTTCTTCGACCTTGTCCTGACCCCCCTCGAGGCGGTCAGTGATGAGTTCGCGCTCCTTTTTGTGAGCGGGATCTTCGGCGTGCTCGCGCTGTGGATCTTCAAGCACATCTCCTGGCAGAAGGGCATCAAGGCGACCAAGGACAAGATCAAGGGTCACCTGATCGAGATCCGCCTCTATCAGGACGACCTGGTGACCGTGGGCAAGGCCATCGGCAAGGTGCTGTTCCGGAACGTGCAGTACCTGGTGCTCAACTTCGGGCCCTTCGTTCCGCTGGCGATCCCCTTCGCGCTCGTGGCCGCGCAGATGGTGGTTCGCTACGGGTTCGAGCCGGTACCGATTCAGCAGGCGGACGTGGAGCTGCTCGCGGGCGACGGCTTGACCCTCGAGGTCGTGGGGGACCGCGACGCGATCGAAGGCCTGGAGATCGTGTTCCCCGAGGGGCTCGCGGCCGTCTCACCGGTGGCCCGCATCCCTCGGCAGGGCCGCGCCTTCGTCGAGTTCATCGCCGAGCAGCCCGGGGAGTACGAGATCGTCCTCACCGCCGGCGACAAGACGATCTTGAAGACGATCGTGGCCGGAGACGAGGTCAGCGTCCGGTCCATGCAGCCTGAGCGCGTCAGCAGCGCGCTGGAGGCGATCCTCTGGCCCGCAGAGGACACGCTCTCGGGGACCGGACTGGAGAAGATCAGCTTCGTGTATCCGGAGAGCGACCTCGGGTGGCTGCCCCTGAGCGGGCCCCTGGGCGTCCTCGCTGCGTTCGTGCTGGCCTCCATGATCGTGGGCTTCATCTTCCTGAAGCCCCTCGGCGTACAGATCTGAGCGCGGATGGTCGGGCTCTTTTCCCAAGGTGTGGAGGCGGCGCTGCGCGCGTCGCTCCTGGCCCATGAGGGCCAGACCCGGAAGGGGGACCCGATCCCCTACATCTCTCACCCCTACCATGTGGCCCTGCTGCTCGCGCGCAGCGGCGCCGATGACGAGACCATCCAGGCCGGGCTGCTCCACGATGTGGTGGAGGACTGCGAGGACTGGACCGCGGCTCGGGTCGCCGAGGAGTTCGGGCCAGAGGTGGGGGCCGTCGTTGCCGAGGTGACGGAGCGCAAGGGGGAGTCCTGGGAGACTCGCAAGGGCGAGGCGCTGGCAGCGGTGGAGACCATGAGCCTTCGAGCGCTGGTGGTGAAGGCCGCAGACAAGCTGCACAACATGCGCTCCCTCGGGGCGCGGCTCGACGCGGCGGGCAGCCCGGAGGAGGCCTGGAGTCACTTCAGCCGCGGACCCGCGCAGACCATCGGGCATGCCCGAGAGCTCGTCCTCGCGCTGCGCCAGCGCCTGGACGCCGTCGACGGCTTCGATGCGCTGTCGATCGATCTGGAGCGTGCCCTCGAGGGGCTCACGCGCCACGAGCCGGCTTGACCGGGTGCTGGGAACGGGCGCCCGTCGCGCCCGACGGCGCAAGGGCGACCTGGCCGCTCACAAGGGCGACCTGGCCGCTCAGAGGCGCTCGGGGTCCCCGGGGCGCGAGGCCTGGTCGAGCGGGGACTCGCGAGGATGGGTGGGGCAAACGGGTGTCCTTCCCTCGGGCCAGAGGACCGAGGCTCAGCGAGCCGCGTAGAGCGTGCTCGTCCAGATCTGGTGGACGGTGCGGGCGATGGACTCCGAGTCCTTCACCGGACGACGGCCAAAGGCCTCGATCAGGACCTCTGCATTCATGCGGTTCAACGCGAAGGCGGTCAGGTCCGGGTCAACGTCCTTGAGGTACCCGGCTTCCTGGCCGACCCGGATCCGGGCCGCGACCGCGGTGTCCCATTGCCCCATGAACTGCGTCCAGGTCTCGGCGAGCCGGTCGTCGACGGTCGCGGCCTCCGAGATCGCGCGGAACACGACACCGTTCGGCTCGACGACGAGGACGAGGGCATGCAGCGCTCGCCAGAGGGTCTGAGGGTCATCGTCGGCGGTCGCAAGCCAGCCAACGGTGGCCTCGATCAGCGACTTCTCCAGCTCACCCAGGCGCTCCTCCATGAGGTCGGGGATCGACTTGAAGTGGAGGTAGAACGAGGGCCGACTGAGGTCGGTCCCCGCCATGATCGTCTTGACGGTGATGTCTCTCAGGGGGTGGTCCCAGAGCAGGGCGACCGTACTTGCGACGATTCGCTCGCGGACGTCAGCAGGCACCCCTCGGCTGGAGAGACTGGCAGTCGTCGAAGAGGGGAGGGAATCAGGCATCGGAGATAGACTGACACTCTGTCAGGCGCGGCGGCGTCGGGCAGACGAAATTTCGAAACGATCTGTCTGCCGGCAATTCTGTTCGGGTGACTCCGCGGGGGACCGCGCTGCGAAAGCCCTCCCATGCCCGAGGGACCGGAGATACATCGAGCCGCAGATCAGATCGCCGAGGCGGTCGAGGGTCAGGTGATGCAAGAGGTCGGGTTCGGGCTGACGCACCTGAAGCCCTGGGAGAGCCAGCTCTCCGGGGCCACGGTCACCGAGGTCGAGGCACGCGGCAAGGCGATCCTCACCCGCTTCGACGTGGGGCTGTCCGTCTACTCGCACAATCAGCTCTACGGGAAGTGGTACTTCCGGAAGGCGGGAGCCTACCCCAAGACCGGGCGCTCGCTGCGGATGGAGCTGCGCGGCGCGAAGCGCTCAGCCCTGCTGTACAGCGCCTCGGAGATCGAGGTCTTGCGGCCCGAGGAAGAGCCGCATCACCCCTACCTCGGCAAGCTCGGTCCTGACGCGGTGGATCCGGACGTGACGGAGGCGCAGGTCCTGGAGCAGCTCCTGGACCGCCGCTTCCGCGGCCGCAACCTGGGCGCGCTGCTGCTCGACCAGAGCTTCGTCAGCGGGCTTGGGAACTACCTCCGGAGTGAGATCCTCTGGTGGGCCGGGCTCCACCCGAGCTGGCGGCCCAAGGACCTCGACGATGGCGATCGGGAGGACCTGGCGCGCTGGATCCTCGACGTGACCCGGCAGAGCTACGAGACGGGCGGGATCACGGACTGCCTCGAGCGTGTCGAGGACGCCAAGGAGCGCGGGGTCCCGTTCCGGCACTACCGCCACGCGGCCTTCGCCCGCTCGGGCCGGCCGTGCCCCGAGTGCGGCGCCCCGGTCGAGAAGATCGACGTGGGGTCTCGCCGGCTCTACCTCTGCCCGCCGTGCCAGCCTCCGCGCTGAGTGCGGCGCCGGCCAGGGGCGCGCCTCAGACCTTGCGGTCCTCGAGAGCGCCGGACTGCTGGAGCGCGGCCAGAACGGCGTCCCGCGCGGCCGGTCGGCACATCACGAGCTCGTGGTTGCGTGGGTCGGCCTGGTTGTAGACGTGCTCGGTGCCGTCCAGTCGGCATACGTGCCAGCCGAGGCTGCGCGCGATGGTCTCCGGGGCGCAGGTGTCCCACTCCTTGAGACCGATCTTGTGAACGTACATGTCCGCGTCCCCGGTGAGCAGCATGCCTGCCTTGTGCCCGGCGGAGCCGGCGGGGACGAGGTCGCCCTCGATGGAGGCGGCGAAGCGGTCGACCCACTCGGGGGTGTGGGAGCGGCTGACGGCGATCCGGGGGCGGCCCTCCTGGGGGCTCGTGCCGGAGACCAGCTCGCCGCTGTAGTCCCCTTCGAATCCCGCGCGCTCGGCGCCGTCCGCCGAGACGCCGTAGAGGACCTTGCCCTGGGACGGCAGGGCCACGGCCCCGAGGACGCAGCGGCCGTCGACGGCGAGGGCCACGTGCACGGCCCAGTCGTCCCGGAGCTGGGCGTATTCCTTGGTGCCGTCCAGCGGGTCCACGATCCAGACCCGCGACTTGGAGAGGCGCTCGGGTGTGTCAACGGTCTCCTCGCTCAGCACGCCGTCGTCGGGGTAGCGTCCGGCGAGCAGCCCGTGGAGCAGCCCGTCGCAGGCCTGGTCGCACACATCGCCGAGGGTCTTGCCCTCCCAGCGGTCGAGCGCGCGCAGGGCGAGGCCGCGGTCGCCGGCGTCGCGGGCGGCGGCGATGGCGAAGGCGAGGTCACGTTCGATGGTGGCGGAGTCCAGCATTGGGTCGAGTTCAGAGGGGCCTGGGGGGGGGCGTGCGGCGCTATTGAACGGTCCGGCCGACGGGCGGGGGAGGGGGAAGTCCAGCTGACGTCCCTGGATCCTGGATCGGGTCAGGCCGCGCTTCTCCTTGATGGTCCAGAGGCAAGATCGACGAAGTTCGGCCCGGGCCGTGGGGCTGCGGCAACGGGGAGTCGACCGGGAGTCGATAGGGAGCCGACCGGGCCTCAGGAGGCCTGAGTCTCCCCAGGCCAGGTCCCGAAGCCGCCCTCGAGGTTGTGCAGGCCGCTGAACCCCTCGCTCGAGAGGTGCTCGCAGACCGCCGCGGACCGGGCGCCCGCCGCGCAGTACACGAGGAGCGGCTTGCCGTCGGCGGGGAGCTCTCCCTGCCGCTCTTCGATCTGGTCCATGGGGATCAGGAGCGCGCCCTTGATCACTCCGGCGGCCGTTTCGGATGGGGTCCGCACGTCGAGGACGTGCGCCCCCGGGTCGCCGAACAGCTCGAGGGCTCTCCCGCCGTCGACGTCGCGCCAGAGCTGGCCCTCCATGACCATCTCCCGGGTGAGGGGTTCACCCTCCACGGAGCGCGCGAGGAGCTCGCGCAGGTTCCCCACCTCGGCGGCGAGCTCGTCCTTGGCGTTGTTCGCCCGGCGGGCCTGGTCCTTGGCCGCCTCGGCGTCCGCCTTCGCCTGCTTGAGCTGGTCGCGGTCGCGGAGCACCAGGAAGAGCATGAGGATCCACGCTGCGAGGCTGAGGATGTTGAGCAGGAGACCTACGCCGTCTCCTCCACCGCCTTGAGTGGTGAAGGTCAACGTGTCCTGGAGGAGGGCCAAGTGGAGCATGGTCATGTGCACTCTCGAGGATCTTTGGTCGAGGGGATCATCTGCGAGGGGATCATCTGCGAGGGGGTCAGCTGCGGGGGGCGAGGATCGCCGCGCTCGCCGTGAAGCCGTGGAGGAAGGGACGGCCGCCGACGGGGCCGATCTCGCCGTTGGCGGCGAAGCCAGCGAGGGGGAAGCCGGGGCCGAAGGCCGCCTCGATGGCGGCGGCATCGTGGTGGGAGCGACCGAACATCCCCTTCCCGCGGCCGCCGCAGGTGAACAGGAGCCCGCCGGAGGCCTGACCCATGGACTCCAGTCCGGCGATCTCCAGGACCGAGGCGAGCTCGGCCTCGGCCGAGGCGCCGTCCCGGACCATGAATTGGAACGTGGTCCCGTTTCGAAAGCCCCCGTCGGCGACCGCGATGGCGTGGCGCTGGGGATCGAGGCCCATGATGTTGCGCACCAGCAGGTCGCCGGGGCGGAACTTGGAGCGCGCGGGATCCACGGCGCGCCCGATGAAGGCGCCCTTCTGGAAGAGCTCGCGCTCGTCTTCGTCGAGGGACTCGAGGACCTCGAACAGCACCTTGGCCGCCGGCTGGCCCCGGAGCTCGAAGATGGCGTTGCCCTCGACCCGGGTGGCGACCAGGGGCGGCCCGATCGGGCGGCAGCCCTGGCTGACGGCGCTCACCACCCGCGTGCCTCCCTTGAGCAGGACGGCCACCGCCCCGGAGTTCACCGGGTCCGCGCCGGCATAGAGGATGTTCTGGCCCGGCGCGATGCCGCCGCTCGCCAGCCCGCCGGTCACCGACAGGCCGGGCTGCGTCTCGGCGAGGTCGTCGAGGAAGGTGGGGACCGGGAAGGTGAAGGGGTCGGCCACGATGATGGCCGAGGTGCGCTCGGGGTCGTCGATGGGGAGCGCGTCGGCGTCCCAGCCACCCTCGCCGGGGGGCGCGAGGCGGATGACCTCGACCTCCGTGTCGGGAAGCCGGGCGGCGAGGACCGAGAGCCCCGGCCGCTGCTCAAGCTCCTTGCCGGTGCCCGCCGTCCAGGCTCCGGTGCTGCCCGCGGCCTCGGCCGCTCCCGTGGCCTCGACGAGCTCCGCGGCGACGCGGGCGAGGTCCCCGCCGTGGTGGTGGGTCACGAAGGCGAAGAGCAGGTCAGGCTGCTCGCCGTCGAGCCGCGCGTCGATCTCGCCGGAGACCTCGGCCACGGCCGCGTCGAGGTCGTTCAGACTCGATACGGCGGAGGCGCAACGGAGGGTGGTGGAGTCCGTCTGCATGCCTCGCGGCCTAGTGGAGCTTCTCGACGTCGCCGAGGGATCGCCAGCTCGCCACGAGGCGAGCGGAGAAGTTGTGGTCCCGCTCCTTCACCGCGACCCCGTAGGTGGCTGTGGAGCGCACCCACTGCTCGCGCTCCTCCTCGCTGCCTTGCTCCGCGGCCCAGGTATCGACGTCGTGCATCACGACCTCGAAGCCGTTGGACTCGTCGAAGCGACCGATGACCGCACTCCCGTCCGTGCACTCCACAACCAGGTTCATCCCGTGCGGTGCATTCATGATGTTGTCGCTCATTACAGCGCCCATTGTAGGGCGGTCTGCGGCGCGCTGGTCCGCTATCCTCTCCAGTCGATGAAGCCCTCTGAAGTGATCTGGATGGACGGCGAACTGATCCCCTGGGGTCAGGCGCAGATCCATGTTCTGTCCCACAGCCTCCACTACGGGAACGCGGTCTTCGAGGGAATGCGGGCTTATGCCACACCCGATGGGCCCGCGCTCCTCCGCCTGAACGAGCACGTGCGGCGCATGTTCCGCTCCTGCGCTGTGCTCGACATGGAGATCCCCTTCTCGCAGGAGGAGGTCGGGCAGGCCGTGGTGGAGACCGTGCGCCGTAACGGCCACGAGTCCTGCTACATCCGCCCGCTGGTCTTCCGGGGCGCCGGGCCGCTGGGTGTCCTGCCCAAGGGCAATCCGATTCAGCTCATCATCGCGACCTGGGAGTGGGACTCGCTCCACGGCAACGAGGCGGTGGAGTCAGGCGTGGACGTGTGCTTCAGCTCGTGGCGGCGCATGGCTCCCGGGACGCACCCCTCCATGGCTAAGGCCTCGGGCAACTACCTCAACTCCCAGCTCGTGATCCAGGAGGCCGTGCGCAACGGCTACGCCGAGGGCCTCGTGCTCGACGTGGACGGCTACCTCTCGGAGGGCAGCGGTGAGAACCTGTTCCTCGTTCAGGACGGCGCCATCGTGACGCCGCCGATCGGGAACTCGATCCTCGAGGGCATCACGCGGGACATGGTGATCCAGCTCGCCCGGGAGATGGGGCTCGAGCTTCGGGAGCGGCGGATCCCGCGCGAGGCCATCTTCTTCGCGGAGGAGCTGTTCATGACCGGGACCGCCGCCGAGATCACGCCGGTGCGCAGCGTCGATCGTCGGCCCATGGAAGGTGGCGCCCCGGGTCCTGTCACGAGGCGGCTCCAGGAGGCGTTCTTCTCCATCGTGGAGGGCCGGGTCCCGGACCGCCACGGGTGGCTGACCCACACGCGGCCGGCGTCGTCGTGAGCGTGATCCCCGCTGGATGCACGGACGGTGCGGCGCTCCTCGCGCCGTCCGAAGCGGAGACCATGGGGGCGGAGCTCGGCCCGGGCTGGGAGGTCCGCGGGGCCTCGCTGGTGTTCGAGGTGCGGCTCGCCGACTTCGCCGCGGCCCTGGCGGCGCTCAACGCCCTGGCCGAGATCGCCGAGGAGGAGAACCACCACCCCGACCTCACGATCAGCGACTACCGCTGCCTGACGGTCTCTCTCACCACCCATGACGCGGGCGGGCTGACGGCGAACGACTTCGTCGTGGCGCGCCGCGCCGACGGCGTGCTCGCCGGCGAAGCCTAGCGCCAGAGGGGTTCGATGAGCCCTGCCTCGTAGCCCTCGAGCTCGGCCATGAGCTGCGCCACGACCTCGGGGTGATCGCCGGCCACGTCCCGGCTCTCCGCGACGTCGTTGGCGAGGTCGAACAGCTCGGGGTCCTCGGCGCGGTCGTTCCACAGCAGCTTCCAGCGGCCGCGGCGCGCGGCGATGGGGCCCTCGCTCCCGCTCCGGCGCCAGTAAAGCGAGCGCTGGGCCAGGGGGCCGCCGGCTTCGCCCCGCAGGGCCGCCGTGAGGTCGAGTCCGTCGAGCTCGTCGCCGGGCTCCGGGGCGCTCCCTGCCGCCGCGAGGAACGTCGGCGTCAGGTCGAGGGAGATGGCCGGGGCTTCGACCACGGTGCCCGGCGCGACGACGCCGGGCCAGCGCAGGGCGGCGGGGACCCGGATGCCGCCCTCGTACAGCTGGCCCTTGCGGCCGCGCAGGGGCTTGTTGACCGCCGCGGTTTGGGTCTGGCCGCCGTTGTCGTTGGTGAAGAGCACGACGGTCTCCTCGGCGATCCCCGCGCGCTCGAGGGCCGTCAGGATCTTGCCCACGTTGTCGTCCATGGCCTTCACGAGCCCGGCGTAGTTGCGGCGTCGCTTCTTCTCGATGGAGGCGAGCTCGGGGAGGTCCACGTCGCCCGGACGCGGCTGGAGGGGGCCGTGGGGCGCGGTGAAGGAGACGAAGAGAAAGAAGGGTGCCTCGCGCTCCTCCTGGATGAACTCCACCGCAGCGTCGCCGAACCGATCGGTGACGTAGCCGCCCTCGGGGGTGGGCGTACGGTCTCGAAGGAGCACACGGTGGGGCGTGGGCTCCTCCATCTCGAGATAGGGCCGCGAGCCCTGGAGGCACCCCATGAACCAGTCGAAGCCGCGCTCGTTGGGGTGATAAGGATCGGGGTAGCCGAGGTGCCACTTGCCCACCAGCCCCGTCTCGTACCCCGCGCCTCGCAGGCGGTCGGCGATGGTCGCCTCCTCCAGGGCCATGCCGCCCTTCATGTAGCCGGGGGGGATGTTCTTCTCGTGGCCGAAGCGCTGCTGGTAGCGGCCGGTCATCAGGCCCGCCCTTGACGGGGAGCAAACGCAGGCCGACATGTAGAAGGCGCGGAAGACCGCGCCCTCGTCCGCGATGGAGTCGATGTGCGGCGTGAGCCCCCTCATGTCCTCCATGGCGTTCGGCTGGAAGCCGAAGTCCGAGTAGCCCGCATCGTCGGCGAAGAGCACGACGATGTTGGGTCGGGCGGCTCCCCGCGCAGGCGACTTGATGGCAGGCGCCGGTGTGGCGCGGTCGCCGGGGTTCGTGCCGGCGCAGGCCGCCAGCAAGATCGGTGTGAGACAGAGGACTTGAGCGAGACGATTCACCGCACCAGCGTAGGCGCTGGACGGCCATCGCGCACCGCTCGACCCGTCCAGGGGCGGCCACGGCCCGGGTCGCGACGCAGCCGGGTCACCGTCGGAAGCGGCCGCCTTGGGTGGCCCCGTCGCAAGGAGCGCTCCAGCGCCTAAGATCTGTGCATGCGATCGCACGTCACCCTTCTTCCCCTGGCCTCGTGCCTGCTCGCCGTCCCGACTCTCGCCCAGAACGGCGACCGCAACGGTGAGGTCCAGGGTGACCTGCCCGCGGACCTGGCCATCCCCGCGGCGCCGGTGCTCTCGGCCGAGGAGGAGCTCGCGACCTTCGAGTTGCCCCCCGGCTTCAAGATCGAGCTGGTGGCGGAGGAGCCCATGGTCGTCGACCCGGTTCAGGTGGTCTTCGACGAGCTCGGCCGGCTCTGGGTCGTCGAGATGCGGGGCTACATGCCCGACATCGAGGGCAACGGCGAGAAGGAACCCGTCGGGCGTATCGCGGTGCTCACCGACGAGGACGGGGACGGGACCATGGACCGGCGCGAGGACTTCGCGGACGGGCTCGTGCTGCCCCGGGGGGTCGCGCCCATGTTCGGCGGCGCCCTCTGCATTCTCCCGCCGGAGCTGGTGTTCCTGCGGGACGACGACGGGGACGGGGTCCTCGATCGGCGCGAGGTGGTGATGGGTGGCCTGACCAAGGGCCTCGAGAACCCGGAGCACGACATCAACGGGCCGACCATGGGGCTCGACAACTGGGTCCACTTCGCCAACTGGAACCGGGCAGTACGCCGGACCGAGGACGAGAACGGCGACGGGGTGTGGGAGATCCGCCGCGAGCGGCAGGGCGGCCAGTGGGGCCTGGCGCAGGACGACGTCGGCCGCTTCGCGCGCAACACGAACCCGCAGCCCCTCTTCATGGATATCGCCCCCGCGCGGTACGCGGTGCGGAACCGTCACCAGCGCAAGTTTCACGGCTCCTTCGCCGGGGTGAGCGCCACGCGCGAGGTCTTCCCCGCGCGCATCAACCCGGGGGTCAACCGCGGCTACCAGGAGGTGACCCTGCGGGACGACTACACCCTCCACTACTTCACCGCCGCGTGCAGCGCGACGCCGCTGCGCGGCGCCGCCCTTGGCGAGGAGTCGCGGGGCGACATCTTCGTCTGCGAGCCCACCGGCAACCTGGTCAAGCGCTACCGGATCGAAGAGCGCGACGAGACCGCCCAGCTCAAGGCGAACGACGTCCGCGGCGAGCGGGACTTCCTGACCTCGACCCACGAGCGGTTCCGGCCGGTCGCCATGACGACGGGGCCGGACGGGGCGCTCTACATCGCGGACATGTACCGGGGGCTCATCCAGCACCGGATCTTCCTGACGACGTTCCTCCGCCGGCAGATCGAGGAGCGCGGGTTGGAGGGGCCCATGGGCCTCGGGCGGATCTGGCGGGTTCGCAAGGAGGGGGAGCCCGTGCGCCGCCCGGAGGTGGACCTCGCGGGGGCCGAGCTCGAGGAGCTGGCCCAGCTGCTGACCTCGGACAACGCCTGGGTGCGGGACAGCGCCCAGCGGATCCTGGTGGAGGACCTCGACGGCGAGGCGGTTGCCCTCTCGGCGCTGCGCTCCATCGTCGACGGCGGCGACTCGGCCCTGGGCGCGGTGCACGCGCTCTGGACCCTGGACGGCGTCGACTTCATCGACGACGGGACCCTCCGGAGCGGCCTCTCGTTCCCGGACCCGCGGGTCCGCGCGGCCGCCGCGGAGATCGCGGAGCGGCGCCTGGACCTCGAGGGCAGCGACCTCATCGACGACGTGCTCGCCGGCGCGCTCGCTGACCCCAACGCCCGGGCGCGGCTCCACGCGCTGCTGGCCCTCGGCGCGTCGGACCGGGAGGTGGTGCTCGAGGCCTTCGTCCAGCGCATGTCGGCGGACGCATCCTCGAGCCTCGAGCGCTCGGCGGTCGTTTCAGGCCTCCAGTTCCGCGAGGCGGACCTCCTGCTCGAGCTCGCGCGCCGCGAGGCGTGGGCCTCCGACCTCCCCGGGCGCAAGGAGCTGCTCCGCTCCCTCGCCTCTTGCGTGGGGCGGGAGAACCTCCAGGAGAACGTGGGGCTCGTGGTGGATCTGGCCCTGGAGCCCCCGGCCGCGTGGTGGAGCAAGCCGCTCCTCGATGGCCTGATGGAGACCCGCCGCAAGGGTCCGCGCGGGGAGCGCCTGCCGCTCCCGCTGCGCGCCATGCCCGCGTACTTCTCCGCGCAGGCTCAGGACGCTGCCGTCGCGCCGACCGCGGCGGCGAGCAAGGTCGACGAGGGGTGCACCTGGCCCGGCAAGCCCGGCGCGGTGGAGGTCGAGCTCCCCCGTGACCTGACGGCCGCGGAGACCGCCCAGTACGAGCGCGGTAGGACCGTGTACGAGAACGTCTGCGCGACCTGCCACCAGAGCCACGGCGGGGGACAGGACGGCAAGGCGCCGACCCTGCGCGGGACCACCTACGCGGTGGGCGACGAGGATCGCCTCGTGCAGATCCTCATGCACGGTCTCGAGGGACCGCTGAAGATCGAGGGCCG
>CAJQPT010000168.1 GCA_905480285.1 uncultured bacterium
AGATGGTCGCCCGCTTTGGCCATCACCCGGCGCTCCGTTGGAATCTCTGCGAGGAGACCGACTTCAGCGCCACGACCCTCGGAAGCTTCGCCCAGTGGATCACCGACCTGGACGCTTACGAGCACCCCATCTCGCTTCATAATCGCCCCGACGACCTGGCCGTCTTCCAGTCGGTCTTGACGGACCCGAACATCGACGCCGCCTCCCTCCAGTTCTCGCTGAATGAATCGGAGGATCAGATCGAGGAGCTTCGCATGCTCTCGGCGCAGGCGGGGCGCCCATGGCTGGTTGACGCGGACGAGATGAACCCTTGGCCTACCGGGCTGACGGACTCCAACGCCGACGACGTCCGCAAGCGCGTGCTCTATGACGCCCTCTTCAGCGGCGGAGGCGTCGAGTTCTACCTGGGCTGGCACAACCTCCCCCTCGGCGGAGACCTCTCCCTCGAAGACTTCCGGACGCGGGATGACATGTGGACGTACGTCGGGTACGCCAGGAGCTTCATTGAGGCGGAGCTCCCCTTCTGGGAGATGGAGCCTGACGATAGCCTCCTCCGGAATGAGGAGTTGAGCATCGGCGAAGGCCAGGTCTTCGTGAAGGACGGGCAGGTCTACGCCGTCTACCTCGCCGATGCATCGAGCACCGGTGAGCTCAATCTCGGGTCGTCGCTGGGCGCGTTCGAGCAGTTCTGGTTCAACCCGAGGACAGGGGATTACGCGGGGCCACCGACCGCCATCAACTCCACCGGCGGCTGGCTGGCGCTTGGACCGCCGCCCTCTGACCCGGACGAGGACTGGGTCACCGTGCTCCGCCGTCACGCGGCGCTCTCTGCCCGCACGGACTCAGGGTCTGTGGGTGCCGCGGACCTCCAGCAGATCTTCTTCCATGCTGGTGAGGCCTACGCCAACCGCGACTACATCATGTTCTCGAGCCTCAGCGGCACGTCGAACGGATTCGTCTTGGGCGGGGTCGACGTCCCCATCAACTTCGACCGCTGGACCCGCGCGGGCCTGATCGACACCCAGGGAGCGGTGTTTAGACACCAGTTTGGCACCCTGAACCAGGCGGGGGCAGCCGGTATACAGATCCGTCTCAACCCCGCGTTCACCAGCGGGCTCGTGGGGCAGACGATGTACCACTGCGCGGTCACGCGGGATCCCTACGACTTCGTGTCCAACGTCATCACGCTGCAGATCCTTCCCTGACTGGGATCCTGCGTTCGGGATCCTGCGTTCGGGATCCTGCGTTTGGGGTCCTGCGTTCGGGGTCCACGCTGGGCGGCTGAGAATCGGACGGTGTCCCTTGCGACCCGGCCGGGCAATGGATGCCCGCGCGGTGCTCGGTTTCGAGCCTCGGCCTTCGAAGGTCGATTCAGAGGGGGGCCGGCTTCTGGGAGCAGGCTAATTGGATCCCGCGGCCTCAGCCGAGCGCGGTCGAGACGAAGAGCCAGAGCCCCACTCCGATCGCGAGCAGGTCGACCGGTAAGCGAACGAGACGGGGTCCTGCGGCGTCGGGATCACCGCACCGGGACAGGGCGAGGAGCAGCGAGAGCGAGAGGGTGAGCACCGCCAAGACCAGCCCGAGGCTCACGCCTGCGAGGGGCCCCGAGGGACCGGCCTCTCGAATCAACTCCGGCGACAGCTGGACGACCTCCCTCCCCCCGAGCGCGAGCCCGAAGACCAGCGCCTCGATGAAGCGGGTGCGCCCATCGCGGTGCAGCAGGTCGTCGAGCCCCACGTAGGCGATGGCGAGCGGAACGGTGAGCTCGAGAAACCGCAGCTCCGTGGAGGAGACCGGCACCCTCGCACCCACCTGGGCTCCGACCGCCGCGGCAGCGGCGAGGATCCCCACCGAGATGAGCGCTGAGCGCCAGCCCGGGCGCGCGGCGAGCACCAAGAGCAGGACCAGCAGGAGCGCATCCAAGCTCTGGAACACCCCCTTGGCTCCGTGGACGACGTACCGCTGGAGAACCGGAGCACCCCGCGCGATCACCTCTGGGCTCGCCACGAAGACGAACGCCTCCGCGCCGAGGGCGAACTGACGCTGGCCAACCTCCAGCCCATTCCAGACCACCGCGCAGGAGTCCCGGTGGCCAGGGCTCGTGATCTGGAAGAGCGACTGGTGGACACCGAGTCGATTCAGCCCTCCCGCCGGCCCCTCGAAGCTCAGCACCACGTCCACCCACTCGCTGACCTCGTTCATCGGATCAAGCGCGAGCGGCGCCTCGTAGACGAAGGCCCCTGCGACCGTCAACGCCGCCGAGGCGTCGGCGCAGCTGGCCTCGTCCAGCGCGCCCGGCACCAGGCGGTAGTGACGCGCCACGTACTCGGCGATCTCGCTGGAGAAGCGCTCGACCTCACCAGGCTCCGCGTGGCCGTCGAGCTCGGGATCCAGCCCCTCGATCACCTCGCCGAGCGAGAGCACCTGGCAGCGCAGCTGCAGCTCGACACGGCTGTTCCGGATATGGAGCTCGGAGATCGAGAAGGAGTTCGGATGCGCCGGCAGCGACGCCGGCGCAGACGCCGCCCCGGACAACGCGATCAGGGCGAGGAGTGCCGCCCACATCAGGGACGCCGCCGCCCGAACGCCACATCGAAGGCGTCGTCGATCGTCCGCAGCGGAATGAACTCCAGCTTCTTGCGGGCGACCTCGGGGAGCTCCACGAGATCCGCCATGTTCCGCTCCGGGAGGAGAATCGTCCGGATGCCCGCAGCCAGCGCGGCCAGCACCTTCTCCTTCACCCCGCCGACCGGGAGCACCCGGCCCCGCAGACTGATCTCTCCGGTCATCGCGACCGTCCCACGGACAGCCCGATCGGTGAACAGCGAAGCCAGCGCGATCGTGATGGCAACCCCGGCGGACGGCCCGTCCTTCGGCACCGCACCAGCGGGGATGTGGAGGTGCACGTCACTGACCGCCAGCTCATCGGAGTCGATCCCGAGGTCGGCAGCCCTGGACCGAAGCAGCGTGAGCGCGGCGAGCGCGCTCTCCTTCATCACGTCTCCGAGTTGCCCCGTCAGTCGCAGCTCGCCCTTGCCCTTACAGGAGGCCGCCTCGATGAAGAGGATCTCGCCCCCGACCGAGGTCCAGGCCAACCCCGTCGCGACTCCAGACTGCGCCGTGCGTTCGGCGACCTCCAGCTCACGGCGCTCATGGCCGAGGATCGCCTTCACCTCGTCCGGGCCGATCGAGAGGGGCTTGCGTCGTCGAGAGGCGAACTTCACCGCGGCGTGGCGGCAGATCGCCGCGATCCGGCGCTCGAGCTCCCGGACCCCCGCCTCACGGGTGTAGCCGGTGATCACCTCTCGGAGCGCGGCAACCGAGACCTTGAGCTGCGAGGGCTTCAGCCCCGCAGCGGTCCGCTGGCGACCCAGCAGGTGCTTGCGTGCGATGGCGAGCTTCTCTGCCTCCGTGTAGCCGGACAGGCGGAGGACGTCCATCCGGTCATGGAGCGGTCCGGGGATCTGCTCCTCGACGTTAGCGGTGGCGATGAAGAGCACCTCGGAGAGGTCGAAGGGCACCCCGAGGTAGTTGTCCTGGAACGTGCCGTTCTGCGCCGGATCGAGGACCTCGAGCAGCGCAGAGGACGGGTCGCCGTGGAGACCGGCCCCGAGCTTGTCCACCTCGTCCAGGAGGAAGACCGGGTTGCGAGTCCGTGCCTTGCGCAGCCCCTCGATGATCTTCCCCGGCATCGCCCCCACGTAGGTCCGGCGGTGGCCGCGGATCTCCGACTCGTCGTGCACTCCGCCGAGGCTGACGCGCACGAACTCCCGGCCCATCGCGCGAGCGACGCTCTGCCCGAGCGACGTCTTGCCGACCCCCGGAGGCCCCACCAGGCACAGGGTCGGTCCCTGCCCCTCGGGGTTGAGCTTCTTCACCGCGAGGAACTCCAGGATCCGCCGCTTGACCTTCTCGAGGCCGTGGTGATCCGCGTCCAACACCTCCTGGGCCACGCCAAGCTGAAGCGTGTCCTTGCTCCGCTGGTTCCAGGGGAGCTCCGTGAAGACCTCCATCCAGGTTCGCAGCATCGAGTGCTCCGCCGCCTGCTCCGGTGTCCGCTCAAGCCGCCGGAGCTCGCGGCGGACCTCGCGCTCGGCCTCTTCAGGGAGCTCGAGCGCGTCCACTCGCTCGCGGATCTCGGCGAGCTCATCGGTGAAGTCGTCGCCCTCACCGAGCTCGCGTCGGATCTGCCGCAGCTGCTCGCGCAGGAAGTACTCACGCTGAGCCTGATCCAAGGACCCCTTGGTCTCGCGTCGAATCTTGAGGCTGAGCTCGAGGACGGCGGCGGCCTGCCCGAGCGCCTCCAGGAGCCGATCGAGGCGCGCCTTGACCTCGAAGGTCTCGAGGATCTCCTGCTTCTCCACCGAGGGCATATCCAGGAAGGTCGCCACCAGATCGGCCAGCATGCCCGGAGAGTCAATCCCCTGGACCGCTTGCTCGAGGTCCTCCGGCGTCCCGGGAGAGAGGCTGAGGACCTCCTCCGCTCGCTGTTTGAGGGCCACGAAGCGAGCCTCGATGGCACGGGTGGGTCGCTCGACCTCTTCGACCCGACGAACCCGCGCCACAAGCAGCGGGTCGGTCTCCACGTAATCGATGACCTCGAACCGACTCTGCCCCTGGCAGATGGCCTGGTGGCGGCCATCGGGGGCCGTCCAGTAGCGCATGATCTCGCCCACGGTCCCGACCTTGAAGAGGTCAGACGGCCCCGGAGAGTCGTCGCGTTCGTCTCGCTGGAGCAGCAGGCCGATGGGACGATCGTCCTCGACCGCCGCACGCACCGCGAGGACGGAGGACTCCCTCCCGAGCATGAGCGGGAGGACCACGCCGGGGAACAGGATCATGTTCCGCACAGGAACGATGACCAGCTCCTCGATCTCGGCGTCGTCGACCGAGCGCTTGGAGCGCCGCGGGGCCTTTCTCTTGGACTTCTTCTTACGAGCCAACGGAGTCTTGGGCAGTGGGAGTGATCGGCGGAGCGCCTCAGGCGCCGAGTCGGGCGACGAAGGCGCTGTTCTCGCCCTCGAACGCCCAGGGTGAGAGTCGCCCGGCGCCTTCGCCGTGCCCGGCGAAGCGGCAGGTGGAGGGGTTCCCGACCACGGCCTCGCAGTCCCTCGCCAGGGGCGAGTACCAGAGCGACTCGGGCATGGTGCAGCAGGAGCGGTCCGGGAGGGCCTCGCCTTCCACGGAGAGCACCCCAGGGACCTCGACGAGGAATGCGTCCCCGTCTCGCTCCACCGTGAGGGTGGCCCGCTCCACCGAGCGGACGGTCCCGTGCTCCATGCGCGCCAGCACGTGGGCCACGGCGGCGTCCGCCGTCCGCTGATCGGGAGCGTCCACCCAGATCGCGGAGGAGACCTCCGGCGCGCCCCCCGCGCGGAAGACGTCCTCGGCCTGCAGGTTCGACGTCCCCTCGACGACGGAGACCACGCGGACGCCCGCGAGGTCGACTCCGTCATGGGCCCCGCCCTCGAAGCCCCAGCCCGCGGCGGCGAAGGTCCCCTGGCTCACGGCCTCCGAGCCGATGTGACAGGCGCCTCCCCAGACCGTGGCGTTGCGGACCTCCAGGTAGACACCCGCTGGCGCAGCCCCCAGGGCCACGCCTTCGTCCACCGCGGCTGAACACGCGCCGCCGAGCGCCGAGGACAGCCTGGTGCCCAGCTCACATGGGCACGGGAGCAGGCCGGTGTAGAACATTGCCGTCGAGCCGGCAACCAAGAGAGAGGCGAGGAGTTTCATTGGAGATCAGAGGAGGTCTGCCAGCGGGGACTCGAAGCAGTCACGCCCCTTGCGGCAGTCCTCGGGGTGGGCGGCGTCGCCGTCGGGCCCGATGAGCATGTGGGACCGCTCACACCAGCAGTGCTGGCTCGAGTCCAGCACATCGCTGTCCTGAAGCGGCGGGCGCTCGGAGATCATCATCTTCTTGCTCGCGAGGTGCACGCAGAAGGGGCTCACGGCCGGTGTCCGGGGATCGCTCATGGTGTGGATTCAGGAGGTGGTCAACGGATCGATCAGACCAGGGCCTCGAGGGCCCGAAAGAGCAGCCCCTTCACGAGGTGCACCTTGTAGCCGTTGTGCTCTAGGGGGTCCGCGTCGGCCACCGCAGCCTCACCGGCCGCGGTCCAGGCCTCTGGCGCCATGGCCTTACCGACCAGCGCCGCGGCAGCCGCGGGAACCTCCCACGGCTTGGGCGCGACGCCGCCGAGGACCACGCGGGCGTCGGTGACGACGCCGTCATCGCCGCGGTTCACGGAGACCGCCACCGCCGCCAGGGCGAAGTCGTACGAGGCGCGCTCCTTGTACTTCAGGTAGGAGGAGCGCGCGTCCGCCGCCGGCGCCGGTATCGAGACCGAGGTCAGGATCTCATCCGGTCGGAGCACCGTCTCCGTATCCAGCGCCTGGTCCGGCAGGACATAGAGCTCCGCCAGGGGGACCTGCCGCTCTCCTCCAGGGCCGGCGATGGTGGCCGTGGCGCCGAGCATCACGAGCACGGTCGCCAGGTCGGAGGGGTGGCTGTAGTAGGACGGGCCTCCCCCGAAGATGGCGGCGTACTTGTTGAAGCCGAACTCCGCGAGGCACACCGAGCCGCCCTTCTTGAAGCAGCTCACCGACGGGTGGCGGTAGTACGGGCATCGCGGGCGCTGGTTCAGGTTGCCCCCCAGGGTCCCCTGGCTCCGGATCTGGGGGCTCCCCACGGAGCGCGCCGCCTCGCGCAGGGCCGGCAGGCCTCGCTCGATGCTCGCCTCCTCGGCCAGGGTCTGGATCGTCACCGTGGCGCCGATCGTCAGGCCGCCGCGCTCGTCCCACTGCATCCCATCGAGGCCGAGACGCTGCAGGCTCACGAGCGCCGCAGGCTGCTCGATGTCGTCCTTCATCACCGTCACGATGTCCTGGCCCCCGGCGAGGACCTGGGCCCCGTCGCGGCTGTACTCGGCGGGGAGCTCCCCCACCGCGGCCTCGAGGGTGTCCGGTAACTTGAGGTCGAAGTCCTTCATCAGATCTTCCCGTAGAGGGTCTCCAGCACGTTGTCCGCGGTGAAGGGCATGCGGGTGAGCCGCGCGCCACAGGCGTTGTGAATCGCGCCCGCGATGGCGCTGTGTCCGGGGATGACCGGCGCCTCGGCCATGCCACAGACGCTCGGACGCTCATCCTCGTCGTCGATAAGCGCCACCATCTCGGGCATCTCCTGGGCCCCTGCGATCTTGTAGAGGTCGAGATTATCCGAGAGGAGGAACCCGTCCTGCTCGTCGAACACGCGCTGCTCCAGCATCCCGTATGAGAGAGCCTGGACCATGCCGCCGTTGATCTGGCTGCGGAGCGCGAGCCGGTTGAGGGGGAGCCCCTGATCCTGGCAGGCCACCATCTTGAGGACCTTGACCCGGCCGGTCAGCGTGTCGACCTCGACCTTCGCCGCCTGGGCGCCATGGATCCGGCCCTCGTGGAGGAAGTCGCGGAACTCCCCCTGCGCAAGGAGCGGCTCCCGGAGCAGCGCGCAGACCGCGATCCAGGGCAAGGAGCGGGTCGAGTCGCCGCGAACGGAGACCTGTCCGTTCCTCCAGACATACGACCCAACGGGCGCCTCGAGGACGTCCACGAGGAGCGCCTCCAGCCCCTCCCGGGCCTTATGCGCGGCGTCCTTGATCGCCGGCGCGGAGCTCCCCGTCGTGACGCTCCCGCCGGACGTCACGCTCGGCGGCAGGTCGCTGTCCCCGATGCGCGCCTCGATCATGTTGACCGCCAGACCCAGCTCCTCCGCCACGATCGCGGCGACGTAGGTCCGCGCGCCGGTGCCGAGGTCCTGGGTCGCGGTGGCAGAGACCACCGAACCGTCCGGTCGGATCGTGACGTCACAGCGGGAAGAGCGGCCGCCGGGCCCCCATACGGAGACGCCGAAGCCGATCCCCACCGCGCGCCCGTTCTCGGCACGCCCCGGCCGATCCCGGTGCGGGTGTTCGCCCCAACCGATCTCCTCGGCGACGCGGCGCAGCTGGCGGTGGTGCACCTCGGAGTCGAGGTTGCGGATCCGCATCTCGACCAGATCAATCCCGAGCAGGTACGCCAGCTCGTCCACGGCAGCCTCCATGGCAAAGGAGGCCTGGGGATGACCCGGTGCGCGCATGGCGCGGCTCCCGTCCGTCGCCGTGAACACCGAACGGATGCGGCTGGCCACCGCGGAGTCATCGGCCACGGTGTAGATGTAGGGCGGACCGGGGAGTGAACCGCCGGAGACGCCGCCGTGCTTGTCGGCGTCCAGCTTCAGGCCGACCAGGCGCCCATCGCTTCTGGCGCCGACCTTGAGGGTCTGCCGCGACCCGGAACGGTTGCCTGCGATCGCGAACTCATCGGAGCGGGTCAGCATCAGGTGAACGGGGCGACCGGTCTGGTCGGCCACCCGCGCCGCCATGGCGCCCTCGAGGCCAGGACCGAACTTGGACCCGAATCCCCCGCCCATGTGCGGGGTCAAGACGCGGATCTTGGACGCGTCCCGACCCAGCGTGCGGGCCAGCCCTCGAGGGGTGCCCCCCACAGACTGGGTGGAGGCATAGACCGTGACCTGCTCATCATCCGGCGCTGGCTGCACCACGTGGCCGTGGGTCTCCAGGCAGACGTGGTGCTGAATGGGGATCTCGAAGGTCCGCTCCACCACCGCCACGGCGCCGGCCAGCGCGGCGTCGGCGACGGCCTCATCGCCACGCTCATTCGCCCGCCCCACGTTGGAGTCCGCGTCGCGTCGGCGGCTCACCACCGGCGCGCCATCCTCGAGCGCCTGCGCCGGCGTGACCACAGGCGCCAGCCGCCTCGCCTTGACCTTGATCGCCCGCAGAGCGTCCGCCGCCTGGTCCGGCGTCTCGGCCGCGACAACCGCGAGGACGGCGTCATCGCCGAGATAGCGCACGGCGTCGCCTGGCTCCTTGAGCGCCTCGACGTAGACCACCCCAGGCATCTCGCTGGCCACCTCGAGGTCAATGGACTCGATCTCTGCGCGCGGAACGGGGTGAACCAGCACGCGAGCCCAGAGCATCCCCGGAAGCCGCACGTCGTGGGTGTAGATCGCCTCGCCGGTGGCCTTCACCGGCCCGTCCACCCGCGGGATGTCGCGGTTGAGGACGTCGAGGTCACTGCGCTTGCCCCAGGAGGGCTCCGAGGCCTGGGCCCCGCGGCTCGAGCTGCTCATCGACCCTCCTCCCCGCGCGCCCGGTCCTCCTGGACGGCCGCGGCGGCGTCGAACACGTGCGGGTAGGTGCCGCACCGGCAGAAGTTGCCGGAGAGCTCGTACTTCAACTCGTCCAGGCTCGCCTTGGGGGAGCGGTCGAGCGCCGCGTGGGTGGCGACCACGAAGCCGGGGGTGCAGAAGCCGCACATCATCCCGTCCTTGTCGCAGAAGGCCTGCTGCACGTCCGACATCGCGTCCGCGCTCCCAAAGCCCTCCACGGTCGTGACCGGACGTCCGGCGCAGGTCACCGCCAGCGACAGGCACGAATACGCCGGCTGGCCGTCGATCAGGACGGTGCAGGCCCCACAGGAGCCCGTCCCGCAGACCTCCTTGGTCCCCGTTAGGGGCGGGTCCATGTGCGTCCGGAGGGCGTGAAGGAGGGTCGTGCGAGGCTGCACCTCCACCGAGCGGGCCTTCCCGTTCACGAGCAACTCCAGGGACGACGTACCGCTCAGGGTCTCCACCTCGGGGTCGACGACCTCGGCCGGCGCACCTGCCGCGGTGGCCTGGATGATTCCCCCGGCCGCGGCGACCTGTGTGGCGCCCTTGAGAAAGGACCTCCTGCTGATCGCGGAAGGCTCACCAGACGACGGGTCCATTTCTCTCATCGATCGATCCCTCTCGCGGGAAGCACGGCCGGGCTGGGGGCGCCTGGCTGGGGGCGCCTGGCTGGGGGCGCCGGGCTGGGGGCGCTGGGTCAAACGGGGAAGCGGCAGGCCGGGTGGGCCCGCCCGCACCATCCTAGGGCTCGGCTCCCCCCGGCGCCACGCTCCCGCCCCGGGGAGCAGACCGGTCGCCACTCGATCTTTGTCCGGCAATTTGGAGATGTTTGCCTGCTACCCTCCGTACTCCTGACGCGGCCGTAGCGCTGGCCCGCCACAGGACGCGCCCGCGTCCCCCACCTGCACGAGCTTGATGACCCCCAACGCCCCTGACGGAACACCTGGCTCCGCGTCCACTACAGAGGTCGCCGGTGAGCCGGAGCCCATCGTCCGACTGCAAGGGCTCCGCAAGTCCTTCGGGAACGTCCACGCCCTGCGCGGTCTCGACATGGAGCTGCCCCCCGGGCCCGTGGGACTGCTGGGGCCAAACGGCGCGGGCAAGACGACCTTGATCGGACTGCTCCTGGGGCTTCTGGAGCCCACAGAGGGCACCGCCATCGTGGCCGGCCTCCAGCCCACCAACCGCTCGGCCCGCATCGAGATCAGCAAGCGCGTCGGCTACATGCCCGAGAGCGACTGCCTCCTCCCCGGCATGACCGCCGTGGAGATCGTGTCGGCCCTGGCCAAGCTGACCGGCCTCAGCCGTCAAGACGCGATCACCCGATCCCATGAGGTCCTGGACTACGTCGAGCTGGACGAGGCCCGCTACCGAACCCTCGACGGCTACTCCACCGGCATGAAGCAGCGACTCAAGCTCGCCCAGGCCCTCGTCCACGACCCCGAGTTCCTGCTCCTCGATGAGCCCACCAACGGCCTCGACCCCGCAGGGCGCCGGCACATGCTCTCGCTCGTGGAGGACCTCGGGAGAAACCAGAACAAGAACGTGCTCCTTTGCTCTCACCTCCTCCCGGACGTGGAGCGGACCTGCGACAACGTCGTCGTGCTGGTCAAGGGCCAGGCCATCCTCCAGGGCTCCATCGCGGAGCTCACCGCCGCGGAGTCCAGGCGCCTGCGGGTCGGAACCGAAGGAAACGCCAGCCGCCTCCTGACAGCCCTCGAGGCAGCCTCCTACGACGTCTCCACCGACGAGAGCGGGGCGCTCATCATCACGCTGCCCCAGAGCGTGGAGGACGCCGATGAGATCTGCGGCATCGCTGCCCGAGAACAGGTCGACCTCTCCTCTATTGACCCCGTCCGGTCGACCCTCGAGGAGGTCTTCCTCAAGGCCGTGGACGACAGCGAAAAGAAGACGGAGACCGCGAGCGTATGAAGGCCACCACCCACACCGAGGTCTATCGTCGCTTCGACGGCGAGCTCAGAGAGCGGCCCCTGCGCTCGGTCACGCTGGCGTGGTCGGGCATCCGCGTCGGCTTCAAGAAGAAGCTACCGATGCTCCTGCTGTTCCTCATCCCGGGGATCTTCACGATCGTCACGAGCTTCATGGTCCAGCTCAAGTTCGAGGCGGAGGCGGGGACCATCTCCGGCATGGCCGGCATGGAGCCTTCGGCCCAGACCATGGCCATGGGCGCCCTGCTCTCGAGTCAGATCGGTCAGGTCGAGAGCCTGATCTTTGATCTGATCACGAACATGCAGTTCTTCGTGGTACTGAGCATGGGCTGGTACGGGTCCGGGCTGATCGCCGAGGACCGCAAGCTGAGAGCGAACCTCCTCTATTTCGCCCGCCCCTTGTCACGCTACACCTACACCGCGGGCAAGCTGATGACGGTGATGTTCTGGGGGGCGTGGGCGGTCGTGGCTCCGGTCACCATCGTCTGCTCGGTGGCCAGCCTGGCCTCCCCGGAATGGTCCTTCCTCACCGAGCGATGGGACACGATCCTCAAGCTCGAGTTGTACGCCGTGCTCTGGGTCTTCTTCCACGGGATCCTCGTGCTGGCCATCTCCTCCCTCACGGACCGACGCAACCGCGCCCTGGGGGGGCTGTTCATCTTTTACTTCCTCACGCTCGCCGGCTCCAACGCCATGGCGGAGCTGATGAGCGGCCAGGGCTGGCGCCTGCTCTCGATCCCCAACAACTTCAAGCGAGTCTTTGACAGCCTCCTCGGGCAGACCTCCCCCGGGATCGGCTGGAACCTCGAGTCGTCCCTCTGGGTCCTCGGGCTGCTCACCCTCGCGAGCGCCGCGACCCTCGCCCGTCAGACCCGGAAGCTGGAGGTGGGCTCATGAGCGCCATCGTCCTCGCTGAGAACCTCGGCCGCTGGTACGGGGAGGTCGTCGGGCTCGGTGACCTGTCGGTGGAGTTCGAGCCGGGTATCACGGGCCTCGTCGGCCCCAATGGTGCCGGCAAGTCGACCTTCATGAAGCTCATGGTCGGCGAGCTTCGCCCGGCCCGTGGCCGCCTGACGGTGCTCGGCGAGACGCCCTTTGGGAACCGTGCGCTCCATCGCCATCTGGGCTTCTGCCCTCAGCAGGACGCCCTCTACGAGCACCAGACCGGCAGACAGTTCGTCCGGGACCTCCTCCGCCTCGGCGGCTGGTCGCGACGCGAGGCCGACGGCCTCGCCGTTCGCGCCCTGGAGCGCGTCGGCCTCGAGGACGCCATGGACCGCAAGGTCAACGGCTACTCCAAGGGGATGCGGCAGCGCACCCGCCTCGCCCAGGCCATCGCCCACGGGCCCAAGCTCGTGATCGCGGACGAGCCGCTGACTGGACTCGACCCCATCGCGCGGAGGCAAACCAACGAGCTCTTCCGGGGGCTGGCCGAGGACGGATGCTCTGTCATCATCTCCAGCCACGTCCTGCACGAGGTCGAGAACCTGACGGAGACGATGGTCCTCATCCACCGCGGACGCCTCCTGGCACAGGGCAGCGTGCGTGAGGTCCGGCGGCTCATCTCACGCCACCCGAGCCGGGTGGACCTCGTCGCCCGGAACCCGCGGCGACTGGCCACCGCGCTCCTCCCCCTCGACCACATCCGCACCATCAAGCTCGGCGCCGACCCCGGCACCCTGACGGTGGAGACTGACGACATCGCGGCCTTCCACAGCGCCTTCGCCGGCGTGGCGGCCGCCGCAGGAGCTGGCGTCTCGGGCTTCAAGAGCGACGACGCCAGCCTTGAGGCCGTCTTTGACTACCTGGTCGGCTGAGGACCCACCCCGATCCATGAACCTCATCACCGAGCTCCCCAGGGCGACCTGGCTGATCTTCCGGATGCACCTGGCCGCGACGGCCGTCTCCCGCCGCGCGCTCGCGGGCATCCTCTTCGCGGCCATCCCGCCCCTGTTCGCGTTCCTCGCCCTGAACATCGGCGGAGACGGCGACATGGGAGAGCGCGTGTTCATGTACCTCGGCGTCCTCGTCCTGCTGCAGGTGGTGGCGCCCGCTCTCGGCGTGTTTCTCGGCATCGGCGCGATCGCCGATGAGACCGAGGCGCGCACCATCACCTATCCGTTCACCCGCCCCATCCCAAGGGCCTCGGTCTTCCTTGGCCGCTGGCTGGCGAGCCTCCTGGTCCTGAGCGTGCTCCTCCTCGCCAGCGGGGCTGGCGTCGCGGCCATCACCATGCGAGCGAGCAGCCCACCGTCCCCCGAAGCCGTCCAGGGCCTGGTCGGCGCGACGCTGCTGGCCGGGGTCCTCTACTCCCTCGGCGCGGCCGTGATCGGCGTGATCTTCAAGCGCGGCCAGGTGATCGCTCTGGGGTACGCGTTCGCGTTCGAGGTGATGCTGGCGAATATCCCGGGGTCTGCGCAGAAGCTCAGTCTCCAGTTCTATCTGCGCTCCCTCTTCGTCGGCGACGACGGCGCCAACTGGCGCTCCCTCGAGATCTTCGAGCCGTCCAAGTTCCTCGACGCGTCTGCCTCTTCGGAGCGCCTCATGGTCACGGCCGCCATCCTCCTCGCCATCGGCTGCATCACCGTGACGAGGAAGCAGTTCGTGCTGTCCTCCTGAGGTCACGTCGGCGCCCTCCCGGGGGGACACCCCCCAGGGACGGCGAGGACGACACGAGAGACTCGACGGGCCCCGCATCGGCCCTGTTGGCCTCATGAGGGCGGTTTGGGCGAGCTGGCACGGTCCGTGCTTCCGGGGTGGTATGCCGCGCTATCCGCGCGCTCATTCCCCAGGGGGCCCCCGACGGACCTCCCCTGGCTAGCCGCCCCTGAACACGGAGGTATTCCGATGCGACTCGCTCCCACCGCCCGCAGATGGCCCAGGCTTGCACCTGCCCTGCTCCTGCTCGCCGCCCTCGGAGGCCCTGCCGTGGCCCAGCCGCTCACGGCCTCCGGCGCCCGAGGCCAGCGCCCCACCCTGAGTGTCCGGCCCCCGTCATACGGGGTCCACTACGGCACCTCCAGGAACGCCTGCCGGGGCTACCACGAGACGCGCAACGAGAGGGTCTGGATCCCGGCCCGGCAAGAGCGTGTCTGGATCGAGCCCCGCTACGAGTGGCGCCACGACCCCTGCGGTCGCCGTGTCCGCGCGCTGGTCTGCGCCGGTCACTACGCCTACCGTCACGTCCCTGGCCACTTTAAGACCCGCACCATTCGAGTCTGGGTCCCGGCACGGCGGGTCCAGGTCCGCCCCACCCGTCACCGCGTGACCCACGTGGGCCACCGCTACCGACGCTGACTCCCCCACCCGTGAGGGAAGTTGGATGGGCCCTCCGGGTGGAGCCCCCGGGGCACGGTGCCCCGGGGGCTCCTTTCGTTCCGACGTGAACCGTCAGAGCCCACTCCGCTGACCGCTCAGGGGCGCTGCACCCAGAGCACCGTCCCCGGGCGGCCGCCCGGCCCCAGCACCTCCACCCGCGCCCCCGCCTTCTGCCTCGGAGGGAACGCGTTCGCCGCACACAGGCCCGCGTCGAGGAACGTCGGGCTGTAGCGCAGGAAGAACTCCGGCGGGACCGCCTTGTCGTGCCCTGGCGACCGGAGCTCCTGGTGCGGAGGGCGCATGGCGACCTCGCGGGTCACCAGCCCGTTCCGGTCGTGGATGAAGAGGTTCGAGTGGAAGCCGATCGCCCCAACGGCCCCGTACACCAGAGACGAGCGCGGCGGCGCATGCTGAGCCAGGGCACGCCCCACCTCCGCCCAGTAACCCGCGCGATCCGACATGTTGCGCCACTGCTCAACCTCGGAGGCCGAGGGCTTGACCCCCATCAAGGTCTGGTTGTGCCGGAAGTGAAACCTCAGCCGCGTGGCTTCGGGGACCACATGCACGTCGAAGGCTGCGAGCACCGAGAGCGTCGCGGTCGCCGCCCCGGCGAGGAAGGCCCCCGAGGGCGAACGCCGCTCGACCCACGCCAAGGCGCCCGCCGAGCCGAGCACCGCGAAGGGCAGCACCGGCACGAGGAAGCGGGCGAAGCACATGAAGTCGCCGCCCGACGAGATGGCGTAGGCGGTGCCCCCCGCGACCATGACCGCCACCCCGCTCGCCTCGGCCGCGCCGACCCGGCGGCGGCTGCACCAGGCGCCAGCGAAGGCACCCAGCGTCATCAGCCCGAGACCAGGCATGGAGAGCCACGCGGAGACGACGTAGTCCAGGCCCCGCTCGGCGGCAGCTCCGGAGAAGCCCAGCTTCACGCGCGCGGTGTTGGGAACCCAGTCCCCGTAGACCGAGCCGCGCCACGCCATCTGACCGAAGAACACCAGCGCTCCCGTGCCCGCCGCGGCGAGGGCGGGACGCCACTGAAGCTCGTCCCGGCGGTTCAGCCCGGTGATGATCGGCGGCGACAGGATCAGGGCCACAAGGAGGGCGGCGTCCGCCCGCATCAGCGTCAGCCCGGCGGTGATCAGCCCGAGCAAGAGCGCCCGCCGCCTCCAGCTCTGGGCGGGAGCGCCGTGGGCGACCAGGAAGAGCGCGACGGCGAGGGCAGCGGTGGGCATGGTGGCCATGCCGCCCGTGGCCCAGACCGCCAGCGGCGGGGCCGTGCCGACCAACAAGGCCGACGCCAGCACGGTCGCTGGCGCGTCGGGGTACCGCCGCGTGATCGCGCGGACGAGGGCCGCGACCATGAGCGATCCCGCGAGTACCGAGAGGATGCGGCTCAACAGCTCGGGCCCCACGCCGATCTTCATCCCGAAGGCCATGAGCCCCGCCCAGAGAAACTCGCTGTAGCCCTCGACCGGAGCCTCGAGCTGAGGGGGGTTGTAGACGAGCCCGAGCCCCTCCGCGAGATTCCGGGAGTAGCGGAAGGTGATGAAGGCGTCGTCGCAGATGAAGTCGAAGCGGTGGACCAGGAAGGCGAAGGGCAGGAGCGCCATCGCGAGGGCGAGAGCAAGCAGGGCGCGGGGCGCCGTCGTCTCCCCGTGGATGGGAGGCAGAGAGTCGGGGGATTCCATCGCGGCTCAGCCGATCTCCACGCTGTAGATCGCCGGCAGGCCGCTGGCGATGCGAGCCCAGCTCTCCCCCTCGTCACGCGAGGCCCAGACCTCGCCCGATGAGGTGCCGAGGTAGAGGCCGAGCGGATCGCAGCCGTCGACGGCGAGTGCCTGACGCTTCACGGTCCACCACGCGCCCTCCTCCGCGAGACCGGCCCCCTGGCGCTCCCAGGTCTCTCCGGCGTCCGTTGTGCGGTAGAGTGCTGGGCGCCCTCCGAGCGGCAGCCTCCGGCCGCCGCTCTTGCCGTCGACCGGCACCACCCAGCACGTGTCCGGATCGTGAGGATGGACGGCCACGGCGAAGCCCGCATCGTTGAACTCGCCGTCGGGGTCCCGCGGCCCGGTACGGACCCACACGCCCTCCTCTCGGTCCATGCGGTGCAGGCCGTGGTGGCCCTGCATCCAAAGCCTGTCGGGGTTGGTCGCGGCAGGGACGACCAGCTGCGGCGTGACGGCCGCGTCATGGTCAAGGCCGCCGGCCAGGCGCTCCCAGCTCTCCCCGCCATCCTCCGTCGCAAGCACGCCCCCGCTGGACATGGCCAGGGTCATGCGCGACGAGGCGCGCGGGTCCACGTGGACCGAGTGCAACTTCGGGCCGTCAGGCGTCCGGTCCCCCGTGAGATCCGTCCACTCCTCGAAGCGCGGGTGCCCGTGCAGCCCGGCGACGGGCGCCCAGCGCCTCCCTCCATCGTCCGAACGGAACAGGCCCTGGGGGCACGTGCCGGCGAACCACGTGTCGCGGTCACCTGGGTGCCCGGGGGAGAGCCAGAAGACCTGGTGGACTTCTCGCTCGAAGGGCGCGTCGGCCTCCGCCGGTCCGAAGCGGGGCGGCTCGTCGGCGGCGGCCCAGCTCACGCCCGCGTCCTCGGACCTCATCACCATCGGGGCCTCCCCGGGGCCGCGGACCCCGGCCAGCAGCACATCGCGCTGGAACGGGTCCCGCACGATGTGGAAGCAGGTCCGGCCGAGCATGGCCGGCTGCGGCGCCTCGAAGTCTCGGCGGGTCCCTTCCCCCTCCATGACGAAGGCCCCCTTACGGGTCCCGAGGAGGATCCGGAAGGGGCCGCGCCGCGCGCGAGGGACGCGGAGCTTGTGCTTCGGCTGGACCTGGGAGTCAGGCATCGACGAGAGTCTACGCCCTCGCGGCTCCCCAGGTGCGGAGCCGCCGGCAAGCCTCCTCGAGGGCCCCCTGCTCCTTGGCGTAGCAGAACCGGACGAGCCCCTCGCCGGTCTCCCCCGCCGTCCCCGAGAAGAAGGCGGTGCCCGGCACCGCGGCCACGCCCGCCTCCTCCACGAGGCGCATGGCGGCGGCCTTGGCCGTGGGCTCCCCCATCCCCGAAACGTCCGCGAGGATGTAATAGGCGCCCTCGGGCACGATCGGGGTCAGCCCGATCTCTCGGAGTGTGTCCACGAGCAGGGCCCGCTTGCTGTCGTAGTCCGCCCTCATCTCCTCGAAGAAGGCGTCGTCCAGGTCGAAGCCAGCGGCCACGCCGTGCTGCAGCGGTGTCGGCGCGCAGATGTAGAAGAGGTCATGGACGAGCTTGAGCTTCTCAGCCATGGCCGCTGGCGCGACCACGTACCCGAGCCGCCATCCCGTGATGCTGAAGGTCTTTGAGAGCCCCAGGATCGTCACCGTGCGGCGCGCCATGGCGTCCGAGATGGAGGCCGGCGAGATGTGCTCGCGCCCGTCGTAGGTGATCGACTCGTAGATCTCGTCGGTGATCACAATCAGGTCGTGCTCCTCAGCCACCCGCGCCGCGACCTCGAGCTCGCCGCGAGTGAGCATCCGGCCCGAGGGGTTCGAGGGCGTGCACAGCACGAGCCCGCGGGTCTTGGGCGTGATCGCCGCCTGCAGCAGGTCCTCGGTCAGCTCAAAGGCCGGGGCGCGGAGGCCGACGCACGCCGGGACGACCCCCGAGACCTTGGCCGCGCCCACGTGATAGCCGTAATAGGGCTCGGGGATCAGCAGCTCATCGCCCGGATCGAAGAGCCCGTGGAGCACGCAGGTGAAGGCCGCGGCCGAGCCGGCGGTCACCACGATGTCGGTCTCTGGATCCGCCTCGATCCCGTTCACCCGCTTGAGCTTCGCGGCGATCTTGCGCCGCAGATCTGCATCGCCCTCGCAGTACGTGTAGGTGCTCTTGCGGTCCCGGATGGCCTGGACCGCGGCGTCCGCCACGGGCGCAGGCGTCGGGAGGTCACAAATCCCCTGCCCGAGGTTGATCGCGCCCGCCGCGTCCGCCGCGCGGGTCATCGCGCGGATCTCGGACTGGGCGAGGCCATGGAGACGTTGGCTCATGGTTGGACCATAGCAGCCTGGCTCCAGGGCCTCGCCCGCCGGCTCAGCCCTTCACCGAATTCAGGAGCAGGTCCGTGACCAGCTGCCCGAAGCGCTTGGGGTCCTTCGGCGCGCCGCCCTCGGCGAGCAGCGCCTGGCCGTGCAGCACCTCGGCCGCCTCCGCGATCCTCGGGGAGTTCTGGTCGACGCCGTAGAGCTTGGTGAGGCTCTTCACGAGGTCGTGGTCCGGGTTCAGCTCGAGCACCCGCTTCTGCGGGGGCACATCCTGCCCTGACCGCTTGAGCATGCGCTCCATGTGGCCAGAGATCCCGCCCTCTGCCGCGACGAGGACGGCGGGGCTGTCCTTGAGACGAGAGGTGAAGCGGACCTCTTCAATCTCCTGGTCCAGCGGTCCCTTCAGGGCACCGAGCAGGCCCTCGTGCTCCTTCTGGAGCTCCTCACGCTTCTCGCGGGCGTCGTCGTCCTCGGCCGCGTCCGCGCGATCCAGCGGAACGATCTTCTTGCCGTCGAACTCCGTGAGCCGCTGCAGCATCCACTCGTCTACGGGGTCGATGAGATAGATCACCTCCTCGCCTCGCTCCAGGACGGCGTCGAGCAGCGGCGAGGCCTCGACCGTGATGCGGTCCGCACCCGTCAGGACGTGGATCGAGTCCTGCCCCTCGGCCATCCGTCCCACGTACTCCTCGAGCGTGACCGGCGCCTCGCCGTTGGAAGACGCGAACAGGCAGACGCCCGCGATGCGCCCCTCGGTATCGTCGCCGGACCAGATGCCCTCCTTGATGACCTGGCCGAAGCCCTCCCAGAAGGACGCGTAGGCCTCGCGGTCCTTGCCCAGGAGCGAGCTCAGCTCGTCGAGGACCTTCTTCACGAGACGCTTGCGGATCTGGCCGAGGCGCGGGTCGTCCTGCAGGGTCTCGCGGGAGACATTCAGGGGTAGGTCCGAGCACTCCACGACGCCGCGCACAAAACGCAGCCACGAGGGCAAGTGCTCGGTGCACTCACGCTGGATGAGCACCCGGCGGACGTAGAGGCTGACGTTCGACTCGCGGTTGGAGGGGTCGAACTGATCGAAGGGCGGCTGCTTCGGCAGGTAGAGGAGCGCGGTGTACTCCAGCGCCCCCTCGGCGCTGAAGTGCAGGTTGCCAAAGGGCTCGTTCCAGTCGTGCGTCAGGTGCCGGTAGAACTCCGCGTGCTCCTCGTCCGTGATCTCCGACCTGGGACGCGACCACAGGGGCTTCTGCGAGTTGAGGGTCTCGAGCTTGGTCTCGGTGACGGTCTCTCCCTCGATCGGCTTGCCCTCGTCATCGAGCTTGGGCTCGTTCCGCTCGATCTCCATCTGAATGGGGTACTCGACGAAGTCGCTGTAGCGGCGGACCACGTCGCGGAGCGTGAACTCCTCGAGGAACTTGCGCGGCCCGGCGCCTTCCTCTCCCTCGGCGGCCTCGCGGAGGTGGAGCGAGACGACGGTCCCGCGGGCCAGGCCCTCGACCGGCTCGATCTCGTAGGAGCCGTCGCCCTTGGAACTCCAGCGCCAGCCCTCGTCGCTCCCCGCACGGCGCGTCTCGACGACCACCTCTTCAGCCACCATGAAGGCGCTGTAGAAGCCGACGCCGAATTGCCCGATGAGGTCCGGGCGCTCGTCGCCCTGTCCGTCCGATGCGCTCGCTTCCAGGAAGCGCCGCGTGCCGGAGCTCGCGATGGTGCCGAGGTTCTTCGTCAGCTCCTCGCGGTCCATCCCGATCCCGTTGTCCGCGACTCGCAGTACGTTCGACTCCGCGTCGACCTCCAGGGCCACGCCCAGCGTCTCCCCCTCCTCGACCAGCGAGGCGTCCGTGAGCGACTCGAACCGGAGCTTGTCGAGGGCATCACTCGCGTTGGAGATCAGCTCGCGGAGGAAGATCTCGCGGTTGGTGTAGAGCGAGTGGATGACGAGCGAGAGGACCTGCTGGACCTCGGCTTCGAAGCTGTGCTTTTCTGTCTGGGCAGTCATTCTTGGGGGCTCCTGGGGAACCTGTCCCGTGGACCACGGGTTGGATCCGCGGGGTTTGGAGGCCACCAGTTTCCGCCTTCACGCGCCGCAGGCAACCTTCAGGCGCTCGATTCGAGGCAACAGTCCGCGCGACGGCCTCCGCCGGTCCGCCGCGCGCGGTCCGATGCTCAGGCCCTGGTCTTGAGCCTGGAGCCGGGCCTGGAGCTGGCCAGCGGTCCCCGCCGGGATATCGCCCCCGCGCGGCTCGTTGTCCGCTGGACCGCAATGCTCGCGTCGCCCGACCCATGAGCGATCGCGGTCCAGGGCGGTGCGCACAACTTGACGCAGCGGGAGGGCCGCATCTTCGACCGCTTCACCGGACAGGTGGTCAACACCAGCCTGGTCCCCGACGGTCCGGCCGCAGACGGCGCCTTCAGCGGCGCGGGCGAGGACGAGATCGCCCCCCGATCAGCGCCCCTCGCTCCGGAGCGGCGCGGCCTGCTGGACCTCGCGGAACTCGAGCCGATTCGCCAGCCCACCGACCATTCGGATCCGCTGCTCCACGGGGCCTCCTTCCGGCGGAAGGATCTGCACAGCGAGCTCCACGATCTCGTCGCAGAGGACAAGCGCTCCGATCGGCTGCTGATCCGCGACGCTCCACCGGAGCGTCGCCCCGCCCTTGGCCTGGACGGCGAGCTGCGCGGAGAGGGTCTCCACCTGCTCGCGGGCCTCGGCGTCGAGCCGGTTCTCCTTGATGAACTCTGTGCGGTCCGACCGCATGGTCACATCGAACTTGAATTCGAACTCCACGAAGCGAGTCGCGGGCGAGTCTCCGCCGATGGTCTTGACCGACGCCTCCACCGTGCCCTCAACGCTGCCGTCAAACCCGAGGTAGAGGTTGCCTGCCACGCCGCTTTGAAAGGCTCGCAGGATCTGCTCGTCGGCGCCCTCGTTGCCTCGCCAGAGCAGGAAGCCACTGGGCGCGAGGAGCGGCTGAAGGACCTCGGGCGGGAGAGACCACCGGTCGCCTTGGCTTACGCTCCTCGCCGCCCGGCCGGGGGCGGTCCCTAGAAACCTGCCCCAGTCGAACGGAGCCTCAAGGGTCGGCAGGAAGGCCTCCCTGAGCGCCCGGCCGTCGTAGTGGCGGCCAAAGCGACCGGGGCTCCCAGGGATCGGCTCGAAGGCGACGCTGACGCCATCGAAGGGCGAGGTCAACTCGATGATCTGACCGCTCCACTCCCCCGTCTCCTCGTTGAGGGACCTCGGGTCGACCAGCTCCAGCCGGCCTTCGAGCCCCAGGTACCTACGGCGGCGACGGGCTGCCTCCTCCTTGAAGCCGTCGGCAATGACCGTCTCCAGGCGCGACCGAAGGCGGAGCTCGATCTCCGCCTGAGCGGGCGACCCGGCGCCTCGGCGCGTCACCAGCGACTCGAGGAGCAAGTCGTGTGTCTCGGTCGCCGTGATCGCCAGAGAGGCTCCCGGGGACGGGTCAAAGCGGACCTCGACGGGTTCCTGAGCCGCAGACAGCAGGAGCGGAGCCGCCGAGGCGACGATGGCATGGAGGATCATTGGATCAGTGCTCCCTTGCTGTAGCGGCCCGTCCGGGTCGTATCGAGCTGCCCCTCGGCGCTCCAGAACTTCCACGGGCCCTCGTAGGTACCCGCCTTGTAGTCACCCTCCGCCAAGAGCTGGCCGCTCCGCCCCCACTCCGTGTAAGGCCCCTCCTGGATCCCGCCCACAAACGTCGCCACGAAGCGCCGCTCGCCTTGCTTGTGGTACCCGGTCCAGACCCCGACCGCTCGCCCCGCTTCGAAGCGGCCAACGCTCTCCCGCTTGCCGTTGGGGAAGTAGCTGACCCACTCGCCGTCTTCCATGCCCGCCTTGAAGCTGCCCACGCGCTTCAGCGCGCCGTCCTCGTGATAGAACTTCCAGGAGCCGATGCGCTTGCCAGAAGACCAGAGGCCCTCCTCGACGAGCGCCTTGGCACCCGTCGACTTCTTGATACTGGGGCCGTCCTTCAGGTCCGCCTTGTAGAGGGTCCGCTCCACGAGGAGGCCGCCTCGGGTGAAGCGTTCGAGCGCGCCGTCCCTGAGTCCGTGGTCGTAGTGAGCGACGAGCCGTAGATCGCCGCGGCCGCCGTAGATGGCCCAGGCGCCGTGCCTGAGCCCCTTGTCGTCGTAGGAACCCTGCGAGGTCGCGCGGGCCCCCTTGCCGTAGATCACCCAGGGACCGACGCGGCGGTAGTCACGAAAGGCACCCACGTAGACCCGGCTCCCCGCCTCGTTCCACGCCTTCCAGATCCCGGCCCGCACCCCGTTCACCAGGAAGCCCTCCCGCGCGAGGGAGCCAGACTCGTGGTAGAAGCGCGTGAAGACCCCGCCCTCCAGCTCGGGAATAACCTCGGGCGGCGCCTCGAAGGGGGGCGGCGTGGGGGCCACGTCCTCCTGCTGCGCGGCGGGATATGCGGACAGCGCCGAAACGGCGAGCGACAAGCAGATCAGTGCAGGGTTCATCATCGAGGTGCCTTCAGAGGAGGACGCGAGGCGGCTGAATCCGGCTCGAGGGGCCCCACGCGCTCGTCATCTTCGAACACGCCGGACCAGCGCTCGTTCAGGGCTCCATCGCTCTTCCAGTACGTCCATCGACCGATCCGGCGCCCGTTCTCCAGTTCACCCTCGGACTGCGGTCCACCGTCGGCGTACCAGGTCGCGGACCGTCCCGTTTTCTGCCCCTCGGCGAAGATGGTCTCCTCGATCAGCACGCCTTCTTCACTCCAGGTCCGGACCAGCCCGTCCATTTCCCCGGCGCTGTAGTGGGCCGACGAGAGGGTGACTCCCTGGATCGACCCGCTCTGCCAGACCCCCTCCCTCTTCCCGTTTCGGTACTCGCCCCACTGCTTGGGGCTGCTGCTGCCCGGATGGAAGTCCATCCAGCGGCCTTCGAGCACGCCCCGGTCGTAGTTCTCACTGCGGACGAGCAGCCCCTTCCGGCCCCAGACCTTCCGCTCTCCCTGCAGGACGCCGTCCGCATAGTTCTCGATTTCGCGCTCCTGGCCCGACGAGAACCACTCGCGCTGCCGCCCCTCAGGCAGCCCACGGCGATAGATCTTCTGCTCGGTCATCGGCCCGTTCTTGGCGAAGCTCCGCCAGAGCCCATCGCGCTGCCCATCCACGAAGACCCCCTCCCGGGCGAGCATGCCCACAGGTCGCCACTGCTTCACGGGGCCGTGGGGCACGTCATCCTTCCACCACTGGATCGAGCGGGTCGCGCCCGATGGGTGGAAGCGCCACTCCGGACCGTGCAGGACCGGGGCAGCGCCCTCTGCCACCGCTGGTCGCGCGGTGGCGATACGCAGCAGGGTTCCGGTGGCGGGATGAAACTCCCTGACGATGCGAACGGGATCACCGCCAACCGAGGCGGGGGCGGGCCAGTCCGTCGGATCCGTCGGCTCCCTCAACGTCTCGTCTGTCTCGACCGTGAGGTCGGAGGGAATCGCGCCCAGCGCCTCCACCAGCTCCTCCAGCGTGGACGATCGCGAAGCCTCTTGGGATGCGGAGCCGGACCGCTGTTCCCCGGAAGATTCCGGACCCGGGGAGCCCGCAGCCGCGGAATTCAGAGCCGCGGAGCTCAGAGCCGCGGCCCCTCCCGGGCTGGCCGCCCCCGCTCCCCCGCCGGGGCCGCCATGTCCCGGTGCCCCAGGTTCAGCGGGATCTTCGGGGGCAGAACACGCCACCGCCAGCGCCGCGAGGCCGGTGACCATCCAGCTCAGAAAGCGGCCAGCGCGGCGATCTCGAATTGAGTCGTGGATCGTCATCACGCGGGAACATACGGGACCAAATCACCGGAGTGTGAGCGCATTCATCCCCCGAACCTCCGCCGACCATCAGGGCCCCCGCTTCGAGCCCCCCAAGGCTGCCCGAGCCCTCACGCCTGACCTCCAAGGAGGCTCAGGGCCGGCCTGAGCGGGTCCTCAACCACCCTGCGCCCCCTCGAACTAGCAGATCAGGAGATTCCTGCCCGATCTATGGGAACGCTCGGCCGCCCGGCCGCGTCTCGGATATGGACAAGGAAGCGTGGCCTCGCCGCCCCGATCCCGTCCAGGCCGGAAGCCCAAGGCTCTGGCGCCTGGAGAGTCCTCCGCCTCGCCCTCCGCCCGGAGGATCCGCGAAGTCGGCTTCATTTCGAGGCAAGCGCCCGCCGATCCCTTCACCACAGCGGTGGAAAGAGCCACCTCCTCCCCCGCTGACCCCAACGCCTGCGGCGCAGCCGCGGCCCTTCAACAGTTCCCGCGACCTGCCTCGCGCCTCAACGCCACTTCTTTTCCTGACCATGACCTCTTCCGATCAACCGCGTTCTGTCCTCTGCCTCGGTCTCAACGACTCGGACCGCAGCAGGGTGTCCGAAGAAGCGCACCGCTTTGGGTGGCTCATTCGCTTCGCAGCGAGCGCCACCGACGCGCGCGCCACCGGGAACGGCAAGCGCCCCGATCTCGTGCTCTTTGACGCTCAGGCCGCCGACGAGACCGCCTCCGAGGTCGTCCGCCAGTGCACCGCACACCCCCTGACCCCGGTCAGTCACGCTGCGCCCACCGCGCACCATGCGGCGCCCCCGACGGTCCAGGCAACCGCCGAGCCCACCCCCGTGGACGACGGCACCGTGCTGCTTGAGCCCGGTTCGATCCACCGCTTCGAGGACTATGAACAGCAGATCCTGAAGCACGCGCTCGAGACCACGACCTGGAACGTCAAGCGCGCGGCACAGCTCCTCGGCATCGGCCGCGCCACCCTCTACCGCAAGATCGACCGCTACAAGCTGCGTGAGTTTCAGCCGGAACGAAACGCGGGCTGATTGAGCCAACTCCAGGGGTCTGCACCGCGTACCGCGTAGGGCGCCGCAAACTGGACCCAGGGACCCATACGGCGCCTGCCCCCATCCACTTGGGGACCGGGCGCCGTGTCACGTACTCTGGTTCAGAGCGCCCCCCCTCACACCCCAGGGACTCAAGTCCATGCACCTCCCTCACGCGATCCTCGCCGGCCTGCTGCCCCTCGTCCTGATCGCCTCGCCCGCGTCGGCGTCCGCAGCCTTACAGGATGAGACGCCCGCCACCCTCGAGGACCTCGACTTCGAGTCCGCCGTCTCCAGAGCCGAGCGACTCCAGAAGTTCCTGGTCATCCTCTGGGTCGAAGGGGCGGATTCTCCCGGGGAGGCCGCCGTCAGGAAGGCCGTCTTCGACGACGAAGGCGTGAAGGCCTGGATCGATGAGAACGCCGTCGCCGTGCGCATCGATACGAAGAAGGACAAGGACGGAGCTCGCAGAAACCCCATCAAGCGCTACCCGTGCGTCGACATCCTCGACTTCGTTCGTGGCGGCCGCGTTGGACGACTCACCGCCCAGGATCGAGCAACGGACTTCCTCGCGACCGTCTACGGCGCCACCGCCGAGTCAGGCACCGCCGGAAAGCCAGAGGGCGAGGCTGCGAAGGAGCCGTTCCGGTGGCTCGCCTGGGCCAACACTCGCTACCGCTCCGTGGAGCCGCAGGGCCGAAGGGACGCGGTGAACGGCTACACCTGGTGCCTACGCCGAGCGGACGACTTCAGGCCGGGCTTTCGGAGCCGGTATCTGGAGTTCATCCTGGAGCGCATCTCCACGGCGAAGATGGACGCGCCGGAGGCCGTCGACATTCTCATGGCCGAGGCGAACATCCTCGCGCAGCGGATGCTCCAGGGCCTCGGGAACCGCCAGACGGCGTACGACTTCGTCCGGGTGAACAGGTGGCGGCGCCAGGACCTGGAGACCCGCGACCTCTTCCTGGAGCTCGCCGGTCGCGGGGCCCGGCAGGAGGAAGCCCGCCGGTGGCTGCTCCCGGCGGCCCTCCCCGTCCTCGGGCGGTACCAGCAGTACGACGCCATCCTCGACGAGATCACAGACGAGGCCACGGCCATCTTCGCGAGCCGAATCGCCAGCCTCAGGGCATCGTCCACGCTCGCTCTCGATGCAGAGGCGGAGCCGGCAGCCGGCGAGGCCGCTGGCCCCGAGGTGATCGCCCCGCTGCCCTTCAGCGTCCCCGACTCCCGCGCGCAGATCATCGAGGAGGCCTCCTGGGCCTACGAGGCGCTGCTCGCGGGCGGGCGCGGCGCGGACGCCCGTGAGCTCTTCGAGCTCATACACACCGCCTTCCCCGTTCCGAAGACCTTCGGGCTCTTCATGGAGAGGGCGATCCGACTCGAGCTCTGGCTGCTCGTCGCAGAGATCGGCGACATCGGCATGAGCACCGTGGACGCCCGCGGTCAGAAGCGAATCCAACGCCTCCTCGCGAAGATTCCGCCGCCCACGGACGGATCCGACGACGACCGTTGAGGCGCTCGGCATGCCGGGCGCTCCACGCGGATCTCGACCGGCAGCGAGGACCAAGGGCGAGCGTTCCGCCCAACGGGAACCCGAGCTCGAGCCGGCGGGGCCAGCCCGAAGGGCCAAGCCCGAGGACCCCCGGCAGATCCGTCCAGGACCCCCGCTCGCTCGGCGCCCCCTCCGAGGCTTCGGCGCGCCGAATTCCAGCGATCTGGCCCAGACCGTTGCCGTGGACCCACGAAATCGAGGACCATCCCATCCAGAGCGCAGCCCCAAGGTGACGCCCCACCCCGCCATGAACGCACGCCGACGACAGCACCCCCCGCTCTGCCCCGCCGCGGCAGTCCTCCTCGCCAGCGCCCTCTCAGCCTGTGGCGCGGGCGGTGAAGACGGGAGCCAGATGAATGTGCTCCTGATCACCCTGGACACGACGAGGCCGGACCACATCAGCTGCTACGGCGGCGCCCCGGGCCTCACCCCTGAGATCGACGCGATCGCCAGCGAGGGAGCGCGCTTCGAGCGCGCCATCTCCACCGCAGGGATCACGCCCATGTCCCACTCGTCGATCCTCACAGGCCTGAACAACTACGAGCACGGGATGCGCGTCTTCTTCAGCGAGGACGTGTCCCACCGCCTGAAGGAGTCCGTGGATACGTTGCCCGAGCTCCTGGCCAGTCGCGGCTATCAGACGGCGGCACGGGTGAGCTCCTACCCGGTCTCCAGCGCCTACAACCTCGACCAGGGCTTCACCGACTTCGAATCTGGCGTGGACCTTGAGGCCCTCGACCTCACGAAGCAGCAGCGGCACGGGACGGTGTGGGACACCGGCGGAAGGACCCCCACCCAGCGCCGGGGCGACTTCACCACCGACTCCGCGCTGGAGTGGCTGGAGACCAACGGTGAGAACGGCCCGTGGTGCATGTGGCTGCACATGTTCGACGTGCACGACTTCTCGCTCGTCCCTCCCGCCGAGTTCGCCGCGGACTACGGGATCACCTATCCGACCGCGGCCGAGTCCCGCACGATGCCGGGCAGCCTGGAGTGGCGCGAGCGCATCTACGACCCTGAGCTCGCGTTCATGGACCGCCAGATCGCGCGGCTCCGTGGCTGGCTCAAGGAGCAC
>CAJQPT010000169.1 GCA_905480285.1 uncultured bacterium
CAACGCCAAGATCGCCCCGCCGAAGATCATGTCCCTCGAGGAGTGCCTCGAGTACGTGGAGGACGACGAGCTCCTCGAGGTCACGCCCAAGAACCTCCGGCTCCGCAAGCGCCTCCTCGACGAGAACGAGCGCAAGCGCGCCAAGAAGAAGGCCGCCGCGGTCGTCTGATCGACCCGGGGCGGTGGCCAGCCGTTGGCCTCGCCCCGAGGGGACCCTTGCGGATTAGACTCGGTGCGGTTGGGATCTTGCCGGAGCCCCCATGCGTCTGCAGACCCTCCTTCTCCTCTTCCTCCCCCTCGTAGGCTGCTCGACCCCGGGCGCCGTTCGGCCCGTCAAACCGGGCGCAGAGCAGCACCTCCGCCTCACCTCGGCCCCCACCTCGGCACCCAGCGGGGTCTCGGCTGAAGTCCCGGCTCGGGCCTCCACGGCGCCGGCGGCTCGGGCGGGGCGGACCGCAAGCCGCCCCGAAGGCACCTGGGATGAGTCGACGGACGCCGCCGCCCAGGAAGGCGATCCGGCGAGTGGAGCCGTAGCGGATGGGTCGGGGCTCTCCGCGGCCGAGAAGATCGCACAGGTTCGAAGCGTCCAGGCGGACTGGGGGATCGCGGCGGCGGTCCGCACCGCGACCATCCCCTTCACGGGGAGCAACCAGTCGGTCTCGAGCTTCGTCCCGATGATGTTCTTCGAGGGCGAGGACTTCTTCATCCGCGGCACCTCCGGCGGCGCACACCTGTGGAAGGACAAGGACGAGGAGGTCAACGCCCTGGCCCGCATGCGCTTCTTCGACATCCCGAAGGAGTTTCAGAACGAGGTGCAGGGCGACACCGCTGACTTCGGCCTCCAGTACCAGAAGGATCTCGGCGACCTCTGGTGGCAGGCCGAGGTCATGAGCGACCCGCGCGGCAACCTGTACGGCAACCTGCGCGGCGGGACGACCTTCACCGGCAAGGACTGGATCCTCGAGCCTGGCCTGAACCTCCGCTACGGCACGGATGACTTCATCAGCCGCTACTACGCGGTGGAGCCAGCCACGGGTCAATCCGCGGACGGTGCCTTCATCATCTCCCCCGAGGTCGCGGGTCGGTACCACCTGGTGAGCGACCTCTACCTGGTGGGCGCCCTGCGCTACAACGCCTTCGGCAGCGAGATCCGCGGGCTCGACGCGATCAACGAGTCGGGCTCTTTCGAGAGCTTCCTGGGCTTCGGATTCTTCCAGGACCGCGGCGAGCCGCAGTTCCTCGGCCGCCCCGCCGGGCAGGAGCGCACGGAGCGGGAGATCGACGCCCCGCCCTTCGTCCGCCTGGCCCAGGGCTTCGCCTCCCCCTCGGACCTGGGGGAGATCCTCTCCCTCGACATCGAGGACGACGAGTTCGACAACAAGATGACCTCGGTCTTCTACGGCCACCCGCTGAGCGATCAGCTCTTCGGCCTCCCCCTCCAGGTCTACCTCAGCCCCGGCCTCGCCTATCACTACAAGTCCGAGGTCCAGGACGCGACGGTCGAGCTGATCGCGAAGATCCACCTCTACTACACCTTCCCCTGGTCCGTGCGGACGCGGCTCGGCGTGGCAGAGGGAATCAGCTGGATCGAGGACATCACCTACATCGAGAGCCAGAGCATGGAGGAGAAGGGCTATCGTCCCAGCAACCTCATGAACTACCTCGACTTCTCCCTCGACGTGAACGTGGGCGACCTCTTCAGCGCCGAGAAGATGAAGGCGCTCTGGCTCGGGGTCGCGGTCCACCACCGCTCCTCCATCTTCGAGTCCGCCTCACAGTTCGGCCGGATCAAGGGCGGCAGTAACTACCCCTCCATCTACCTCCAGTGGGACCTGCTGTGATGCGCCACCTCCTCACCCTCGCCCTCGCCGCCGCCGTCTCGGTCGGCCCGGGCTGCATTCGCAACTCCGCTCGTCGGGGCATCGAGCCCGTCTGGATGGAGCTGGACCCCGCGTCCTTCGTGGTGGGCACCACCACCCGGGCCGACGTGCTCGACCGCGTGGGGGTCCCGTCCCAGGTCCTCGCGCTGGAGGACGGCACGGCCCTCTACTACCTGCTGGAGCGCTCCCGCGCCGACGGGCTGATCCTGCTCCTCTACAACCAGCGGGTGGAGAGCTCCTACTTCGACCGGGCGATCTTCTTCTTCGATGACTCGGGCGTGCTCACCGAGTTCGCCGTCAGCGAGGGCGCGGGAGCCCGGTGATCGGCCGCCTGCCCCTCACGCTCGCCGCGGCTCTTGCGGCGGGGCTCGGCGCCAGCTGCTCGGTGGTCGAGCTCCGGATCGACCACGACCTGGACCTGGCCCGGTGCGACGGCTTCGAGCATGGCGAGGCGTCTCTCGGCGAGGTGCTCACCGCCCTGGGCCCCCCGGTGGAGTTCGGCGCCCGCGGCGGAGAGATCGCGCTGCTCTATGAGTCGGTGCGCCTGAAGGAGTCGCAGCTCGGCCTGAGCCTCGGCGCGGTCCTCGGAGCGGGTGCGGGGGATTACTTCAAGTTCTCCTACGGCAGAAGCGGAACCGACCGGAAGGCCGCCCTCTTCCTTTTCGACGAGGACCACGTCCTCGAGACGGTGAACACCCTGCGCTTCGAGGAGCCCTTCGGCCGCAGCGGGAGCGTCCAGATGATCGTGACCGTGGACGAGGTGGTGAGCATGGGTGGCCTGCGCGCCAGCCCGGACGCCTTTGTGGACGGCCGGGAGCTCCTCAGGGGCATCCAGTGGAGCCAGAACTCGACCCACTCGGCGCTCGTCGAGCTGCGGGGCGCGCGGAACCGCATGGGCCAACACGCCCTCGACCCCGGCTGGAGCTGGGGCGATGGCACCCCCGACTGAGACCGCCTCCACGCCCACCGCCGGGTCGAATGGCCTGGGCGACGCGAACCAGCCCGCGCCCCCATGACCCTCGACCAAGACCGCGACCCCCACTGCGCCTCCTGCGGGCGCCGCATGACCCCCCGTCGCAGCACCAAGGACCAGGCGACCCCGGCGCGCTATTGCAGCGCCGCCTGCCGCAAGCGCCGGGTGCGCCCCGTGGACCTCGCCCTCGAGGCCGCCATCGAGACGCTCCTGGCGGCCCGCCCACAGAGCGCGAGCATCTGCCCCTCGGAGGCCGCCCGCGAGGTCGAACCCGAGGCCTGGAAGCCTCTCATGGAGCCCGCCCGCCGTGCGGCCCGCCGCCTGGTCCTCGCTGGGCGCGTGGAGATCACCCAGGGGAGCCGCCCCGTGGACCCGTCGACGGCCAAGGGGCCCATCCGCGTCCGACGGGTGCGCTGACCGGTACCCGGGCGGTCTCGCTTCGGGGCCGCCCAACGGGGCCCGAGCCCGGCCCGCGGCGAATCGTCTCTTCCGAAGCGCCCCCTCCTGTCCGACAATAAGCCCATGGCCACCGCGACCCCGAAGCTGATCTCTGCGCTCCGCACCACCGCCGCCCGCCTGCGGGAGGGCTCCAACTTCCAGTGGGGCCACATGGGCTCCTGCATCTGCGGCCACCTGGCCCAGACGGTGACCGAGCTCTCCCCCGCCGAGATCCACCGCCGCGCCATGGAGCGCCACGGGGACTGGTCCCAGCAATCGGTGGAGCACTGCCCCACCTCCGGCCTCGCCATCGACCATGTGATCGACGAGATGCTCGCCCTCGGCCTCCACATCGGCGACCTCCGCCACCTGGAGAAGCTCTCCGACCCGCGCATCCTCGCCCGCGTCCCTGCCCGCTGGCTCCGCCACCAGGACCGCGACCACGCGGTCCAGTACATGGAGGCCTGGGCCGAGCTCCTCGAGGACGACCTCCGCGCGGCCCCCGCCATCGCCGAGCGCCGCGCCCCAAAGCTCGCCCCGAGCACCGCAGCCGCCTCCCCCGTCGCGCCCGCCCCGGCCCCCTGAACCGCGCCTCCCGCCGGCCCACGCCGGACCGGCGCGGTCCCCCCACGCGGACCGCCTTCGCCCGTTGCGCTCCCGCGCCCCCGCGCGTACCCTCTCGCCTCGCGAGCGGCCGTAGCTCAGTTGGTAGAGCGTCAGCTTCCCAAGCTGAATGTCGAGGGTTCGAGTCCCTTCGGCCGCTCCACTCGCGATCCCCCCTGGTGCAGGCGCCAGGCCCGATTCCAGGGCCGGTGGAGGCGGATCGAGCTCCCGCGCCGCTGGCCGGTCGAGCTTTCCACCATCGCACCTCCTCGCACCGTGGGGCAGGGTCTCGCTCCCCAACTGCTGTCGTATCTGCTGTCGGTCTGCTGCGAAGGACGTACGGAGTCGTAGCAACTATCGCGCACAACGCCCGGTGGTCGACTCTTGGCCCGAAACCGTCTGAGCGACCAGAGCGCCAGCACGAGCCGCGGCCTGTCTGTATGGCTCGTGCCCATCGATCAATCGAGCATGGTGACGCTTGAACGAGCTCGCACACGAAGACGCAGGCTTATCCACGGAAGCTTGCTGGTATCGCAATGAACG
>CAJQPT010000170.1 GCA_905480285.1 uncultured bacterium
GCTGGACAGGGTGACACACGGGAGGCCCGCTGCCCCGTTACACCGGATCTCGAGATTCGCCCGAGAGCGCCGCGGAGAGGAGCTCGAGCTCCTGGCCCGCCTCCTCGGCGGACCCGACGCTGTCCGTCACCACCTGGACCAAGAGCTCCCGGTAACGCCGGCGGAGCCGCATCAGGGTGACCCGCAGGGCCACCGGCTTCATGCCCAGCTCCCGAGCCAGCTGCTCCCGGGGACGGTCATCGCCCTGGATCGACAGCAGCGGGCCCAGGACCTCGAACGTGCGGGTGTCTCCGCTTCGCTTCATCTCCTGCTCCAGCAGCAGGAGGCCCTGGTCGAGGACACTCAGGGCCCAGGCCCGGTCGAAGGCGCAGGCGGGGTCGTCGAGGGACTCCCCCGCGAGCTCGAGCCGGCGCTCCCCCTCCGCAGGGTCGATGGGGATAGGCACCGCCCCCCCACCACGCTTGAGCGCCCGCTCGCGGGCGACCTCGTCCCGCTCATGGTTCCTGAGAGCGCCCAGCAGCCACGCCCGGAAGGGGCCGACGTCATCCTTGACCGTCGAGAGCCCGTCTCGTGAGAGGAGCTGGGCGAAGAAGCCCTGCACGAGGTCGGCCGCCCGGTCGGCATCACGGCCCCTCCGGCGGAGGTGGGCGTAGAGCGGGAACCAGTACTGGTTGCAGAGGCGCTCGAGGGACACGCGGCGAAGCTCGGCGTCGGAGCTGGCCCCGCCGCGGACGACGGACCAATGCGTGGAGTGGAAGGTGGCGTCCCCCATGCCGGAAGAGGATCACCGTGGGTCTCTTGGATCGCAACCGAGGAGAGCGAGAACGAACCGAACGGAGCTCAGAGGGTCATCCACTGGACCCAGACGGTCGCCCCTTCCGCTTCCTGCCGGACCCACGCGCTGAGGACGCGCGCCGGGGCGGGCTCGAGGTGGTCCAGCACCAACAGCTCCCCCTCGGCGCCGCCCCACCAATCCTCGGTGCACGCGGCGGGGTCGAAGGGCCCGGGATCGAACGCGGCGGGGTCCACCATGGACGGGTCGAAGATCTCCGCGGGCGCGGACGCGTCGGTGCGGAACTTGAAGTGGATCAGGTCGTCGAGGCTGTCCTGCAGCTCGAAGCCGAGGGGAGTGATGTCCTGCCCGCTGGAGAGGTACATCACGCGCCGGCACCTGTCGACCTGGGCGGGCGACGGGCTCGTGGTGCTCACGTCCTCTCCAAACTCCAGACAGGAGCTGAGCGCGATGACGGAGGCGCAGAGGAAGAGGGCAAAGCGTCGATTCATGGCTGGGGGTTCGGGTCGGTGGCGGTGACGCCCGCACTCAGAGGTCCACGGTGAGGCCGAGTCCCAGCTCTCGCGCCCGGGCCAAAGCCCGGGACGCGGCGGCCACGTCCTGGACCGCGTGCCCCACCGACTTGAAGAGCGTGATCTCGTCCTCGCGGCTCCGTCCGGGCGCGGCGCCACGGGCCACGGCCCCGAGGGGCGTCCACTGGTCCCGCGCGGTCAGCCCAGCGCGCTCGGCGGCCACCAGCTCTCCGGCCTCCTCGAGGGCCGCCTCCACGTCATCCACGAAGATGGTGGATCGCTCGATGGAACGCGGGTCGAGCTCGAGCATGTCGAGGGTGAAGCTCCCCACGCCGTTGAGGTGCGCCCCATCCTTCAGGTCAGCGCCGTCGAGCACCGGGGTCCTGGAGGTGGTCGCCGCGCAGATCACGTCGGCATCTCGCACCGCCTCCGCGGCGGAGGCCACCGGGATCAGGCGGGGCTGCACCTGGTCCTGCATGCCGCTGCAGAAGCGCTCCGCGGAGTCGAGGCTGCGGGCGGCGACGCGCACCTCGGTGAGGTCGCGCACCGCGTCGATGGCCAGCAGCTGGGTGCGGCCCTGTCCGCCGCAGCCAATCAGAGCCCCGATCGAGGCGTCCTGGCGGGCGAGCAGGTCCGTGGCCGCGCCGCTGGCGGCGCCGGTGCGCCACGCGGTCAACGCCGTCCCGTCGATGAGCGCGTCGGGCTCCCCGGTCTCGGGGTCGAGGACCTCCACCAACCCAGTGACCACAGGCCGGCCGGCCCGCTCGTTGCGAGGGAAGACCGACACGACCTTGGTCGCGAGCCCCATGGACGGGACATACGCGCCCATCAGGAACGAGACGGCGCCCTGGTCCTCCACGGAGAGGTGGATCCGCTGGGGGGCGACCGCGTCACCTGCGAAGAGCGCACCAAAGGCGCCCTTCATGGCCTCCACGGCGTCGCGCATGGGAAGCGCCTCATGGAGGTCCCGCTCGGAGAGGATGAGGAAGTTCACGGGGCGAACATATCGACTCTCCGAGTCCACGACGGGGGATATGGCCTGGGAGGCGAGCCCTGCGGACGACGCCCCCTCGCGGGGGACCTGGGAGACCGGACAGCGAGGCGCGATACCATGGGCCCCATGGCCACCACTCTCCCCCCCAGCATCTTCAACGACGTGGTCGGTCCGGTGATGCGCGGGCCGTCGAGCTCCCACTCTGCGGCGTCGGTGCGCATCGCCCGCATGGCGAGGGACCTGGTCGGCGGCCAGCCCGACAGGGTCCTGGTGGAGTTCGACACCGAGGGGTCGCTGGCCACCACCCACGACAGCCAGGGCTCGGACATGGGCCTCTTCGGTGGGCTGCTCGGCTGGGACGCGGACGACCCGCGGCTGGGCGAGTCAGCGGAGCACCTGGCGGCGGCCGGGGTCGAGTTGGAGATCAAGATCGCCCGCCTCGATGACCCTCACCCCAACACCTACCGCATGACGCTCTGGCGCGGCGGCGAGGCGCACCGGATGGTCGCCATCTCCACCGGCGGCGGGATGATCGAGGTCATCGAGATCGACGGCGCCCCGGTGAGCCTGCGGGGCGACTACGACGTGACGCTGATCGACCTCGACGGGAACGCGGCCCGGTGCGCCGAGGCGCTGGCGGAGAGGTCCGACGTGGACGTGGCGGCGACGGCCGGAGACGCCATGGTCGCGGCGCAAGGGAAGGCTGCCCTCTCCGACGACGACATCGCCGGGCTCGCGGGTGTTCGGCGTGTACGTCGCATGGCCGCCGTCCTCCCGGTGCGCTCGAGGGCCGGCATGACCGTCCCCTTCCTCCACGCGGGCGAAATGGTGGAGACCGCCGACCCCGACACCCGCCCCCTCTCGTCCTTCGCCCTGGAGTACGAGTGCGCCCGCGGCGGCCTGGGCGAGGCGGAGGTCATGGACCAGATGCGGCGCATCCTCCAGATCGTCCGAGGGGGAATCAGGGAGGGCCTCGCGGGTACCGAGTACGCCGACCGCGTGCTCCCGCGCCAGAGCCACCGGTTCGCGGAGAAGCTCGCCGCGGGCGAGCTCCATGACGGCGGCGTGCTCAATCAGGCCATCCTCTACGTGACGGCGCTCATGGAGGTGAAGAGCTCCATGGGCGTGATCGTTGCCGCCCCCACCGCGGGCTCCTGCGCCACGTTCCCGGCCACCTGCGTGGCGGCAGCCGAGGCCATGAACGCCGACGAGGACCTGACCCTGCGCGCCATGCTCGCCGCCGGGCTCATCGGGGTCTTCGTCACCACGCGCTCGAGCTTCGCGGCCGAGGTCGGCGGCTGCCAGGCCGAGACCGGCGCGGGCGCCGCCATGGCCGCCGCGGCCCTGGTGGAGCTCTCGGGCGGCAGCGCCGCCACGGCGCTGGGCGCCGCGAGCCACGCCCTCCAGAACGTGCTGGGCCTCATCTGCGACCCCGTGGCCAACCGGGTCGAGGCGCCCTGCCTCGGCCGCAACATCACCGGCGCCGCCAACGCCATCGCCAGCGCCAACATCGCCCTCTCGGGCTTCCTCCACCTCATCCCCCTGGACGAGGTCCTGGACGCCCACCGTGAGGTGTCCGAGCGCATGGCCCGCGAGCTGCGCTGCACCGCCCTGGGCGGCCTGTCGGTCACGCCGACATCGCGCGCCATCGAGGCCGAACTGGCCGCGGGCTGCGGCGGCGGTTCCTGCGGCACCTGCTGAGGCCGCCCGACGCCAGCTCCCGAGGGGCCTGTGGCCCCAGATCGAGACGTGTCTCTCGCCCTTGGGCGGCTCGAGGGGGCAAGGTCTGAACCCGGAGCGCCGCTTCAGGGGGGACCACACCGTCAATAGACCATGACCTCACAGCCACTTACGGCTTCCGAGGGACGGATCTTGGGATCGCCGGTCCGGTTCGATCGGTGGAGCGCACTTGGGGGTGTCCGGGCCAACGGGCCCAACCCAACACCCCACCTCAAGCCTCCCCCAATCCGATGAACACCAAGCTCCACACCACCACCCTGTTCTCCTTCGCCGCCGCCTGCTTGGCCCTCCCGGCCTTCGGTCAGCGCACCGCAGAGCAGCTCCCCACCTCGCCGTTGAAGGGCCCGACCCTCGGAGCCATCGCCAGCGAAGCCGGCCAGAAGACCGAGGCCCGCCGCGCGGACCTCGGCCACGGGCTCGACCTCGCGAGCCCCGCCAGAGAGGGACAGCGCTTCCTCGACGCGGCGGCCCCCGAGGTCTTCACCGGGCTCTCGGACGAGGAGCTCGCTGCGGCCGAAGCCGCGGCCCCGAGCCTCGCCCCGGACCGCTCCCGTGTCCACTACACCCAGCACGCCGACGGCACCTGGATCCGCGGCCGCGACTACAAGGCCCGCGCCTCCCGCGACGGCTTCACCTTCATCCCGTTCCTCGGCGCCGACGCCGAGCGGAACTGGCCGGTGGAGTTCCGCCTCGAGTCGGCGGTCCTCGACGGCCGCAGGCTCGACCTCGACGCGGACGCCGCCGTCTCACGAGACGGCGACCGCATCGTGCTGGATCGCGGCCCGGTCGACGTCGTCTATGACATCGACAACCAGTCGGTCGAGCAGTCCTTCGTCCTCGACGCCGCCGGCGCACAGGGCGACCTCGTCCTCGAGCTGAACGTCAAGAGTGACCTCCAGAAGGCCGCCGACGGCGGCGGCTTCCACTTCTCCGGTGCCCGCGGCGGCATGACCTACAGCGCCGCCATCGTGCTCGACGGCACGGGCCGGACGGCCTCGGTGCCCGCCTCTCTTGACGGCGACAAGCTCTCGCTGACGGTCTCCGGGGACTTCCTCCGCACTGCGCAGGGCCCCATCGTCGTGGACCCGATCCTCTCCACCTTCGTGGTCGACGACGTCGCGGGAGACCAGGCCAACATCGCGCTCGCCTACGACCGATCCACGGACAGCTTCACCTACGTCTACGAGGACACCTTCTCGGGGACCGACATGGACATCTACAGCACGACCGTCGACTCGGCCGGGCTGGACGTGAGCAGCCGGTACATCGACAGCAGCAACGAGGACTGGACCAACCCGGAGATCGCCAACCTCAACAGCTCCGACAAGTTCCTCGTGGTCGCCGAGCGCGAGCACCTGATCACCGGCTACTCGGAGATCATGGGGCGCATCCTCGACGTCCCCACCGACGTGCTCGGTCCGGCGATCGTGATCGGTGAGGCCACCGCGTCCTGGGACAACTTCCGGCCCGACGTCGGTGGCAACAGCACAACCGCTGCGGGCTCGGTGTTCGCCGTGGTCTGGGAGCGCCAGTTCTCCACCTCGACCCTGCCGCGGCTGCGCACCGTCGCCGCGGACGGCACGCTCGGCCCGGTGAGCTTCTTCGACAACGGCGCGTACGAGCGCACCAACGTGGTCATCTCCCCGTCCACGGGTAACCCCAGCACGGTCAACGTCTGGAACGTGGCTTACCGGTCCGTCGAGAACGCCACGGGCATCGAGTCCGTGCGCGGTGTCCAGCTGGACGCCGCCGGCGGCATCATCGGCTCGCCCGAGGACCTCTGGACGGCGCCCGCCGGCGACCAGGTCAGCGAGATCGACGTCTCTGACGCCCTCGATCTGGACGCTCTGGACCCCACCTACGCCATCGTCTTCGAGCGCACTCCGTCGCTGGTGGAGGACACCCTCGTGATGTTCTGCCGGAACGGCAACCGGGTCGGGACGCTCCGCGAGCTCCAGCTCAGCGAGAACGCGGACATGGACCTGCCCCAGGGTGCCGCCCGCATCGGGACCACGGCCGAGGACTTCATCGTGACCTACCAGGAGTCCGACGCCCTCGACCCGACGACCTTCATCACGACCTTCGACCTGACCGAGGGACGCTTCATCGCCATCTCGGAGCGCCGGACCCTGGTGACGGAGCTCCCCGCGCTCTTCAGCGACGCGCCGATCGCCTCCCGCTTCTCGGGCGGCTACGGGGCCAGCCGCATCGCCGGCCTCGGATGGTCCGAGTTCGACGGCACGGACCTCAACGCCCACGGCGCCCGGTTCATCGCTGACGCGCCCCTGGCCCAGGCCTTCCAGTACGGCTATGGCAACCCCAACAGCACCGGCGACCGCAGCTTCCTGACGATGTACGGCGACCGTTCGACCACCGCCCTGAAGACCCTGCGCGCCTCGGCCCTCCCGGCCAACTCCTTCGGGTTCTTCATCTGCGGACCGAGCTTCAACAAC
>CAJQPT010000171.1 GCA_905480285.1 uncultured bacterium
GTGGGGCGCTCGTGATCGCAGCCTGGAGCGAGGGCGGCGCACAGGAATGTTCCCGCCAGGAGCGTGCCGCGGCGCGCGGCCAGGTCAAGTGATCTGAAGTGCAGGGTCCCCAACGTGCTCACCGGACGACCTCCGGTCCCCCTTGATACCCACTGGCCGGGTCCGGATGCGAGCGCCAATGGTCGGAAGGAGCGTGCGGCGGAACAGGGGCCCCCGTAGGTTGAAGGCCATGGAGCAAACCTCCCCCGCGCCGCCGGCGCCCCCGGCCACTCGCGGCGCCAGGTTCGGCGCCTTCTTCCTGGCGTCCCTCCTCTCGTTCCTCTGGATCTGGCTGCTGGCGTTTCTGCTCGAGGACGTCGGGCGGATGAACCCGGTGGACTACGACGAGGTCTACGCGGCGGGCATGCCTTCGGAGCTGATTGCGGAGCTGCGAGGGGTCAACCACGAGGTGGGTCTGCTCGAGCTGAGGATCAAGCGCCAGGAGCAGATTCAGGGCGTCTTGCAGCGCGACGTGGAGAGCTCGGGCAAGGTCATGGAGCAGATGATGAACCTCCAGCGGCTCGCGCTGGAGAAGGGCAGCGTTCCATCCGAGGTCGAGCGGGAGGCACTGGCCATGGCCCAGGAAACGTTCCTGTCCTCACAGGGGAAGTACCGCGAGGCCAACATCGAGATCCAGTCCGCGAACAGGACCCTGTTCGAGCTTCAGCAGAAGCGGACCGAGTTGGAGACCAGAAAGGGGTCGGCGGAGGCGCCGATCCAGAAGGAGTTCCGGGCGAGGCAGCGGGCACGGGCCCTCATTGAGGCCAGCGTGCGGCTGGGGATCCTGATCCCCTTGTTTCTCGTCGCGGCTGCGACGGTCCGAAGGCGCTGGCGGCACCCGTGGCGGCCCATCTACCTCTCCTTCCTCGTGGCGACGTTCTGGACCCTCGGCTACGAGATGTTCGAGCAGTTCCCTGCGGAGTACTTCAAATACATCGCCATCGTCACCGCGATCGGCATCGTCATCGCCTTTCTCGCGTGGATCATCCGCAAGTCAACGTCGCCCAGCCCGTCGCTCGTGCTCGCCCGCAATCGGGCGGCCTACATGGAGAGCGTCTGTCCGGTCTGCGCGTTCAAGCTGAGTCGGACACCGATCCAGGGGACGCCCGCCGCGAAGCGACGGGGCCGAGCGCCGCAGGAGCCCGCCGGCCCGCTGGCTCCGGAGGGCCGTGTGGACTTCAGCTGCCCGAGCTGCGGCACCGGGCTCTTCGAGGCCTGTGGCGAGTGCTCCGCGCCGCGCCACTCGCTGCTCCCCTTCTGCGAGGGGTGTGGCGCCGAGTCCGACGGGGCGCTCGTGGTCCCGGGGGCGGCCGGAGCGACCTGAGCGAGGCGGCCCTTGGGAGGTGAACGCCCCCGGCTCCCGAGAGATCGGGCTCGGTCGGGGAGGGCGGCCTGGATTATCCTCTGGGTCCGCCCGTCCGGGCGGCCCCTGTGAGGCTTTCCGTTGCCACCCCGGGCGCCGGGCAACGCTGTGCCGCAGGAGTGGATATGTCGGACCCCAAGGATCAAGGCGATGTGGAGGGAGCGCGTCTCTCCCTCGGCGCGCTGTTCATCGCGTTCCTGAAGATTGGCTGTGTGGCCTTCGGCGGCTTCATGTCGCTGGTCGCCGTCATCGAGTCGGTCTTCGTCGAGCGGCGCAAGCTCCTGAGGCACGAGGAGATGCTCGACGGCATCTCACTGGGCAACCTGCTCCCTGGTCCGCTGGCCGTGAACGTCGTGGCCTACGTGGGGTTTCGCCTCCGCGGGCTGCCGGGTGCGGTCGTCTCCGCCGCAGGGGTGATCCTGCCGGCGTTCGTGCTGATGGTCGGGCTGACCCATGTGTATTTCCAGTACGGCGACGTGCCGGCCCTGGGAGCGGTCTTCGCCGGGGTCACGCCGGCGGTCGCCGCGATCATCGCCGCGGTTGTCCACCGGATGGCGAAGAAGGCCCTGGTGGGCCGGGTGGAGTGGACCCTCGCCCTCGTGGCCGCGGGGCTGCTGCTGTTCGCACCACGGGAGCTGAAGCTGTTCCTGACCTTCGGCGTGGTCGGCGGGTACGGGCTGCTCGGTCAACTCCTGTTCCGTGGGCACTTCAAGGACCTGCCGAGCGCGCCCCTGAAGGCCCACGGCTCCCCGCTTCCCCTCGTGCTCACGGTGCTCGCGCTTGCTGCGCTGCCGGTGCTGTCGGTCCTCCCCCTGGACATCGCGGAGGACGGACTGCTCCGCCTGGGCCTGACCTTCGGGGGGCTCGGCGTGATGCTGTTCGGTGGGGGGTACGTGATGATCCCCATGATCCAGGACGTGGTCGTGCTCCAGCAGTCCTGGATGACCGAGCAGCAGTTCATCGACGGCATCGCCCTGGGTCAGGTCACCCCGGGCCCGATCCTCATCAGCGCCACCTTCATCGGCCAGCACGTGGCCGGCCTGGCCGGGGCGGCCGTGTCCACCTTCGCGATCTTCGCCCCGCCGGCGCTGCTGATGGTGACGGCGGCCTCCGCGCTGGATCGACTGAAGGGCTCCGTCGGAATTCAGGCCGCCATGCGAGCCATCCGCTGCGGCGTCATCGGTCTGATCTTCACGGCGGCCTGGGTCATCCTCGAGGCCGCCATCGTGGCCCAGGGCGGCGACGCCGGGGGGCTGGGGGTGACCGCCGTGATCTTCGCCGCGTCGCTGGTCGCGCTGGTGCGCTTCAAGGTGGACGTGCTCGCGGTCATCCCTGCGGCCGGCGCGCTCGGCTTCCTCGCGGGCGCCGCAGGGCTCCTCGGCGCGGGCTGAGGGGCGCAAGGGCCTCAGGGGGTTCTGCGGATCAGCGCCCTCCGGTGGGGTCCCCGCCGCGCAGGAAGACCCCGCCTGCCAGGGGGTCGTGGGGCTCGATGAGCAGCTCATTGATCCCCGTGATGTAGGCCCTCCCGGTGACCTCCGGCACGATGGCCTCGAGGTCTCCGACGCGGGTCTCGCGGGCCGCTCGGACCGAGAAGCGCGTCCCGATCAGGCTCTCGATGACCAGGGGCTCCCCGACGTTGAGCCGGCCGCGGGCGTGTTCGATGGCGGCCCGGCCGCTCACTCCGGTCCCCGTGGGAGAGCGGTCGACCTCCCCGTTCGCGAAGATGCACACGTTCCGCAGGTGGGCGCCGCCGTCCGCGGGCTGGGTGAAGATCACGCCGTAGAGGAAGTTGAGGTCCTCGTCTCCGTCGGGGTGGGCGAAGGCGTGGGCCGCCATGATCGCCCGCTTGATGTCCATGCCAACGGCGATGAGCCGGTCCACCTGGGAGGGGTCCACCCGCAGGCCAACGGACCCCGCGTCCACATAGGCATAGAACGCGCCGCCGTAGGCCAGGTCGTAGGTCACCGGGCCCAGGCCCGGGACGTCGATGGAGCAGGCTCCCGCAAGGAGGAAGGAGGGGACGTTCTCGAAGGAAACGTCGCCGACCCCCTCCGCCGTCATGGCCGGGCGGGCGGTGATGCGGCCGGCTGGGGAGTCGATGCGGAGGACCTCCTGGCCGGCGGGGAGCTGGAGGAGCCCGCAGTCGAGCCCCACCTTCACGAGGCCGATGATCCCGTGCCCGCACATGGTGCTGTAGCCCTCGTTGTGGAGGAACAGCACGCCCACGTCCCCGTCTTCGGTGACCGGCCGGGTCAGGACACAGCCGTACATGTCGGCGTGCCCGCGCGGCTCGAGCATGAGGGCACGGCGCACGGCGTCGTGGCGTTCCTTGGCGTCCCGGCGCATCTCCAGGATCGTGGAGCCCTCGAGCTCCGGGTAGTCCCCGGTGATGACCCGCAGGGGCTCCCCGGCGGTGTGTGCGTCGATCACGCGGAAGCGGGTCCAGCCTGCGGGCGGGCGCCATTCAATGGGCGCTGGGCAGCTGGCCTCCGGTGTGCTGGCGCTCATCGGAGGCTCGGCCTCGCCGGCTGAGTCCAGGCCATCTCGTGGTCGCCCTCGAGGTAGGGCCGGGGGTGGAGCCTGGTCGAGGTGATCTGGGCGCGCACGTAGAGCTCGTCTCCGCTGAAGCGGTACTCGGCCTCGTTGCCGCTGAAGGCCATGAGCTCCTCGCCCACCGGCCCCGTGACGCCGTCGAGCTGGCGCGTGCCGATGAAGCGGATCCGGAAGCTGGCGTCGCCGTCTGCCTTGACCCGCAGGCGGTAGCGGTCCCCGGTGACCTCCAGCTCCTCCAGGACCACGCCGCTCGAGGCGTAGAAGTCCCCGCGATTCATGGCGTCGGTGACGGCGTCGCGGTCGAGCGACCCCGCGCGGACCATGACCCAACCGCGCCCGGTGGGCGACGTGAGGTTTCCGTGGTAGTGGTGCGCGTCGTCGGTCGCGACGCCATAGAGCAGCGAGGCGCCATCCGGTCCGCTGAGCCGCCGCGAGAGCGCGCGGTCCCAGATTTCTTCCGTGGACGGGTGCTCGGAGTCGCCGTGGTTGCGCGTCGATCGATGCCCGTTGTAGACCTCGAAGAAGCGCTCCTCCTTGACGGCCGCGACCTCCTCCCAGGTCACGCCCCACCCGAAGTTCGGGTGGTTGAGGTGCCCGAAGACGGGCCGTCCGGAGGCGGCCCCGGCCTCCTCGATGGAGCGCAAGGTGTCGCTCATGAGCTCCACAATCGAGGCGCGCTGGAGCGCGGGCAGGACCCCGTCGATATTCACCGCGTTGATGTGGACCGGTCGGCCCTCGAAGCTGGAGGTGACCTCCTCGCCGGGGAGGAGGAGGAAGCCGCCCGCGCCCCCTTCGGGCGCTCGCTCGACCTCGGCCTTGAGCTCGGTCAGGGTTCGCAGGCGCATCTCCCGGCCCCCCGCCTCGCCGCGCAGCTCCACCTTGTCCGCCCCGAAGCGGGTGATCAGCAGGTCCACCTCGGAGGGCTTGAGCCGTCCGACGCCGTCCTCTGCCACGGGGAACCAGCGCTCGTGGTCCTGGTAGATGTTGTGGTCGGACAGCACGAGGAACTGATAGCCGTTCTCGGCGTACCAGGCCGCGACCTGCTCGGGGGCCGCGTCCCCGTCGCTCCAGAGGGTGTGCGTGTGGGTATTCCCCTTGAGCCACCGCAGCTCGGGCTCGGAGGAGGGCGCCTGACCGCATGCGGCCAGGAGGAGCGAGGTCAGGGCGAGTGCTGTGTAGTGGCGCATGGGCAGGCAGGGCGTGTGGGGAGGGCCGTGGACTCCGGATGCCTTGGGAATCCTTCGGATGGGCCGCACCGCACCGTACCCTCAAGCCATGAAGATCCGCGTCCGAGGAAACCCTGATTTTGGCGAGGCCACGTGCGTCCTGGACCCTGGCGAGAAGCTGATCTGCGAGGGGCGGGCCATGAGTCGCATGAGCGGCGATATGGAGCTTCACGTGAGGACGCAAGGTGGGCTGCTGCGCTCCGTGGCGCGCTCGGCGCTGGGTCGGGAGTCCTTCTTCATGTCGGAGTACTCCAGTGACTCCGGGGGCTTCGTCACCGTGGTCCCGGGGACGCCGGGGTCGGTCATTCACAGGCAGCTGCAGGGGGAGACCCTGATCCTCACGGCGGGCTCGTTTCTCGCGTCGAGCGCGACGGTCGATCTCAAGACCAAGTTCGGTGGCCTGAGGTCGTTCTTCAGCGGTGAGGGTGCCTTCCTGCTCTTCGCCAAGGGGCACGGAGACCTCCTCTTCAACGCGTTCGGCGGCATCGTCGAGCGCGACCTTGACGGCTCCATGACGGTGGACAGCGGGCACCTCGTGGCCTGGGAGCCGTCGCTCGATTACGAGATCAAGTCCGTCGGCGGGTTGAAGCAGACGCTCTTCAGCGGCGAGGGCCTCGTGATGGAGCTGCGGGGACGCGGCAAGGTCTGGCTGCAGACCCGCACGCTCAAGGAGACGGCCGGCTGGATCACTCCCTACCTGATGAGCTGATGGACATTTCAATCAAGGACACCGGGGCCTTCGCCTCCGCCAGCGTGCAGCTGGAGCCAGGGGAGCGCTTCGTCTCCGAGGCGGGCTGCTTCTTTCACTCCACCCCCAACGTCGAGATCGACGTGACGACACGACGCAAGAAGGGCGGCAAGGGCGGCCTGATGAGCGGGCTGAAGTCCATGCTCGGGGGGGAGTCCTTCTTCCTCTCGAACTACGAGGCCAAGGACGGGAAGGCCTCGACCGTGCACCTGGCGCCTGGCCTCCCCGGGGACGTTTGCCGGATCGACCTCGACGGCTCGAGCCGCTGGCTCTGCTTCGGGGGGAGCTACCTTGGGTCGGCGCCGAGCCTCGACCTCGACACCCAGGGCCAAGGCCTCAAGGGGCTGTTCTCGGGTGAGAGCCTGTTCGCCATCACCGTGACTGGCGAGGGGCCCCTGCTGGTCAGCGCCTACGGCGCGATTCACGAGGCGAACATCGACGGAGAGCTGATCGTCGACACCGGTCACCTGGTGGCCTTCGAGGACACCCTGGACTTCGAGATCACCAAGGCCGGCGGGTCGTGGATTCGCTCCATGCTTGGTGGTGAGGGCCTGGTGATGCGCGTGCGGGGCAAGGGGCGGCTGCTGGTGCAGTCGCATGACGCGGGGAGCCTTGGGCGACGGATCGGGCGGATGCTGCCCCCCAGGCGGAGCTGACCATGGAATACGAGATCACGAACAACCCGAGCTTCTCCTGCGTCGAGGTCACCCTCCCCGCGGGTCACTCGATCGTCTCCGAGGCTGGCGCCATGGCCTGGAAGGATGTCCACGTCCGCGCGGAGACCGCGAGCCGCGGGGGCGTACTCCAGGGCCTGAAGCGGAAGCTCCTGGCCGGCGAGAGCTTCTTTCAGAACACGTGGACCGCGGAGGGCGAGGTGGGCTCGATCACCCTGGCTCCCGGCGCGTGCGGGGACATCCAGCACGCCGAGGTAGACGGGGAGATCCTCCTGGAGAAGAGCGCCTTCCTCGCCGCCAGCGAGGGGGTCAGCGTCGACTCCTCGTTCAACGGCTTCAAGGGCTTCTTCAACGAGGGCTTCTTCGTGCTGCGTTGCTCGGGGCAGGGGTCCCTCTTCTTCAACTCCTACGGCGCGATGGAATGCGTCGAGCTGGACGACGAGGAGTACCTGGTCGACAACGGCTACGCCGTGGCCTGGGACTCGACCCTCGAGTACAAGATCACCCGGTCGCAGAAGGTGCGCTCCTTCCTCTTCTCGGACCAGCTCCTGCTCCGCTTCTCGGGGCGCGGCCGGCTCTGGGTGCAGTCCCGCAGCCCGAGGGTGTTCGCCGGCTGGGTCCATCCCTTCCGGCCGGTGAAGAAGGACAACGACTGAGCGCGACGCTCGGGCGCCAGGCGCCGGTGTCCGGGAAGGCGCCAACGCGCCCTTCCGGGCCCTGGCTCCAAGGACCGAGCCCGTCGTCGAATTGTTCAGGGTCCGACCAGCGGCCGCCCAGGCCCCGCGCTGAACACTGCTGGGGACGGGGCAGGCAACGCGCAGAGGGCCCTGCCGAGGATCCTGCAGAGGGCCGGGCAGAGGGCCGGGCAGAGGGCCGGGCAGGGGGCCCTGCTGAGGCGCGGCTCAGGTGCGGCTCAGGCGGAGGGCCACATGGCCCCGAACACGCCCGCGGTCACCAGCCCGTACAGGACGCCGCCGAAGACGAAGCGCGCGGTCACGGCCCACTGGACGCCGCGCCAGATGGAGTCCTGGATCGGCGCCGTTGCGAAGCCCAGCAATGCCACGGTCCCGGTGACCCGGAAGACCTCGTGGTAGTTCGCGCCGCGCTCGAGACAGAGGGTGCCGATGTAGCCCGCGAAGGTGGCGAGCAGCGCGGAGTACAGGAACCAGATCGTGAGGGAGCCGCCCATCTTGATGGGGCCCTTCGGCAGAACCTGCATGAACCCGACCGGGCCCAGGTTCTGCGCGGCGATGAAGCCATCCTCTGCCATCTGCTTCATGGAGCTCGCGTAGGGGAACGCGTAGCCGCCCCGCTCGAGCCCGGCCTCCCGCATGGCCTCGAGGAGCCGCTCCTCGTCCGGGAGCGGCTTGTAGTCCGACTTGTGGAGTGGTGAGGCGACGTGGATCACCGAGCTGATCACGAAGACGGCGACGGCGGCGAGGAGGATCGGGAGCCACAGCTCCGTGATGCTGACTTGGGGCATGGGCAGAGCTTGCGCCGCGCTCGCCTTGGAATGCCAGCGAGAATTTCCCCCGCGCCGCTCCACGGCGCTGGACCTCCCTCAGGCGCCCTTCTGCACGTCGCCCAACACCTGGCGCGCGGCGAGCATGCCGGGGCCGCCGGAGACGCAGCCTCCGGGGTGGGTGCCCGAGCCGCACTGATAGTAGCCGCTGATCGGCGTCCGGTACTGGTTCCAGCCGGGCGCGGGGCGGCTCAAGAAGAGCTGAGAGTCGAAGAGCTCTCCGGCGAAGATGTTGCCCTCTGAGAGGCCTACGGTCCGCTCGATGTCGAGCGGGGTCACCACCTCGCGGTGGAGCACGAGCTCGCTGAAGCCCGGGAAGAACTCCTCCAGGGTCTCCTGGACGGTGTCACCGAGCGCCTCGCGCTGGTCGTCCCACGTCCCCTCCGCCAGCTTGTACGGCGTGTACATGACGAAGCACGACATGACGTGTTTGCCCGGCGGCGACATCTCCGGGTCCACCGTGGACTGAATGCAGCAGTCGATGAAGGGCCGGCGACTGAACCGGCCGTCCTTGGCCTCGGTGAACGCCTGGTGCAGGTAGTCCATTGAGGGCCCGAGGTTGGTGAAGCCGCGGAAGAGGTCGGCTCGGTCCTCGAGCCCAGGGAACGTCGGGAGGGCTGAGAGTGCGAAGTTCACCTTCGAGGCGCTCCCCTGGTACTTGTAGTCCTCGAGGTGCTCGATCAGGTCAGCCGGCATGTCGCCCGCGTCCACCAGCCGGGTGAAGGTCTGCCTCGGGTCCAGGGCGCTCACCACCACGGGCGCCTCGATGCGCTCTCCGCCCGCGAGCTCCACGCCCCGGACGACGCCGCCCTCATGGACCACGCGCTCGACGCGCGCCTCCGTGCGGATCTCACCGCCGAAGGCCTCGCAGGACCGCGCGAGGACCTGGGTGAAGCCGCCGTTTCCGCCCTTGTGGAAGCCCCAGGACCCGGGGGAGCCGTCGTACTCGCCCATCTTGTGGAAGAGCCAGATGAGGCCCGACTCGCGGTCGCGCGGGCTGACCATGCTGCCGATGATGCCGCTCGAGGCGTAGAGGGCCTTCACGAGGTCATGCTCGAAGGTGCCGTCCAGGATGTCGGCCGCGCTGCTCGTCGCGAATTGCTCGCCAAGGGCCCGGACCTCCGGGTCCAGCCCGTCCATGAAGGCGCGCAGCTCGGCGAGGGAGGCGAGCTCGGCGGGGTCGTCGCTCCGGGAGTTCGGCGGGATGCGATCCATCCACGGCTTCAGGGCGACGCAGAGCCGCGCGATCAGGTGGTCGAGGTCCCGCGCGGCCTCCGCGTCCTCCGCGGAGAAGCGGGCGATCTCGTGGTAGTTGGCGTCCGCGTCCGGGCCCAGGAGGAGGTGCTCGCCGTCCAGCCCAGGCTGGAAGGTGTTCGCCAGCGGGAGGACCATCAGGCCGTGCTCCACGAGGTCGAGGTCGTCCACGATCTCGGGGCGCAGCAGGCTGATGGCGTAGGAGAAGGTGGTGAACTGGAAGCCGGGCAGCAGCTCCTCCGTGATGGCTGCGCCGCCGACCAGGTGACGCTGCTCCAGGAGGAGCGTCTTCATCCCCGCGCGCGCGAGGTAGCTCGCGTGCACCAGGCCGTTGTGGCCAGCGCCGATCACCACCGCGTCATAGCGCGGGGGCTCGCTGCCAGGTGCTGCGCTCATGTGCTCTGGACCTCCTCGGCGTTCGCTGTCTTGCGCTCGGGGTTGAAGAACGCCGCTCCGTGGACTCGGGCGAGGACGTTCCGGGGGCGCCGAATGACGGTCAGCTCGAGGTCGAGCTCGGTGCCCTTGACCGCGAGCTCCAGAGGGATCTTGGCGAGGGCGAGGGGTCGCCGCAGGAGCGATGAGTAGTGGAAGCTCGTGGCGTATCCCGCATGGTCCCAAGGGGTCTCACTGCGCCTGTAGATGCTCATCGTGGTCTCCTCATAGACCTCGTGGCGGGGGGCCAGCACGCCCGCCTCCTCGTGGACCCGCTCGTAGTCGTGCACATCGACGGCGAGCCCCGTGGTGGTCCAGCGCGAAGATCCGCTGGCCAGCTCTCGGGCGATGGCCTCTCGCCCGACGAAGTCCCGGTCGCTTCGATCCAGGGTCCGGAGCATCCAGCCCCAACCGAGCTCGGTGGGGGTCTCCCGCTGTTCGTCGACCCAGGCGTGGCGCGCCGAGTGGAAGTCCACGTCCATCAGGAGGAGGCCCGCCTCCACCCGCGCCATCTTCAGCGCGGTGGTGCCCATCAGGGTGAGGTTGTCTCCGCGGCCGGCGTCGAGGAGCGCGTCCAGCACCTGGAGGGCGCCGCCCCGGGGGACCCACAGCTCGTAGCCGAGATCTCCGGTGTAGCCGGTGCGCGACAGGGTGACGTCGTGCCCGGCGACAGAGCAGCGGGTGACGCCGAAGTAGCGCAGGCCCGCGGCCGCGCCGGTCAGGCGGGCGAGGATGCGCCGGGAGAGGGGCCCCTGGAGGGCCAGGATCCCGAAGTCGGCCGAGACGTCGGTGACCACCGAGCGATCCATGCCGAGGCTCGTGGCGAGGTCACGGAAGTACTTGAGGGTGGGCTCCGCCGCGGTCAGCAGGAACTCGTCGCTCGAGAGACGAAGGATGACGCCGTCCTGGAGGACGTAACCCCGGTGGTCGCACCAGCAGGTGTACTGGGCTCTCCCGTCGGCGACCTGGCCCACGTCGCGCACCATGGCGTGCCTCAGCAGCCCCTCCGCGTCGGGCCCGGCGAAGCGGAGCTTGTAGAGCGGGGAGGTGTCGAGCAGCGCCGCCGAGTTGCGGATGGCGTAGTACTCCGTGGAGACCGAGTGTTGGTACGCCGGGGCGACCAGGTGCCCGGCCCAGTGCTTCCAGATTCCGGTCTGGTTGAGCGCTGCGAGCCGGGGCTGGAAGGGGGTGAGCTGGGGCATCAGCGAAGCGGTGGCCGGCGGGGCCTTACGGCAGGCCTGGTCGGCCGCGTCTCTCGGACGGACCTCTCTGGCGGGCCTTGCTCCGCAGTCCACCACAGGGGGGCGTGTCTGAGCAAGTCCAGATCTGCGCCCCCGCCGCGAATCCGCGGCCTATCCGCCGAGGCTCAGGCGGACCGCAGGCGGCCCGTGCGCGAGCGGACCTGCTCGGCTTGAATCCACGAGCGGAGCTCTCGTTCGAGCTCCGCGATGCCGGCGGTCGCTGGCCACTCAAAGGTCATGCCGCAGTTGGCGCGCGCCCCCTCAAGTCGGCGCTGGACGATCCGCGCGGGCAGGACGTGGATCCACTGATCGTTGAGCGTCAGTTCGAGCTCGGCTTCAACGAATCCGGCGATGGCGGTCTCATCCCTCGGTGAGATGAGAATCGCCGCGCCCGAGATGGAGATATTCTTGAGCGTCACCGGGAGCCACTCCGCGTCGCCAACGCGGAGTCGAGCTCTCGCCTCCGGATGCCGGGCCGTCTCGAGCCGGTAGTCGTTGCGGAGCCCTTCGGCCTGGAGGACGCGCCGGGAGATCTCGGGCGGGACCTGGATCACGTACAGCCGGGAGGCGTCCCCTTCTCGACGTTCGATCACGCGGCCCGCTGCTTCGACGCCCGCGATGGAGCCGTTCGAGGAGAAGCTCAGGTTGACGCCTGCGGCGATCGCATAGGACGGAGTCTCTGGCCCCTCAAAGCGCACATGGACCCTTGAGAAGCCAGCGTCGACGACACACCCCTGGCTCAGGGTGGCGTCGTCGGTGGCGACCGTGACGGTCGGGGCGGTCCTATCGAAGAAGAGGTCGGGCATCGGTGGCAGGCGATCCGGGTGACTACCTAGGTTATCGGCCTGATCTCACCTCGGACTTGCGCTGTTGCCCGTGGGTCTACGAGGCGGCGTCGGTCTTGGATCCCGGATCGGGGCAGCGCCGAGCTCTCAGGGGCAGAAGATCACGTTCACCGCGTTGGTGAAGTTGGACGCGCCACCATCTCGATACCAGTACTGAAAGTTCATGTACGTGGAGTTCTGGAGGTCCAGCGCCGCCGGAGCGAGGAGCGGGTCAACGGTGTAGTTGACGGAGCCAGTGCCGTCGGCCTGGGTGACCTGGTCGCTGATTCGGAAGATGGGGTCAGCGAGGCAGACATACCCGCTCGCCACCGGAAGCCTGCGCTGAGCTCGCGAGGCGAGCATGAAGCCGAACGTGTTGGGCGGGATGTTCCTGACCCGAACCTGGAGATCCTCCGCTTCGAGGAAGAAGCGCCCGGCGAGGTCGAGGCTCGCGTAATCGCCGACAGAGTTCTGGCGAGAGCTGCAGTAGGAGTACTTCACGTGTCGGCACAGGTTGCGCTCCACCTCCTGGCGGAACATGGCGCGGCTCTGGACGGTGACGCCGCCCAGCTCCCCGATGCACGTCTGTGCGTCGAAGGGCGCAGGTCCGGCGCCCCCTGAAGCCCCGAGGGCCCCCTGCCGCCCGAAGAGCGTCCACTCGGCGGTGGGCACGTTGTTGATCGGGCCCGACTGCGACGGAACACGAGCGACCTCGGTGCCCTGCAGGTACACGACGAGATCGTTCGTCTCGTCATAGGTCGCCATGAGGTGAACGAGCTCGGTGGTCCACTGGCTGGGAAGGTCAACCGTCACGGTGGTGGCGTTACCGGACTGCGACCCCCGCAGTCGGACCCGGAGGTCATCGGCCACGCCGGGGCCCGGGTCGTCGCCCAGGAGGCCGCCGTCACCTACGGTGATGGAGACGCCTTCAGCGGCGTCGCCCACATCCAGGAGGGCGAGCTCCTGGCTCGGCTGGGTCTCGATACTCCTGGTCCAGAGGGCGACGCTGAAGGCGGAGCTCGCCTCGGCAGGGAGGCCCTGTCGGACCAGCCGGAGCTCGGTGCTCGGGGCTGCGGCCCGGATCACCCGGTTCGTGAGATCGCCGGGCCCGGGGCCGGTTCGAGGCACGATCTCCAGGTCGGCCGAAGCGTCCAGGTCCACGACCTGCCAGCTGGGGTAGGGCTGTTGCGGGGAATCCCACAGCTGGCCCGGGAGGAGCGGGCCGGAGTTCGGCAGCCCGAGGCTTGGGTTCCAGACCCCGATGAAGGTCGAGCGGGGTTCGGGTGCGCGAGCATTCGAGCTCACGTCGGCGCGGAAGTTGTCCAGGTCGGCCTGCAAGAGGGCGGCGATACCCCCGAACTGCGCCGACACGTCGGTGGTCTCGGTCGGATCGGTGACCAGGTTGAAGAGCTCTCCCTGGCGAAGCTTCCACTGGCCGAACCGGATCGCGTCCAGGGACAGTCCCGCGCCGCGGAAGAGCGCGCGGGGGGATGCGGGCTGGCCGCCTGTGATGGTCGAGAGGAGGCTCACCCCGTCGAAGCTCACCTGGGGCGGCGCGGCGATGTTCGCGGCCTCGAGGATGGTCGGGGTCAGGTCCACGTCCGCGCCGAGGTCGTTGAGGAGGAGGCCCGCCGGGATCCTCGACGGCCACTTGGCGATGAACGGGACCCGGATGCCGCCCTCAAAGGTGCTCCCCTTGGCGCCGCGGAGGCCCCCGGTGGAGCCGGCCTGATACGGATTGAAGGGGCCCGCAGGACCATTGTCGGAGAGGAAGATCACCAGCGTGTCGTCCTCGATCCCGAGGCTGTCGATCAGGTCGAGCACCTGCCCCGCGCTGTGGTCGAGCTCCTCCACGGCGTCGCCGTACTCGCGGCCGTCCGCGCTGACCCCGTCGAACGCCGGGCTGGAGATCGCCGGGACGTGGGGGGTGGAGTAGGCGAGGACGGCGAGGAAGGGCGCGCCGAGCTGCACGGACTCGCTGATGAAGTCGAGGGTGCGGGCGGTGAAGCGGTCGGTGCTCAAGCGCGCGTCGGGCTCCCACTCCCAGACCGGACTCGTGGAGTCAGCGTAGGCGTTGGGCTCGGCGAGGTGGCCCCAGGGGCTGGTGAGGTAGTGTTCGAAGCCCTGCCTCTGGGGGAGCTGCGAGGGAGAGTCGCCGAGGTGCCACTTGCCGAAGTAGCCAGTGCGGTACCCGGCGCCGAGCATCATCTCGGCGATCGTGATCTCGCTCGAGCTCATCCCGTACTCGCTCCACTGCGAGAGGGCCGTGAAGATCCCCATGCGCTGGGGGGTCAGGCCGGTGAGGAGTGCGGCGCGGGTTGGAGAGCAGCGCGGCTGGACGTAGAACGACTCCATCTGGACGCCCTCGCTGGCCATGGCGTCCAGCCGCGGGGTCGAGATCAGCGGCGCGCCGTAGCAGCTAAGGTCGCCGTAACCGAGGTCGTCGGCCAGCAGGATGACCACGTTCGGCTGCTGGCCGGACGCGAGGGCTGGCTGGGAGGGAGTGGCCGCCCCTGGGCTCGACGGGGAGGCGAGGGCTGCGGCCCCGCTCGCAAAGAAGAGGGTGACCGGGAGAGTGACAGATGCCGCGCGCATGGGCTGAATGGTAGCCCCCGGCTGGGCCCGCGGCTGGACCGCCCACATGCTCGTTCCATGAACTGGTCGACGGGGACCGGTTTGCGGCATGGGAGGGCGCGTTGGGCGGGCAGTCGTCTCAGCGGGGGACGTCTTCGACGGTCCCCTCGTCTCGGACTCGCTTCCCGAGCAGGGCGGAGTCGAGGGCGCCGAGGAGCGCGGCGCCCGCCAGGGCGGCGGCTCCGGCGCCGAGCTCCACGGTGGCGAGGTCATCCAGCTTCGAGGCAACGATGAAGAGCGCGAGCAGGAGGACGTCGAGCATGGACCCTCGGCGCAGCTCGTCTTCGAGGGCGCAGGCGCGGCGGCTCGGGCGAGTCCTGGACCAGTGCCCGACCCCGGCGGCGAGCGCCCGAGCAGCAGGAATCAGCAGCATGAAGATGACGAGCCCGAGGGTCAGCCACACCTCCCCGCCTGCGGCCCGTTGGGCGATCGCGCTCGCGATGGAGAGGTCGTGCTTCAGAAGAATGCTCTTCTGGATGCTGAGCAGCATGAGCAGCGGCGCCGCCGCGAGGCAGAGACTCGCGCCCAAGTGGACGACACGGCCCACCATCGGGCCCGTGGGCAGGCCCACCCGTGGGCGCGGTGTTCGGTGGGTTGGGGTTGGGGTCGGGGCGCGCAACCTGTCCGGCAGGGCGCCAGCCAGAACCCGCGTGGCGATGATCCCCGCGACCATGGCGAGCATGAAGACGTGGATGCCTGATCGTGTCTCGCTACGGGTGACGCCGAGCTGGACGGCGCTGACGAAGAGCCCCACCACCCAGAAGTCGAGGGTGGACCACCTGCCGGCGGCGTGGAGCCTGCGGAGCATCGAGGCGGATCCGGCGGTGGCGGTGCCTCGCACGGCAATATTCCCGGCCACGCACAGCTTGAAGAGCGGGAGCACGATGGAGAAGGCGAACACCACGATGCTGAGGACGGGGGTGCCGTCCTCCCAAAGGGCGCGGATGCCCCCCAGGATCGAATAGACCTCCTCGGGGTAGCCGATGGTCTGGTACCAGATCGTGGGCAGCGTCAGCGCGACGGCCATTCCAGCCGCGCTGGCGCAAAGCAGGAGGCCGGCGGTGAGTCGGGCCCACGGGGCAACGAGCCAGGGGCCCTCGCCGGCGCTGGGCAGCGCGTTGAGGTCCACGCGGTCCCCAGGCGGCGGGGTGGCCCTGCGGGGGGAGGCGCTGGCCTCCTGGGCTGAACCCTGCGGCGATGAGGTCGGGCTTGGGCAGGCGGGGGGGCGGGGCGAATCCAAGGCAGAGTGAGCGACGCCGTCGCCCGGAGGGATGCTGTCACCTCGCCACGGGTCATGCAATGACTCTCCAGTGGGGGGCTCGCTGGACCCGCCCCCGATATCGAGCGTGGCGCCTATGCTGGGTCGGCAGCGACGGGTGCCGGGTGACCAAGCCCCCGGCAGGGCCCGAGTCCACGCGCTGCCCCTCCTGCCATGACCTTGCACCCCTTCCGACCGACCCGAAGAGATGTCCTGCGAGCGGGGGTCGCGTCCACGCTGGGCTTCGGTGAGCTTGCTCGCGCGGCGGATGGCGTCGACGAAGGGGCCGCCCCGTCTGCCCAGGCAGTGATCCAGATATTCCT
>CAJQPT010000172.1 GCA_905480285.1 uncultured bacterium
GCCACGCTGCTGTTCCAGCCGTACATGACCCGGGCCAATGATCTCGTGCCGACCCCGCCGGTCTTTGACGGCCCGGACGACTGGGAGCTGATCTGGAGGATCGCGAACGTCAACTTCAAGCTGCTGCAAGACGGCGCACTCAATCTGCGGGTCGGGCACTTCGAGCTCCCTTACGGCCTTGAGCAGACCATCAACACCAACGGGACGCTCCGTGACTACACCCACGGCGGCAACTTCGGCCTGAAGGCCGATTGGGGAGCGACCGTCAATGGGGACCTCGCCGCCCTCGAGTACGAGTTCGCCTGGAGCCGCGGCTCGGGCAACGAGTATCGCGACGATGGCGGCAGCGGCGTCCTCAGCGGCCGCCTCGGTACCCCGCGCGACGGGGCCGAGGTCTTCGGCCTGTCCTTTGTGGACGGAGAGTTCCAGACCCCTGGGGGGATCGTGCCCCGCACTCGTCTCGGACTCGACGCTCAGGTCTATCGCGGACCGATGGGCTTCTTCGCCGAGTTCTCCACGGGGAAGGACAATGACTCGGTGGACATCACGCGCGGCCTGGGGGAGGTCAACTGGCGCAACCCGGAGGAGACGATCCTCGCCTGGGTCCAGGTTGTCGCGACGGACAAGGACCGAGAGACCGGGCTCAACTCACTCATGGGCGTCCGCTGGGAGCCGGCCGTTGGGTGGTCGCTGAGCACCCAGTACGTGCAAGTGCTTGAGCCCCTTGATCCGGGTAGCGGACACCCCGGCTCCCTCACCCTACAGCTCCGCTACCGCTTCTAGGTCCACCGCCCAAGGCCCACTCCAATGACTCGCTTCCTCAGCTACCTTCTGCTCGCCGCGGCGCTCTGCAGCGCCGCCCACGCCCAGGCGTTCTGCGCGCTCCGCGACCCTAACCGGCAGATCTACAGCCTCTTCCCGAAGGCCACGAGCTATCGCTCCATCGTCCGGACGGTGGACCGGGACGCCCGTCGTCAGGTCGGTGCGCGGCTCCCCTTCACGCTTCACTTCAACGAGCTGGGTCGGCACACCCTCTATGTCCCGATGCGTGGGGATCAGGTCCTCGGCCTCGTCCACGTCCGCAGCGAGGCAGGGCGGTGGGGCCTCGTCGAGGTCGCCTGGGGCCTGAACCTCAACCTCCAGGTGCTGGACTTCGAGTTCCAACGCTGTCGAGATCATCAGCGCGGGGCCCTTGAGGCACCTGAGGCCAGGGGAAGACTGACGGGAGCGAGCTTTGAGGACCTCAAGGCCATGCTCAACGAAGCCGGCGACGCGCTCGAGCCCGGATCCCTCAAGGTTGACGCCGCAGCTTCTGACCTCGCGGTCACCGTGATCCGAAACGGACTGAAGACCATCGCGGCCACAGAGGCCGCCTGGATGGAGGACCTGACTGCGCTCCGCGCCATGGCCCTCGCGAACAGGGCCATGCCCACCGCCCACACGCTCCGGAGGATCTCTCTGCTGTACAACGAGCCCTGTCTGGCGCTCGTGGCGCAGCGGGTCGGCGAGGCCGGCACCGGCGTCCAGCGCGACTCCGCGGCGGCGTGGCAGGTACTCGACAAGGCTCGGCGGCCGCTCGGGACCATCGTCTCCTCGGCCTGGCGGCAGGACGAGATCGTCACTGATCTGATCTACGCCGTGAATCGTGAGGGGAGGATCCTGGCCGTCGAGACGCCCGGCGCCTGGCCCACCAAGGAGGTCGCGCGGTTGTTCCTCGGCCAGGTCGACAAGTCGCCGAGTGACCTCGAGAAGTGCTCGGGCCCTGTGGAGCTCGCCACCCTTGAGTTGCTCACGACCCTCCAGAGTCACGGCCTCACGGCGACTGGCAAGTAGCTAGGATCGAGGAGTGCGAATTGGCAGTCATATCGCGATCCGAATCGCAGGCTTGGCCCTTGCAGGGGCGGGGCTTGCCCTCGTGGGTCGCGACGCTGCCGTCACGGTCATCGACACGAGCAACGAGCTCAAGAACGACGACACGCAGCTCGAGAGCCTGCGCAGATTCGAGGACGCCGCCCGCTTCTTCCTGTTCACCGGCGACCTGATCCTCGCCGGTGAGTCGACCTACCTGGTCAACCTCGGGGTGGAGCAGGCTCACTCCGTGAAGGAGCAGCTGGTCGAACTCAAGGCGAGCCCGCTCTCCCGGGGTTCGGAGTCGACCTGTGACCTTCTCGAAGCGAGCCTGGACACGATGCTGGGCGCAATCGAGAGCGCCTCGACCTTCACCGGGGACGAGCGGGCGCTCAAGATGGCGAGCCTGTTCGACGAGTTTGACGCCTCCTCGATGGCGCTCACCGGCGGCATCGAACGGATCAGCACGAGCTTCGCGGCAGTGGCCGGAGAGCGCCGAGTGGCAGCCGATACTGAGCGGCATGAGATGAAGGTCCGGTCCTGGATGACCGCCATCGCCTTCATGCTGGTCCTCCTCGTTGGCTGGCGGCAGATGTCGTTCACCATCGAGCGCCCTGTCCGCCTCCTTGCCAGCCGGGCCATCGAGGCCCGAGAGCACGGGAGGTTCCAGGATCCCGCGCAGGGTCCGACCGAGCTCCGCGAGCTCGGGGCGCGCCTGAAGGAGCTCATCGAGGCGCAGCAGAAGACACGCGAGGACCTTGAGGCTGAGGTCCTGGCCCGCACGAGCGAGCTCCAGGCTGCGCTCGCCGCCCGAGCCGCCTTCCTGGCCAACACCAGTCACGAGTTGCGAACCCCGATGAACGCGATCCTCGGGTTCGCCGCGCTGATGGGTGATGGCGGCCTCACCGAGACGGAGGAGGCCGAATTCCTCAACCACATCCGGCACAGCGCCGAGCACCTGCTCGAGCTGATCGAGGACGTCCTCGATCTCTCGAAGATCGACGCCGGTCACATGGGCATCCAGGTCGCCTCAGTCGCCCCGACCTCCATCGTCGAGCAGGTCGCGAGCATGCTCAAGCCCACGGCTGTAGCCAAAGGGATCCGCTTCGGCGCGTCCTGCGACAGCTCAGTCCCCGCCCTCGTCGAGGTCGACCCCATCCGCCTGCGGCAGATCCTCGTCAACCTCGTCAACAACGCCATCAAGTTCACCGAAGCCGGCTCGGTGAACGTGACCGTGTCCTGGGCAGCCGGTCGATTGTTCGCCGTCGTCGCTGACACGGGGGCGGGTATCGCCCCCTCCATGCGTACGGTGATCTTCGAGAGCTTCGAGCAGGCTGATTCATCAGACACGCGCCGCCACGGGGGAACGGGGCTGGGCCTCGCGATCAGCCGCAAGCTCGCGCGGATGATGGGCGGTGACGTCCAGGTCGAGAGTGAGCTCGGAGAGGGGAGCACGTTCACGGTATCGCTCGCCGCCCCGGCGACCGACGAGACCGCTGGAGGTCAGGCGCACGCTGGCGACGAAGCCTCCGGCCTCGGCGATCCAGCGGCACCGGTCCATGTGCTCCTGGTTGACGACGTGGCGACCAATCGGCTCCTGGGCAGGAAGATCCTCGAGAGGGCGGGCGTCGAGGTCGTCGAGGCGGTCGACGGCAGGGACGCGATCCGCCAATTCCGCGCGAAGACCGCCGCCGGGGACCCCTTCACGATGATCTTGATGGACCTCCAGATGCCGGTGACCGATGGCTATGAGGCCACCGAGAGCCTCCGGTCGCTGGGCTACAAGGGACCCATCATCGCGCTCTCCGGATCCGTGATGAC
>CAJQPT010000173.1 GCA_905480285.1 uncultured bacterium
CACCCCAGCAGAGTCCTCCGCCACAGAGTCCTCCGCCACAGAGTCCTCCGCCACAGAGTCCTCCGCCACAGAGTCCTCCGCCACAGAGTCCTCCGCAGCAGCCGCTGCGCCTGTGGGAGCGAGGGCACCCGGCCCGCGCCCGATTTCCGCCCCTGCGCTGGCTCGATCTGTGGGTCGGCTGCTCGCCATCGTCGAGGCCGCCGGGCTGCGGTATCCCGACCCCCACCCGCACAACGTGCTGGTCGATGGGGAGGGCGCCCTGTGGCTCGTTGACCTCGCAAGAACACGGTTCGCTCCCCATACACCGGCCAGCTTCGAGCGCACCCTGATCCTCGCCTGCGCGCGGCTACGCGACCTCAGCACGCCGGCCTTCAGGGCGCTGGTCTTTCGCGCGTACCTGGGTGCCCGCCCCGCTCTCCACCGCGCCCCCGACCCCCTGGAGATCGAACGGAGGGCCACGATCCGGCAGCGCCGGGACGTCAACCGAAGGGTGAACGTTTGGCGCCGGAACAGCTCCGCGACGATCGTCGAGCGGGACCCGGAGCAGGTCGTGAGGGCCCGGCACGTGGGCGACGGGCCCGCTGCCGGCTGGCGCACCGAGCGCGTCAACTGCTCACGGAGGGAAGCTGACGCGATATGGGCTCACCTCGTGCGGGCCGAGCTGCATCGGCTGCCGAGCGCCCGGCCCCGTCGGTTGGCCCTGGCTCCGCCTTACTTCGTTGAGTTTGACGTTCCAGTGGCGAGCGACGCGGTCCTCGGGTCCGCGGCACGCGCGGCCCTCGAGGCACGGCTCGCGGACCGGGGCCTCGAGCTTGTCGGCTCCCCCCTCTCCACCGATGGCGGCGTCGCGATCATCCCCCCCCTCGGCCACCTCCGGAACAAGAGGCTCCCATCGTGACCTCCGGAGGCCCCAACCACCCCGAACCCCTCCGTCGCCGAGCGCGCGCCGCCGGGCTACGCGCGCTGGCTCGCGCCGCGGGCGCAGCGCCCCCGTCGGTCGTTCAGGCATGCCTGGGCCAGGTGGCGCCCCTCGCCCTGCGCCGAAGGCAGCACGAGGCGGTGGATCAAAACCTCACCGCAGCCGCCGCGTGGCTGGACGGGCTGGAGCCAGGACTGGGCCGTCGGCTCGCCAGCGATCCAGCGTCCCTGACGCGCCAATGTGGGCGCTTTGCTGCGGAGCAATTCGCCCACTGGATAAGCCTGGCCCGAGGGGCCGGACCCGGGGACCCACGAGGCGAGTGGGTCGATGAGCTCGTCCACCTTGACGAGTCCATCGAGATCCTCGACCGCACCCTCGCCGGGGGACGTGGCGCGATCATCGTGACCGCCCACCTGGGCGATTGGGAGCTCCTGTGCGCGCGGCTTCGCCGCCGAGGCCACGAAGGAGCTGTGGTCGGGAGGGTCCGCCGGCGAGACTCCAGTCACCGCTGGCTCGTGGACATGCGCCGGGCGTACGGGGTCGAGACGATCCCCCAGGACGCCGGGGCCAGAGAAGCCCTGGGCGTCCTCAAGCGCGGCGGGGTCCTCGGGCTCTTGACCGACCTGCACGTCCCGCGCCTCGACAATCGCCAGGTCCCCTTCCTCGGCGCCCCCGCCCCCACGATGACGGCGCCTGCGAGCTTCGCCCGAGCCTGGCGGGCCCCCCTCGTTCCGGTGCGTTGCGTTCGAACCGGCAGCCGCTACGCCCTCTCGGTCGAAGAGCCGCTGGAGCTCCGAAGAGACCTCGGTCGAAAGGACGCCGAGCTGGACCTGCTCCGCCGACAGAACGAAGTCTTCGGTCGGTGGATTGCCGCGACGCCTGAGCAGTGGGCGTGGTACCTACCGCGCTTCTCCGCTCCCGGTTGATCAGCAGCTCCGCTCGTCCACCGGCGGACGTGTATCCCGCTCCGGCCCCGAGCCGAGGGTGATTCGGCCCAGGTGCTTGATATTGCCGCAGGCGTCGGATGCGCCGGGGATGAAGAGCCTGAATGGCCCACCGCGCGCCTCGACCAGCAGCCCCTCAGCGTCCGCATGCACGACGATCGCGGACTCGAGATCGCCGAGCTTGAGGCTCGCCGCGAAGGCGCCGTCCATCGACTCGAGACACGCCCAGCCTGCGCTGCGGCCCGGGTGCGCCTCTCCCACCAGCCAGCGCAGGAAGACGCCCCGGCCTTGCCGGCCCGGGACGAGCTCCGAGAGGTCATCCACGCGCGCGCTCGCTGGCGCTCGGTCCAGGTCTGCCTGCTCCCAGCGATGCCGACCGCTCGGCCCCACGTCCCCGAAGATCTGAAGCTCGTCCATGCCCCCCATGGTAGGGCGGCGATCAGGCTCACGCAGGACCGACCAGGCGCCGCGCGGCCTCGGCCAGATAGAGGGTCAGCCCGGGGACATGCTCCCAGAGGACCGCCACCCGCGACCCCGCACCCAGCGGCTCAATGCCGATCCGAACCGATCGATCGTCGACCTCAAGCACGGCGTGCGGAACCGCCACGAGCTCGCGGCTCGACCACTCGGCGATCAACTCCCGGCGGGTCTCGTGGTCAGAGTATTGGAGCGCGACCTTGAGGATCTCGGAGAGCCGGTGCGCAATCACCGGCGTCAGGGCGACCTGAACGGGCATCTCGTCGAGAGCTCCGCACGCGACCGAGCCCGTGGTGAGGAAGACCAGGCCCCCCGTCTCCCCGATCACGGCGTCGGTGGCGACCCGGTGCGGGAACGCCTCGACGAGGGCGAGCGACCTGTTGGGCTGGGTATCCATACCCGTTAGAGATCGGCTCTCGGAGCCTCCGGACTTAGCTCACAGACGCACGGACCGCCCCCTCGCCTCGGATCGAGACTCCCTGCCGCTTTGCCCGCGGCGGACAGGCCCCTGGGCACGTCCAGCTTCGCGAGCGACGGAGATTAATCCGGTCGCGGGCTTGACGACCATTGGGCGGTAGCGCCAAGTCAGTGCGTTCCTTTTACAAATTCAGCCAAGGCAGCGGTGCTCCTCCAGCAAGGAGGAGTGAAACGGGAAGTACGGCGGACCCCTCCAGGGTCCATGACCGACGCGGCCCCCGCCACTGTAGACACGCCTCGGCCATCGCGATGAACCACTGACCCTGAGCGCTCCGCGCTCACCAAGGGATCGGGAAGGTGCGACGGACACGGACGCCCTGCGTTCCCCTCCCGGGGGACCCAGGAAACCCTGACGTGCCAGCCAGGAGACCGGCCACTGCCTTCCATTGATCGTGCTTCGGAGGGAAGTATGTCCATCAGTCGCCTTATACCCATCGGAGCGCTTCCAAGAGGCAGCTCCCCCCAGGGGCATCAGTGCCCCCATCGCGCCCCGGCGCCAGCTTCTCCAGCGGGATCTTCCCGCCCGTCTCTCACGCCCGAGGCCGCGCCCCCGCCCGCGCTGCCCCACGGTCGAAGAGGCTCACGGAGCAAGCTGAGGTCTCAGTGAGCCGCCTGAAGGCCACCTGGATCGTCCTGGTCCTCGCGCTCGGTGTCGCCGTCGCGCTCTCGTTTGTCGTCGGTGAGGGAGACCTCTCCAACGATGCGCTGAGGAGCACGTTGCTGCGGCTGCGTGCGTGGAGAGTCGCAAACACCCTGTTGGCCGGGGCCGCCCTCGCCGGCGCGGGTGTGCTCGTACAGGGCTTGTTCCGCAACCCCCTCGCCAGCCCGTCCATCCTGGGAACCAGCGCCGGCGCGACCCTGGGAGGGGTGCTCGTCCTCGTCCTCTGGAACGCCCTCCTGGCCGCTCGCCTCGACTGGGTCCCGCCCGAGCTCATCCTCCCCGTGGGCTGCCTCGTTGGCGCCTGGGTCTCCCTCTCGATCCTGCTCGCGGTGACCGGACGGGGCGCCAGCATCGTCACGGTCCTGCTGACAGGGTTCATCCTCTCCAGCCTGTTCCTCAGCCTCGGGAGCCTGCTCATGAGCCTGGCCCAAAACACGTGGGAGATGGGCCGCGCGGTGGTCGCCTTCACCCTCGGCGGCGTCGACGCAAAGGGCCCGAGGCACGCCGCCCTCGCGCTCCCGCTCGTCGCGGTCACCTCCTTCGTCGCCATGGGCTGGAGCCGCCACCTCGACCTGCTCCTCTCCGGTGAGGAGGAGGCCCAGTCCCTCGGCGTCGACGTCAACGCCGCGCGGCGCTGGGTCATCGTCTGGGCCTCCACCCTCACCGCCGCCGCCGTCGCCATCGGCGGCAACGTGGCCTTCGTCGGGCTCGTGGTCCCCCACGCCCTCCGCCCATTCACAGGACCCGAGCACCGGGTCCT
>CAJQPT010000174.1 GCA_905480285.1 uncultured bacterium
ACGATGACGAGGTTGTAGAGGTTCTGAGCGCTGGCCCGCACCTCGTGGTTCGTGTACTCGTCCACCACCATGAACGAGACGAAGATGAAGCAGCCGAAGCAAAAGCCGTGCAGCGCGACCCCCAGGATGAGCGTCAGGGCCGGGGGCAGCGGGATCGCGTCCACGTGAGCGAAGAGCGCCATTCGCAGGGCGTAGGCCACGAGCCCTAACCCCAGCAGGGTCTTCTTGGAGAGGCCCCTCGCGATCAGCAGCGGGACGAGGCCGAGCACGAGCGTCTCGCTCATCTGCCCGACGGTCATGACGCCGCCGCCCCCCGCGCCGAAGATCGCCTTCGACCACTCGGGCGCGGCGACCTGCTGGGCCCCGAGGAAGGGCTCGGTGTGGACGAAGTAGAACTGGTGGATGATGCTGACCGGGACGGCGAGCAGGAAGAGCGTCAGGAGCGGCTGCGCCTTCACGGCGCCGAGCGCCGCGAGGGCAGGGTTCTTCTCGGCAGAGCCCGCCGGAGGCGTCTTCGGGAGGAAGAAGCAGAAGGCAGCCATTACCGCCCCCAGGATCCCCGAGAGCCGGAAGGCGTCGCCCTTACCCTCGGCCTGGGCGAGCAGCACTTCCTGGGCGCTCGCGTCCACCGGCGTGTGCTGGCTCGCGAGCCAGTGGCCCATGGCGAGGCCCACCGCGATCCAACCGAGCGTGCCCCAGAGCCGGACCTTGCCGAAGTCCCGCTCGCGATCGGGCAGGTGCGCGAAGGCCAGGCTGTTCGTCAGCGACAGGGTCGGCATATAGAAGAGCCCGTAGAGCAGGGCGTACAGCCAGAACTGATCCGTGGGGATCTCCGCCATGCGCCACACCAGCACGGCCCCGATCAGGTGGCTCACGGCGAGGAGCTTCTCCGTGGAGACGAAGCGATCCGCGAGCGGGCCGAAGATGATCGGCCCGACGATGGCCCCCACCGCGCCGAAGGCAAACATGTTGCCGATCTCTGCCCCTTCCATGCCCCGATAGTCGGCGAGGAAGCTCCAGAGGAACGGGAGCCAGGCCCCCCAGATCGCGTACTGGAGGAACATCATCAGCGAGAGGCGGGTCCTCAAGCTGGATGAGAGCGGGGCGGCGGTGGAGTCACTCATCGAAGATCTGGGGAAGGGACGTGGAGCTCGAGGTGGCCGGGACGGTCTGGGCGGCCTGGGTCAATCCGCGGTCGGGGTCAATCCTCCGAAAACGCCGAGTCAAAGGCACGGGCCGAGGGCTCGAAGTCGAGCTTGCGCAGGAACGCCGCCGACTCGGTGGCGCCGTGCTCGCGGTCCATGCCGCCGTCCTCCCACTCCACCGAGAGCGGACCCCGGTAGTCCATGCGGTTGAGCCGGCGGATGATCCCCTCGAAGTCCACGCTGCCGCGGCCGATGCTGCGGAAGTCCCAGGTGCGCTCCGGGGCGCCGAAGTCGGTGTGCCCGCCAAAGACGCCGGCCTCCCCGAGTTGGTCCGACCACCACACGTCCTTCATGTGACAGTTGTGGATCTTGTCCGCGAACTCGTCCAGGAACGCGAGGTAGTCCACGCGCTGGTACCCGAAGTGGCTGGGGTCGTAGTTGAGCCCGAACGCGGGGTGGTGATCGATGGCCTCGAAGGCGCGCCGGGTGGACGCGATGTCGAAGGCGATCTCCGTGGGGTGCACCTCGAGCGCGAACAGCACGTCGTGCTCCTGGAACACGTCCATGATCGGCTTCCACGCGTCGGCGAAGGCCTTGAAGCCCGCGTCGATGGCCTCCTTGGGAACCGGCGGGAAGGAGTACAGCAGGTGCCAGATGCCTGATCCCGTGAACCCATTCACCACCGCCTTGCCGGGCCGCGCCATGCGGTCCTTGACGTGCTGGGGCGCCGCGTCGAAGAACCGGCGAGCCGCACGCGCGGTGTCCTTGACCTCTTCGGTCGCCCGCGCGCGGACACCGTCGGGATCGCCGTCTCCCCAGACCTCGGGGGGGAGGATCGACTCGTGGCGCTCGTCGATCCGATCGCAGACGGCCTGACCCACAAGGTGCGTCGAGATGGCGTAGCAGGCCATCCCGTGGGCCTCCAGGAGCTCCCACTTCTTGGCGCAGTAATCGTCCTCCGCGAGGGCCCGCTGGACCTCGAAGTGATCACCCCAGCACGCGAGCTCGACGCCGTCGAAGCCCATGGCCTTGACCTTGGGAAGGAGGATCTCGAGAGAGAGGTCGGCCCACTGACCGGTGAAGAGGCAAACAGCGCGCGTCATGGGGAGCGTCGTCAGAGATTGCAGGGTCGGAACGGAGAGAGCGCGGGCGCCCGGGAGGGCGCTCGCGCTCTGATGATAGCCGAGGGAGGTCTCTCGTCGCGTCAGCGACAGAACGTCACTCGCAGGGCGCTCGATGTGTTGGACGTCGGCTGCGGGTTGGCGTCACGGAACCAGTACTGGAAGACCCACGACTCCGCCTCGATGAACTGCTGGCCCATGGGAAGATTTCCGAAGTCCGGCGCGAACGCCACCTCACCCAGGATGCCGCTGTTCTGCACGGTGTTGGAGAACCGGAAGCAGGGCTCGCCGATGCAGAGCGTGCCCTGACCGCCTCCGAAACCGGGCTGGGTCACCTCGTTCTGCGACATCAGCAGGAACCCGAAGGAGTCCTGCGGCAAGGAAGAGACCGTGAAGCCCAGGTCCTGATTCGCGACGCTCTGGCTGCCGTTGGTGGCCATCACAGCGCCGAACCCGGTGGAGTTGGGCAGCGCGAAGCAGACGTTCTGAACGCGGCCGTCAGTGGCCGTCGCGACGAGCGTCGAATTGACGGCGCCGTCGAGGTTCAGCGTATCGAGCCCCGCGGTGAGCAGGAGGTTCGCCGTGCTGCCGGGGGGCAAGATCGTGGGCAGGTCCAGCGGGAGGTCGTCAAACGAGAGCGGGAACGGGGACGGGATCGACTGGCTGATGGTCTGGCTCGTCACCGCGTCCAGACGGGTGTCGCAGGCGCCGAGGTCGAAGGCGCCGCTGATAGGAAGGGCGAACGGAATCGGCCCAACCGGCGTCGGAGCCCCACCGCCAAGGGGACCGAGGTCCACCACGAGGCTGAGATCAACCGGCACGACGAGCTCCACGTCGAGGACGCCCGGGGTCCCGGACGGGCTCGCCGTCCCGACCGCCGGGGCGGACTGGACCAGGGTGATCTCCGAGGCCGTGGCGGCGCCCAGGGGGAGCGTCAGCGGAATGCCCCCGATGAACAAGGAGCCGGGAGACGCGGTCCGAAACGTGTCGTACTGCAGCGTCACGCTGAGGTCGGCCTGGGAGGTGGTGCCGGCCCCAACGGTCGTGAAGAGCTCGTCGACCCCGACCTCTCCTGTCTGCGAGTCGTAGATCAACGTGAAGCTCCCGGCGCCGGCTCCGCCGAGGTTGAGGTCGATCCCGAGGCCGAGGGAGAGGGGGATCTCGGCGTTCGTTCCCGGATCCCCGAAGAGACCGGAGATGGTCCGCGTGCCGCCAGGGTTAGCCGTCGAGTCAAAGACCCCCTTCAGATCGCCGGTCAGGTCCAGCGTGACGTTGGCGCTGACGGAGATGTCACTGAGCGCGGGGTCGAGCGAGTAGGTGAACGACTGGGCGCTGGCCCCGGCGGTGAGGACCGCTGAGGCGAAGACGAGACGGATCATGATGCGAAGCAGGTTGGAGAGGGACGGGCCGGGAGGCAACCAAAAGGGTACTCCCTGCCCGCGAGGCCGAGGACCCCGCTCCCGCCGCGCGCGGGCGGCCTTTACCTCGATTTCTCTGAACGGGTCAGCGGAGGCTATCCACGTCCACCGCCGCGCCGGACGCGGCCGATTCAAGGGCCGCCTCGAGCACGACCTGGGTCTCGAACGCGTCCGCGAAGTCGGGCAGCGGCACCCGCGGCTCGCCCCCCCCGAGAACCGAGCAGATGTCAGCCACCATGTTCGTGAAGCCGTGCTCGTATCCGATCACGTGGGCATCCGGCCACCACGCCGACGCGTAGGGGTGATGCTCGGCGTCCGTGCACATGATGCGCCGCCAGCCGCGCAAACGAGCGTCCTCTGTGCCGTCGATGAAGTGCAGGACGTTCATGTCCTCGAAGTCGAATCGAACGGACCCCTTGGTGCCGTTCACCTCGAGGGTGTTGCGGTTGTGGTGACCGTGGGCGAGGCGCGAAGCCTCGAAGGAGGCGGTGGCGCCGCCAGTGAAGGTGGCGAGAAACACGACCACGTCGTCCACGGTCGAGGCGTGCTTCGAGCCGTCCGCGGCAGCGCGCTCCTTGACGAAAGTCTCGGCGACACCGCCGTGGACGCGGGCGACCTCCTGGCCCGTGACGAAGCGAGCCATGTCGACGATGTGGGCGTTGAGGTCCCCGTGGGCCCCTGAGCCCGCGCGGCTCTTGTCGAAGCGCCAGAGCATCGGCGTGTCGGGTCCACCCCACGACTGAAGGTAGGCGCCGCGCACGTGGAGGACCTCTCCGATCCGCCCCTCCTGCACGAGCTCATGCATCAGCGCCACCGCGGGACAGCGGCGGTAGTTGAACCAGACAAAGGTCTTGCCCGCTGCCTTTGCGGCCGCATCTCGCATGCGCCGCGCGGAGTCGAGGGTGGCGGAGAGCGGCTTCTCGCAGGCCACGTGCTTCCCGGCCTCGAGCATGGCGATGGCCGGGGCCTCGTGCACATCGTTGGGCGTCCCGATATCCACCAGCTGCACCGCCGGATCTGCCGCGATCGTGCTCCAGTCGGTGGTCGTGTTCTGCCACCCCCACCGGGCACCGAACTCCTCCAGGGAAGCCGCATCCCGACCTGCGATGGTGTGCAGGACAGGGCGAACGGCGAGGTCAAAGAACTGGGGGGCCTGGCGCCACGCGTTGGAGTGGGCCCGGCCCATGAAGCGCTGTCCGAGGAGCGCGACGTTGAGGTGGTCTGATGACATGGTGATTGGGTGGGATCTGGGAACGTGCCGACTGTAGCGGGACTGACGCAGGATCGGACACCCCCTGGCTTTTCCCGAGGCTGTCGGGAGGACGGGCGGCGTTTCGTACGATGGTCACCTGTAGGAGCCCCCCATGGACGAGACGACCAAGGCGATCATCAAGTACGCGGCAGTGATCATCGCGCTGCCTTGGGTCGTGCCGTTCATGAAGGCGCTCGTACGGGACATGTACGGGGCCTTCGAGGAGGATGGCGGGTTGACCGGGAGCCCACCCTCCGTAGAGGCCCTGCGCGAGATCCGCGAGCGAAAGGCTGGCGAGCCCGATCCGCTCGTCAACGAGGTCCTCGCCCACCTCCGGGAACGGAAGGGCGACGGCGACCAGGACGGCCGGTGAGTCGATCAGGCGCGGACCACCGAAGGCCCGGAGCGTCCGTGGCCGTGGACTACACGCCCGCGGCAGGACACGCCCCTGGGACTGGCCGCTACGTGCGGGAGCTCGTTCGCGCCCTCGTGAGGGAACCCGAGCCCTCCCTCCACCGGCTCCGCCTCGTGGAGGTCGGCCGCGCTCCGCGGCCCATGGCTGGCCCCGCGTTGGGGCTGTCTGGCCCAGCCGTGCGGCTGACCCCAGAGCACACCCGCCTCCGGCTCCCGCGACGCGCCGTGGCGCTCGCGGCCAGGGTCTTCCCGGGCCTGGAGCGCTTGACCGGGGGAGGCTGCGATGTGTTTCACCGCGCGATCCCAGGCTGGCCCCCGGCCACGGCTCGGGCCCAGACCCTGGCCGTCTCGGAGTTCCCCGCCACCGGGGGAGCGGGGGCGCAGGCCTTCGCATCGGCGGTTCTCGGCGCCGACGGGCTGATCGTCTTCTCCGCCGCGGCGGCGCAGCGGCTCGAGCAAGACTTCGGAGCGTCGCCATCGCGGATCATCCAGGTCCCGGTCGGCGCCGACCATTGGCAACGCGACCTCTCCGACGCGCTGGATCAGCGCCCCTCCCGGGACATCCTGGTGCTTGGCTCCGTGCGACACTCGAGGCGGCCCCTCGACGCGCTCCGGGCCTTCGAGGCGCTCCGGCAACGAGGCTCGAGCAGCCGCTTGCTGTTGGTGGGCCGACCCGGGGACGCGGCCGAGGAGTTCAGGGCAGCGCTACGGGCCTCGCCCGCTGCGGCGCACGTCCGCTGGATCGCCGAGCCAGACGAGGCACTCATGCCACGCTGCGTCGCCGGCTCGAAGGTCCTGCTGCACCTGACGGACGATGAGGCCACGCCGGTGACACCGCTGGAGGCATGCCGTCACGGGCTGGCGGTGGTGGCGTCACCAACGCCTGCCTTCGAGGAAGCCCTGTCAACGTCCGCGCGATTCGTGGACTCACAGGATCCGTCAGGCGTGGCCATCGCCCTGGAACAGGCCCTCGAGGAGGCCGATGATCCCTGTGTTCGTGAGGGTTGGATGAGGAATGCGGCCCCCTACACCTGGCAGGCGTGTGCGAGGGCCCACCTCGCGGCTTGGGAGACTATTCTGAGGGAGGTGTGACTCTCCTTGAGTCGCTCCGACGAGGCCGCTCGCACCTCGCCAATGCAGGGCGTTGTCACTCACGCTCCGACGCCTCGATCACCCTTCTTCACCTGACCGCCTCATCCCGTGGCCGCCTGAAGCCGTCCATGCCCTCAACCCGCCCTCCCAGGCGACCATCGACTCGACCACATGATTCAACGCTCAAAGCTCACGCTCCTCGCCCTGCCTGGCCTCGCGGTCCTGGCCCTCGCCATCCACAGCGCCGACCCGTCCTCGGCCTCGCCCCGCGCCGGAGCTGAGATTGCCGTCGACGACGACGGTGAGGCTGGCCCGCTCCACGAGAGCATGGAGGTCATCCAAAAGGGCATGAAGGGCATCCGGAAGATGCTGAGCAAGCCGGAGCAGAAGGACGCCGCTGTGAAACTCTGCCAGGAGATGCAGGCCGCTGCGCTCGTGGGGTTCCAGCACCCTCCGGAGCCGCAGACCGAGCTCGATGGCGACGCCTCGGTCGACTTCAGCGCCGACTTCCGCAAGCGCATGCTCACCGTGTGCTCGACCCTGGTGGACCTCGAGGCGGCCCTGGCCAAGGGCGACGCCGACGCAGCCAAGACGATCTACCGAACGCTCGGGAAGCAAAAGAAGGAAGGCCACGACACCTACCTTTGAGCACGCCCCTCGATGACCGCCGCTCGGTCCTCCGGGCCGACGGCGGCGCGCTGCGGCCGTTCCATCTCGCCCTCGCGGTCCATGACCTGCAGGCCGCCGAGGACTTCTATGGCAACGTCCTCGGCGCCAGCATCGGCCGCCGCTCTGAGCGCTGGATCGACTTCGATCTGGGGGGGCACCAGATCACCGTGCACCTTGCCCCGCAGCAGGGACGCGAGCGCGCTTCAGATTCGGACGGCGCCTCGAACCCGGTGGATGGGGATCAGGTTCCGATTCCCCACTTCGGTGTCGTCCTGAGCATGGAGGCATGGGAGCGGCTCGCGGCATCGCTACAACAGAGCGCCTGTGACTTCGTGATTCCCCCACGCGTGCGGTTCGAGGGTCAACCCGGTGAGCAGGGCACCCTGTTCCTTCGGGACCCATCCGGCAACGCGCTCGAGTTCAAGGGCCTGCGAAGCGCGGCGGCGCTCTTCGACGACGCTGGCGCTTATTGAGAATATCTGGCGGGCGGGACTGGGCTCTCTGTCGCCTTCCGCAAGGGGCCCTTCCCGGTTGCCGCGTTTCCCTCCAGATCTGCGGTCGCTCGATCCGAATGGAGAGGAGTCCGGTCTTCTCCCCGGACAACTCCCTGCCATGCACGTGCCCCTGAAAGACCTGATGTTCGAGATGCGGAGTCTCGAACCGTTTCCCGGCGTCGCTGCACGCGTGCTCGAGGTCGCCGGCCGGGACGAGGTGGTCCCCAGCGAGCTGATCGAGCTGGTCCAGACCGACCCAGGCATCACCTCCAAGGTCCTGAAGCTCTGCAACTCGGCGTACTACGGCTTCCAGCGCGAGATCGCCTCACTCCATGAGGCCGGCAACCTCCTCGGTGTCACGACCCTGGTCAACCTCGTCTTGACCTCGAGCGCGGGCAAGTACTTCCGCGATTACGGCAGCGCCAAGGGCCACTCCATGGAGAGCCGCTGGGAACAGTGCGTCTCCAACGCGATCGGCGCTCGACTGATCGCGAGACGACACGGGAAGGTCGACCCTGACCGGGCCTACACCGCCGGTCTGCTCGAGAACATCGGGCACCTGGTCCTCGACCGCTTCCTCGATGAGACGATCGACGAGATCCGCGGCATGGCCCTGAGCGGGACCGACCTCATCGAGGCCGAGCGGCAGGTCCTCGGGCTCCACCACGCAGAGATCGGCGCCCGCCTCTCTACACGCTGGTCGCTGCCCGACGTGCTCGTCGAGGTGATCCGTCATCACCACGACCCTGAGCTCGCCGGGGCGGACGCCGCGCTGGCCGCCACGATTCACCTGGCGGAGATCCTGACCCAGGACCTCGCCAAGTCTGAAGGCTCGACGGACCTGCGCTACTCCATCAACGCCGCTGCGCTCGACCTGACCGGCCTGCAGTTCGGTCATCTCACGGAGCTCTCTGAGGAACTTCAGGCCGAGATGCTCCGCGCGAAGGACTTCGTCAACGGCTGACGGAGGCTGCCGGCGAGGGGCCCACTCGCGAGTGGGCAAGACGTGGTTCTTGGCCCAAGACCCGGGCCCTGCCGCCCGGACGCTCGCGCACTCTTCCAGGAAGATCAAGGGACGGCGTATCTCCCAAGCGCTGGAATGGACCGCGGGGCGCACGGGGCCCGCTCGGGGTCGCTCCGTGAGCGTCCTCACGCCCGGCCCATGCTCGCGTGGGCCCCGAGGGGGGGGGTGGGGTGGACAAGGGGACTTGAACCCCCGACCTCCGGAACCACAATCCGGCGCTCTAACCAACTGAGCTATGCCCACCAATCCGTCCGGCCCAGAGGGACGAACAGGCGGGAGAGGATCGGGATCAGGGTCCTCTCTGTCAAGCCCGACTCCGCCGACGTCGCGGACAGCCTCCCCGGGGGCTATGTTCAGGAGCGCCCTGGCTGAGCCCGGAGCCCCCCCATGGCAGAAGAGAAGACTCCCCCTCCCAAGAGCTACGGCAACATGTCCGAGGACCACTGGTCACGGACACGCGACGTCGTGAACGCGGAGTCCCTGGACTATTATCGCGGGCGGAACCACGCTCCAGGCGTCGAGGAGGGCGGGACGGCCCGGAACTTCTACTGCATGGAGTGTGACGGCGTCGTCCCCTGGGACGACTTCAAGGGGGACAAGTGCCCACATTGTGGTGCTGCCATCGAAGGCTCGGCCCGCAGATACTTCAACTGGGTCGAGATTGACCGGGTCCCCGCGAGAGATCGCACGGCGCTCGCCCTGGCCGGCGGGATCCTCCTCGCAGCCATCGCGCTCGTCACCACCCTCATCGTCCTGCTCATTCCGTGACCGCCCCCCCCGTCCAGCACCGCTTCGAACGGCAGGCCCGCTTCGCACCTCTCGGGCCCGAGGGTCAAGCTCGCCTCGAGACCAAGCGGGTCCTGCTCGTGGGCTGCGGCGCCCTGGGCGGCGTGCTCGCGCAGTGGTTGACCCGCGCCGGAGTCGGCGAACTGATCCTCGTGGACCGTGACGTGGTCGAGGAGACCAACCTCCCCCGCCAGGTCCTGTTCACCGCTGAACACGCCGCAGCCGGCACCCCCAAGGTCAGCGCCGCTGCCGAGACCCTCGGGCTGATCGGTGGCCCAACCCGATTGACCCCCCACGCGGTGCACCTGAACGCGGACCGACTCCTTGAGCTCGGCGCGAACGCGGACCTGATCCTCGATGGGACGGACAACATGGCCACGCGCTACCTCGTGAACGACTACGCCGTTCGTGAGGGGGTCCCCTGGATCTACGCCGGGGTCGTGTCCTCGGGCGGCCTCGTCCTGGCGATCCAGCCCGGCGAGGGCCCTTGCTTGCGCTGCGTCTTCCCGGATCCTCCTCCGCCTGGCGCCCTCCCCACGTGCGATACGGCCGGGGTGATCGGCCCCGCGGTCGGCGTCATCGCGTCCATGCAAGCGGGCCTCGCCCTCCGCCAGCTGGCTGGAGAAGACCCCCCCGCTCCGGCGTTGATCGACCTTGACGTTTGGTCCGGGAGCGTGAGGCGGCTCCCGGTCCCCCGCGCTCCCAGCTGTCCTTGCTGCGTCACGGGCGACTTCGAGTTCCTGGAGGGCGCGACGGCGGATGAAGCGGTCTCGCTCTGCGGGCGCAACACCGTCCAGGTCCTCGCCCCGGCCGGAGCACCGGCGCCCGTCCCCGACCTGGTGGCGGCCAACCTGCGGTCCGCTGGCATCGAGGTTCGCCAGGCCGGGCCGCTCCTTCGATTCACTGCGGAGGGGCATCGCGTGACCCTCTTCCCCGATGGTCGAGCGCTGGTCGAAGGGACGGAGGACACCTCGAAGGCCCGCGCCGTGGTCGCCCGTTGGGTCGGCGCGTGAGCCTCGCCCCGGTCATCCTGGCGGCGGGCGCTTCCAGGCGCCTGGGCGAGCCCAAGGCCCTGGCGGACCTCGGCGGCCGGAGCGCGCTCGAGCGGCTCTCCGACGCCCTCCGTCGTGTCTCCCCCACGCCGCTCGTCATCACCGGCTGCCACCATCGAGAGATTCAGGATCACGTGGCGCGCTGGGCCGTGGGTGTGGAGGTGCTCTTCAACCCCGCATGGCTCCGGGGGCGAACCTCGGGCGTGGCCCTTGCGGCGGCCCGACACCCCGGGGTCGACCTCATGATCTGCCCCGTCGACGTCCCGCTCATCGCGGCGACGCTGGTGGAGACCCTCGCGGAGCGCTGGCAGGCCCTCGGATGCCCCGCCACCGGGTGGCTGGCGCCCTCGATCATTCCCCCTGGAAGCGAGCGTCCGCGCTTCGGCCACCCCGTCATCGTCGGGGCTGCGCTGGCCGCTCAGGCCAGTGGGCTTGGGCCTGACGCTCCCCTGCGCTTGCTGCGCGCGAGGGCCGTGCCCACGGTCTCCATCGAGACCACAGACCCGGCAATCCTCGACGATCTGGATACCCCAGAGGACCTGCGCGCGCTGAGGGCTCGGCTGAAGACCCGCTGACGGGTCCATGGCCGTCCCGGAAAGGGATGACGATCGCGCCCCATGGAGACCGAACGGACGAATCGCCGGGTGGAAAACGTTTCTGGTCCCGGTGCCCCGGTCTGCTTCAGGAGCCGCGCCGGAGGCGTCGAAAGGCTGGGAGGATCTCGTACCGGTCCGTCCACAGCACTCCATGCCGACAGCGCAGCAGCACACTCAATTGACTCATGAGCTTCCAGGGTGACGTCCGTGGGATCGGTCTCGCGGAGCTCCTCCAGGGGCTGGCACGCGGGCAAAAGGAGGGCATCCTCACGCTGACGGCGGCGGGGTCCCAGCGCTCTGTCCTCGGAATCGAGGACGGGAAGGCGTGGCTCTTGCCCGACCCGGACGAGGACCCCCATGCCTGGGCCGTTCGGGCGCGCGATGCCTGGGCAGACGACCCGACCTACGAGCCCACCGTCGAGCGCCTGGAGCCCATCGCGAAGGCCGGACGACTGGAGACGCTCTACGCCCTCCTGGATGGCGGCGGGGTGCACTTCCGCTTCAACCCAGGGAGCATCGGCGAGCGGACCACGGTCCTCGATCCCGAGAGCCAGCTGAAGAGTCGCGTGCACTGCTCGCCCACCCAGGTCGAGTTCCTGCTCCTCGAGTACGCCCGGATCGCAGACGAGGTCGAGCTCGCGCACTCGCCGAAGCTCCCGGACCGAGCCAACACGCCCTGCATCACCTCCCAGCAAGACCTGGGGCAGATGCCCGCGGCCTTGCAGCAAGAGTGCGACGGGTCCTCCACCGTCCAGGAGATCGCCGATCGCCTCGCCCAGCCCCTGCGCCAGGTCCAGCTTGGGCTCCTGAAGGGCATCAACGCGGGGGGCCTCCGCTTCGCCCATCCGATCGAGCAGCTCCACGTCGCTCTCCAGGAGATGCAGCGAGCCGAGTTCTCACGGGCCGCCAACAGGCTCTCCGTCTGGTGCCGCAATGGCTCGCCCGGCCCGTTGATTCCAGCCGACGCCGACGCGCTGACCAACGAGTGGCTCGCGGGCCGCTTGATCTCGACCCTGCGGGCGATGGAGATGCGGGATGTGCGGACGCTCCTGCGCCGAATCGACGCCACGCTCGAGAGTCCCTCCCACGCCGTCGTGCACTGGACCGAGGCTCATCGCATCAGTCCGAGCGACAGGATCGTGCGCCTGCACCTCTCCGCTGCCCGCCTGCGTGATGAGGGCGACGCCTGCGGGATGGAGCCCCGTGAGGCCCTCGACCTGGCACGGGACCTGCGAGACCACCACTCCCCCGTGTGCAGCGGCCCCGCCCTGGCCATCGCCGCTCACCTCCAGCCAGCGCTGGTCTCGGAGCGCCTGGAGCTCGGGCTCGGCCTGCTCGGCGCCAGCCGGGTCCCGGACGCCGCTCCGTGGATCCTGACAGCTTGCACCGACATGCTCGCCCAAGGGCACGCGGATCGGCTCCTCACGCCGCTGCGCTCCCTCCTCGATCACGACCCGCGGAACCGGGAGGCACGCGAGCTCCTGACCCGGGCACGGCGCCGCTCCACTCGCTCCAAGAAGGTTCGCCGGCAGGCGGCCGTCGGGGCCGCCGTCCTCCTCACCTTCGCGACCATGGGGGTCTCCAAGCTCCGCTCCAGCGAGGAGCGGCGCGGTGAGATCGAGGCGATCAGCAGCATGGTCGACCGCCCCGGCGAGGCCCTTGAACGCCTGGATCAGCGCTTCCGGACCGACCTCTCGGTCGAGGTGCTGGACCTCCGCATGAAGCTGGAGGACCAGCTCCGGAAGGAGGAGACGATCCTCACCGAAGAGTGGGACGGCACCTTCGACCGCGCCCGCAACGAGGCCGTGGAGGGTGACCTGCTCGTGGCCCTCGACATGTACCGCGAGCTCCCTGACCCGCCGGCGCTC
>CAJQPT010000175.1 GCA_905480285.1 uncultured bacterium
GTTGGGGACCCAGTACTCGTGGATCGAGAGGAGGTCGAGGTGCTCCCCGGCGGTCTCGAACAGGTAGGGGTCGATGTGAGCCCTGGGCCCGTGGGAGCCCGAGCAGGTCACCTGGATGCTCGGGTCCACGCGCTTCATGGCCACGGCGGTGTCCCGGACCTTGTCGATGTAGCCCCGCCCGCCCTTCTCGTTGCCCACGCTCCAGAAGCGCACGCCGAAGGGTTCGGGGTGCCCGTTCCTGGCCCGCAGCTCGGCGAGCTCGCCCTCCGTGTCATTGCAGTAGCCCACCCAGTCGGCCATCTCCGGGATGTCGGCGAGGCTGTTCTGGCAGATGTACGGCTCCGCCCCGAGCCGCCGGCAGAGCTCGATGAACTCGTGGGTCCCGAAGGTGTTGGGTTCCAGCACGCCCCAGCGGTCGTCGCGGTAGGGCTGACGCGCCTCACCGACCCCCTTCTTCCAGTGATAGCTGTCCACGAAGCAGCCGCCCGGCCAGCGGATGACGGGGACCCTCAGCTCCCTGACCGCCTCGATGACGTCGAGGCGAAAGCCTGCGCTGTCGGCGAGCGGTGAGCCTGGGTCGAAGAAGCCGCCGTAGATCTGCTTGCCCAGGTGTTCGATGAAGCCCCCGAAGATCATCGGGTCGTAGGGCACGGCGGGACCGTCCACGTCGACGACGATGGAGGCCTGATTCGAGTCCAGGGGGGGCTCCACGCCTGCGATCGCCCCGGCGCATGCCGGCCCCGTCGGCGCGAGGGCGAGGAGGATCAGGGGAACGCTCATGGGGCCATTTATCCGGCAGCGGAGGGGGTGGGACAAGCACCATGTGCCGTGCGGTGTGCGTTCTTCAGGGGGCGCTTGCAGGATCATGGTTTTGGGTGCCATGAGGGCTCGGGCTGTTCGGGGTGAGCTCGGGAGCGACCTCGGGAGCGAGCTTCAGGGCGACCGTGCGCCGCGGGCGTGCTGGAGTTCGGTCCGGACGAGGCGGGCCGGCTGCTATTCTCTCCGGCCCCATGACCTCCAGCTCCCATCCGGCTTCCAGCTCCAGCTTCGGAGGTGACCTCTCGCCCGGCGAGCTCCTCGACGGGCGCTACAAGATCGTGGCGATGGTCGGAGAGGGTGGCATGGGGCAGGTCTACCTCGCGGAGGACCAGGTCCTTGGGCAGCCGATCGCCTTGAAGCTCCTGCCCGCGGCCATGGCGGAGCGCGCTGGAACCCTCGAGAGCTTCCTCGCGGAGGTGCGGCACTCGCGCGAGGTGTCCCACCCGAACGTGGCCCGGGTCCACGACATCGGGACCTTCGAAGGCCGGCACTTCCTCACGATGGAGTTCGTCGATGGGGAGACCCTCGAGCGCTTGATCCGCCGCATCGGCAACCTCCCCAACGAGAAGGCGGCCCAGATCGCCCTGGAGATCTGCGCTGCGCTCACGGAGGTTCACCGCAAGGGGGTCCTGCATCGCGACCTCAAGCCGGCGAACGTCATGATCGACGGGGACGGGCACGTGCGGCTCACGGACTTCGGGCTGGCTGTGCTTGAGGCGCAGGGCTCGGACGCGGCGATGGGTGGAACCCCGGCCTACATGGCGCCCGAGGATCTCCGAGGGGCGGCCCCGAGCATCTCGGGTGAGGTCTTCGCCCTTGGGCTCGTCCTCTGTGAGCTGTACTCGGGTGAGAGGGTCATGGGGGGGCGCGCCGTTGACGAGCTGCGCCGCGAGCACAGCAGCGGGGCGCCGGAGCGATCGGTGGAGGTGCTGCGTGAGCGCGCGCCTCGGGTCGCTTCGATTCTCGCGCGCTGCCTGGCGCCTGAGCCCAGGGACCGACCCGACCTTGAGGAGGTCCGAAGGACCTTCGCGGCCGAGCGCGACCAGCGCCCTCTCACCGAGGCCCGGCTCGAAGCCGCTGGCGCCGCGACCAACCTCCCGCGACTCCTCACCGGGCTCGTGGGGCGCGCCTCGGAGCTGGACGAGGTCGAGGGGGCCCTGGCGGGGGGCCCGCTGGTCACCCTCTCGGGTCCAGGTGGGGCGGGCAAGACGCGATTGGCCCTCGAGGTCGGTCACCGCGCCCTCGCGGGGGCCCCAGGGGGCATCTGGATCGTTGACCTCTGCGGGCTCGGGGACGGGGCGTCGCTCGCTGAACTGGTCTCGACGGTGATCGGTGCCCAGGGGGCCAGCTCGGGCTCCACGCTCGAGGCCGTGTGTGCGCACCTGCGGGCGAGCCCCGGACTCCTCATCCTCGACAACTGCGAGCATCTCGTCGACGACTGCGCCGCGCTGGCGGCCGAGGTGCTCGCCGGAGCACCAGAGGCTCGTATCCTGGCGACCTCTCAGGAGCCCCTGGGGCTGGCGGAGGAGCAGGTGGTCCGCCTGGCGCCGCTCGAGGTCCCTGCCGCGGGGGGACGGCCCGGCCTGCAGGAGATCGAAGGGTCGGCGGCCGTGCAGCTGTTCGTCGAGAACGCCCAGCTCGCCAACCCCTCGTTCGTGCTCACGGAGGACAACGCGCCATCGGTGGCAGAGATCTGCCGGCGCCTGGATGGGATTCCGCTGGCCATCAAGCTCGCGGCGGCGCGCGCAGGGAAGATCTCGCTGGCGGACATCGCACAACGGCTCGACCAGCGCTTCAGGCTCCTCACCGGCGGACGGCGCGGGGAGCCCGATCGCCAGCGAACCCTCCGCGGCGCGCTGGACTGGAGCCATGAGCTCCTCTCGGAGAGCGAGCAGCGCGTGTTCCGCTCCCTGGCCGTGTTCGCGGGGTCGTTCACCCTGGCGGCGGCCGAGGAGGTGGTCTGGAAGGATGACGATGACCCGTGGAGCTCGCTGGATGACTTCACGCGCCTCGTGGATCGCTCGCTGGTGCTGGTGCGCCATGACCCCGCCGGCGGCATCCGCTACGTCCTGCTGGAGTCGATCCGCTCCTACGCCGCCGAACGCCTCGAGGCGAGCGGAGCGCGGGACGAGCTGCGCCGTCGGCACCGGGCCTTCTTCCTCGGGCTCGCGCCGGGCCTGGTGGAGACCGCGCTGAAGGGCCCCGAGGAGGCGGACCGCCGAGTGCTCCTCGAGGAGATGGACAACCTCCGGCTGGTGCTCGAGGTCCTCGGCCCCGAGGACCTGGAGACCAGCCTGGCGATGGGCTCGGCGCTCGCCGAGTACTGGTTCAACTCGGGGTTCTGGAGGGAGGGCCGCCGCTACCTGCAGCAGCTCCTCGGTGAAGATGCCGCGCACCTCGACATGGCGCTCCGCCGGGCCCCCTTGTACTGGGCCGGCAAGCTCGCGCAGGGCCTCGGCAAGATGGACGAGGCAGAGCAGCGGCTGAGTGAGCTCCTCAGGCTGTCGGTGGAGGGCCAGGACCAGGCGTCGCGCAGGCTGGCGCTCTCTGGGCTCGGGAACCTCGCGGAGTACCGGACGGAGTACAGCCGCGCCGAGGACCTCTACCGGGAGAGCTTGGAGCTGTGCCGCGAGGCGGGGGATGAGCGCGGGCTCGCGGCAGCCCTGGGCAATCTGGGGGTCGTCGCCCAGCGGCGCGGCGACATCTCGACGGCTCGCGCCTCCTTCAAGGAGGCAAGCGAGCACTTCGCCGCGCTGGGCCTTCAAGCCCAGGTGGGCGCTGGCCTCAACAACCTCTGCGTCCTGTCCATCCTCGAGGGTGACATGGATTCGGCGAGGGATCTGGGGATGCAGAGCCTCGCGATCCGGCAGAACCTGGGGGACACCTCCGGCGTCGGCGGATGCCACACGAACCTCGCGGCCATCGAGCTTGAGTGTGGGGCGCTTCCGCAGGCGGCGGAGCATGCAGGCAAGGCCCTGGGCATCACGCTGGAGCTGGGCGCGATGTACCACGTGGCCGGCGTGCTTGACCTGTGCGGTGAGATCCTGGCCGCCGCCGAGCAGCCGGACGTGTCGGCGCGGCTCTGGGCCCGGGCGAAGCGTCTCCGTGGTGACCTGGGGACGCCCGTCTCCGAGGGTGAACAAAAGGCCCTTGAGCCGAAGATCGCGAGCGTCAAGGAGGCGCTCGGCGCAGAGCGGTTCGAGGCAGAGTGGAAGCTCGGTGACGTCGGCGAGCTGGAGCCCCTCGTCGAGGTCCTACGCGAGCGGCTGGGATCGCTGGTGTGAGGGGCGGCCGCCCTTGGAGGGGCCGCCGCTGCGGATGACCCCGACGGCCGCCGCCACTCCCCGAGCGGGCCCCCGAGTGGGCCCCCGCGCGGCCCCTCCGAGCGGACCGGGTCCACGCGGCGGCTCCCAGTGGCCCTCATGCTTCCCGGCGCGGTTCAGCCTCGTCAGGGGGTCGAGAGTTCCCCTTGGGCGCGCTTGAACCAAGCGATGGTGCGGTCGAGGTGCTTCGTCCCGTAGAGCTTGGTGAACTCCCGGGTCTTGGGATGGTCGGGGTCGCGCATCTCGGCGAGGCGGGCGTCGACGAACTCCTGCGTCAACGGGATGCCGCAGCGGACTTCGATGCACTCGCGCCAGGCCTCGTAGGTGGTGAGGTTCATGGGTGGGTCGTGTGAGTCATTCAAAGGGCCTGTCGGCATGGACGGTCCAGCGGCGACGAGGTGTTGAGGGATGGGGCCTCCGCAACGTACGCGCGGGAGGGCGGAGACTCACTCGATCCAGTCGAGGGTGAGCACCACCCGTCGTCCTCCGTTGGGCGGGGGCGATCGGTGGACGACGGCGCGCTCGGACGCGTACGGCCAGGTCGTTCCCTTGAAGATCGCCAGGTGGCCGCAGTCGGAGCGGCCGAGGCGATCCCAGCTTCGGACGAGGCCGGAGGTGGCATCGTCGGGGCCTCCGGCGTGGCCCAGGCGCGCGCGGTCGACGTCCCGGTCGTCGAGCCACTCCGTCGGGGCCCCAAGGACATTGAGCACCCCCCGCGCCACGACGCGGTCCACATGGAACCGAGGACAGTGGGGCCCATCGGCCACCAACTGACGAACTCCGACCGCCTCAGCGCCCAGGAGCTGGGCAAAGACGCTGACGGCCTCTTCCACGTAGGCCACCCACGCGGCCGCGTCGTCGTCGGCCTCGAGCGCGAGTGGCGCGAGCGCGCCTGTGAGTGGCTCGCCCTCGGGCGTCGCGACCTCGGCGGTCCAGCTTCGGGGCCCGGCCCGGGCCAGCGCCTCCGCATGTGCGAGCGCCGCCGCGCTGGGCTCGATGGGCGCGGTCACGAGCATCACCTCGGGCTCGTAGAGCCGCGCGAGGTCGGGCAGCGTGGTCCCGCGAACAACGGGCTCAGCGGTCGGGCCCAGGGTGGAGGAGGGGAGGTCTGAGTACTGCAAGTCCTGGCGCGGCCAAGGAGTTCAGGCTCCGCGGCTATGCGGGCAATGCCGCCGGGCCCCATGGGGTTCCGAGCGTGTGGTGATTTTCGCACCACCAGCCCGGCCGCGCCCTGGCCCCGACGCGAACCCAACCCAGAGCGGGCGAACCGACCGTCAAGGGACTCATCCCAGGACCCCGCGCCCCTCCCCGCCGGCGCCAGCCCAGCCCACGGGCCTCACTGGAACGTCACTGCCACCGCGTCCGTGAAGCTCGAGGCGGTCTGCCCGCCGACCGCGTCCCGGTACCAGAGCTGGAAGTTCCAGGCCTCGCCCGGCTGAACCGACACCAGCCCCGTGGGGGTCGACTGGGCGTTGAGGTTGAGGTCGAGGTAGGTCACGCCCGTGGCGCCCGATGTCTGGATTTGTCCCGGGCCGACGAATCGTCCCACGCTCCCCTGCAGGCAGGGGGCGCCCTGGCTGTTGCTGACGATCGGGACTTAGCCCTGGGTCTGGGAGGTGGAGCCTTCGCGTTAGGAGTCCGGACGGGTGGGAAGTGGCCGTTGGCTCACCTGGCGCCGGGGGCTCAGCGGTCGTGGGCGTGGCCGTGGTCGTAGTCCATGGCCTCGTCCTCGGTGCGCTTGTCGATGGGGCCGGTGGACTGGACGGCGCCGGAGAAGAAGAGGGCGTTGAGGAGGAGGCGGCGGGTGCCGTACCAGACGCCGCGGAAGCAGGGGTCGTCGATCATGGCGGTGACGGTGCCGCCGCCCATGCGGCGCACGCGGACGGCGGGGGTGCCGGCGATCTTCGCCACGTTGGGCTCACTGGCGAAGCCGGAGACCAGGGGGCTCTCGGTGTAGCGCAGGGGGGTCGCGAAGGGGTCGGGGCCCTCGGGCAGGACGCCCTCGAAGTTACGGAAGACGGGGACAGTGTCCCGGTCGAAGCCGTAGCCCAGCGGGTGGGTGCGATCGATGCGGGCCTCAAAGATGGTGCCGGCGATGCGCTGCTCGGCGCGGCGGGCCTCGTACTCGCCGTAGGGGATGTCGCCGGGCTCGGCCTCGTCGTCCTCATCGTGGGCGTCGTGGTCGTGGTCGCTCGCCTTTGTGGTCATGAGGCGTTCGGCCGCCCACAGGGCGGAGCGCTTGGTGGCGATCACGTGGCCGCCGTCGCGGACCCAGGCGCCCAGCTGGTCGGCCTCCTTCTCGCCCCAGCCGCCCGTGGCGCCGTTGACGAGGATGACGTGGGTGTAGTCGGCGAGGTCCAGGCGCGCGAGGCGCGCGCGGTCCACGGTGCTGATCGTGAGGCCGACCCGCGTGTCCAGGTCGTGCCAGACCTCGCCCGCCTCATAGGCGGAGACGCCCGAACCGATGAGGAGCAGCGGCTTCGGCTCGCGCAGGACGCTGAAGGAGCCGCTGCCGAGGTCGGGGCCCACGTCGGTCAGGCCGGTGGCGATGGGGATCAGCTCGAGGCCGTGCTCGCGGGCGTCCAGGAGCGCGGCGGTGATGGCCTTTGCGGAGAGCTCTTGGGGGCCCATGGGCACCAGAATGGCGCCGGGGTCCAGGGTGACCCGGCGGCCAGCGGACTGGCCGGCGATGGTGACCTCCTTCGTGAGGACGCTGGTGCGGATGCCAGCGGCCTGCAGGTGCGCGAGCCCGGCGGCGGCGCCGGAGCTGTGCCACTGGAAG
>CAJQPT010000176.1 GCA_905480285.1 uncultured bacterium
TACACCCGCAGGCCAGGGGTCGAGATGCGGCGCAGACCCGAGATCGTGCGGTCACGATCAGGGCTGTACTTCATCTGGATGGTGAGGACGTCACCGACGCCCTTGGGCGACGGTGCGGTCTCGTAGCCGCCGATGTACCCCTCCTTCTGGAGGATGTCGGCGAGGGCGACCTTCTGCTTCGACGAGGGCATGAGGACCTCGTCGTGCATCGCCGTGTTCGCGTTGCGGACACGGGTGAGCATGTCGGCGATGGGATCAGTCAGCATTGTTTCTCCTCTCCCTCACCAGCTCGACTTCGTCAGGCCGGGGATCTCACCGCTGTGGGCCAGCTCACGCAGGCACACGCGGCACAAACCGAACTTGCGGTAGACCGAGCGGGGACGGCCACAGCGGCGACAACGGGTGTAGGCGCGGACCTTGTACTTCGGCTTCTTGTTGGCTTTTTCGATGAGTGCTTTCTTGGCCATTTCAGTCGCCTCGGATCACTTGCTCTTCTTGCCGAACGCGGGACGCTTGCGGCGCTTCTTGCGGGGGGCGTTGTCGGCATCGGCACCCTTCTTGAAGGGGAAGCCGAATGCGTCGAGAAGGGCGTAGCCGCCCTCGTCGTCGCTCGCCGTGGTGACGATCGTGATGTCCATACCTCTGGGGTGATCGACCTTGTCGGGGTCGATCTCGGCGAACATCGTCTGTTCGGTCAGACCGAACGTGTAGTTGCCCTGACCGTCCCAGGAATGGGCCGGCAGGCCGCGGAAGTCGCGGATTCGGGGGATCGCGACCGAGACGAGACGGTCGAGGAACTCCCACATGCGATCGCCGCGCAGTGTGACCTTGGCGCCGATGGCCTGGCCCTCACGCAACTTGAAGTTGGCGATCGACTTCTTGGCCTTCGTGACGATCGGCTTCTGGCCGGTGATCACGGTGAGGTCCTGCACCGCGCCCTCGATGAGGGACGGCTGGCCGGCGGCCCGGCCGACGCCCATGTTGATGACGATCTTCTCGAAGCTCGGCACCTGCATGACGTTGTCGATCCCGAGTTCGCTCTGGAGCTTGGCCTTGACCTCGTCCTGGTACCGCGTCTTGAGACGCGGGATCTCGGTGGGGGTAGCCGTGTCGGTCATCCGATCACCTCGCCGCTCGGACGGGCGACGCGCACCTTGGTGCCGTCGTCCTGGATCTCGTAGCCGACCCGGACCTTGCGGCCCTTGTGGACGAGCATCACGTTGCTCGCGTTGATCGGCAGGTCTTTCTCGATGATGCCACCAGGGTCGTTGGCCCGGGTGGGACGCTGGTGCTTCGACGCCGTGTTGACGCCGTTCACGATGATGGTGTCGTCCTTCGGGAAGACGAAGGCGATCTCGCCCTGCTTGCCCTTGTCCTTGCCGGTGATCACCTCGACGAGATCACCCTTCTTGAGCTTCATCGTCAGATCACCTCCGGGGCGAGCGACACGATGCGCATGAACTTCCGGTCACGCAGCTCGCGGCCGACAGGGCCGAAGATGCGCGTGCCCCGCGGAGTCAGATCGTCCTTGATGAGGACGGCTGCGTTCTCGTCGAAGCGGATGTAGCTCCCGTCGGGACGCCGCTTCTCCTTCTTGGTACGGACGACGACGCACTTGACGATCTCGCCCTTCTTCACTCCGGCACCGGGCATGGCGTCCTTGACCGTCGCGACGAACACGTCGCCGATCGAGGCGTACCGGCGGCGTGTGCCGCCGAGCACCTTGATGCACAGCACTTCCTTGGCGCCGCTGTTGTCGGCGACGCGGAGTCTCGATTCCTGCTGAATCACTTGGCACGCTCCAGGACCTCGGTGACCCGCCAGCGCTTGCTCTTGCTGAGCGGGCGGGTCTCCATGACACGGACCTTGTCGCCGACGTTGACGTCGTTGGTCTCGTCGTGGGCGTACAGCTTCTTCGTCCGGAGGACGAACTTGTTGTACTTGGCGTGGCGCACCCGGTCGACGACCTCGACCACGGCGGTCTTGTCCATCTTGTCGGAGACCACGAGCCCCTCGCGCACCTTGCGGGCGTTGCGGGGCAGGTCGTCGGCAGCCTCGTCGGCTTCCGGGGCCGCGGCCTCGGGCGCCTCCTCTGCGGCGTCGTCGGTCTCGACGGTGGAGTCGGTTGTTGCTTCGTCGGTCATCTCGTTCACCGTCACTGTCCGGCCTCGGCCGCGGCGATCTCGCGCTCGCGGATGAGGGTGTTGATACGGGCGATCTGCTTCTTCACCTTGCCGATCTCGGCGGTGTTCTCGAGCTGGCCCGTGGCGTTGCGGAAGCGCAGGTTCAGCGCCTCCTGCTTCGTGGCCTGGAGCTCGTCGAGAAGCTCGCCGAGGCTCAGCTCGGCCAGGTCGTTCTTCTTGCCGGCCATCAGATGGCCTCCTCGCGGGTGATGATCCGCGCCTTGATCGGCAACTTCTGGATCGCCTTCGAGAGCGCCTCGCGAGCCTGATCCTCATCGGGGAACGACAGCTCGAACAGGGTGCGGCCGGGCTTGACCACGGCCACCCAGTACTCGGGGTTGCCCTTGCCGGAACCCATGCGGGTCTCAGCCGGCTTCTGCGTGACCGGCTTGTCCGGGAACACGTTGATCCAGACCTTGCCTCCACGCTTGATGGAGCGGGTCATGGCGATACGGGCGGCCTCGATCTGGCGGGCGGTGAGCCAGCCGGGCTCGAGGGCCTGGATCCCGTAGTCACCGAAGTTCAGGCCGGAGCCACCCTTGGTGTTGCCGCGGGTACGACCGCGATGGTGCTTGCGGTGGGCGACCTTGCGGGGCATCAACATCGTTCGCTCCCCTTTCAGTCCTCGCCGCGGAAGTGCGGCGTCTCGTGGCCTTCGCCCTGTGCCGTGCGGCGGGCAATGGCCTCTTCTTCGTCGAGCAGCTTCTCGAGCTCGGGGTCGGCTTCCTTGACCAGCGGTTGCGCCTCGACCTCGGGGGCCGGTGCAGCGGGGCCGGGGCGCGGCGACGACACCACCTTGCGCGGTCCTGCTGCGGCGGTCTGGCCGGATGTCTCACCGACGGCCATGGCGGCCTCGCGGGCGATCTTGTCGTCGTTGACCGACTTGTACGGCGTGATGTCGCCCTTGTAGAGCCACACCTTGACGCCGACGCGACCTGAAGTGGTCTTGGCCTCGCGCATTCCGTAGTCGATGTCGGCACGGAGCGTGTGCAGCGGGACGCGTCCCTCGCGGTACCACTCGGTGCGGCTCATCTCGGCGCCGCCGAGACGGCCGGAGCACTGCACCCGGATGCCGAGGGCACCGGCACGCTGGGCGTTCTGCACGGCCCGCTTCATGGCCCGCCGGAAGGCGATGCGGTTGACCAGTTGGTCGGCCACACCCTGGGCGATCAGCGCGGCGTCGAGTTCGGGGGATTTGATCTCGACGATGTTCAGCTGGATCTTCGGGTTGCCGGTGATCTTCGTGATCATCTGACGCAACTCGTCGGCCTGGGCGCCACGACGACCGATGACGATGCCCGGGCGGGCGGTGTGGACGTCGACCCGCAGCTTGTCGCGGGTGCGCTCGATCTCGATGCGGCTGATGGCCGCCGACTCGAGGCGCTCCATGATCTGCTGGCGGATGGTCCAGTCCTCGGTGAGGT
>CAJQPT010000177.1 GCA_905480285.1 uncultured bacterium
GCGAAGGCGTCGAGGTCGGCTCCACGCCGGCCTACGAGTTCCGCCAGCCGATCCTGAACGGCATGGGCGCCAAGAGCCTCGCCGACCTCAAGGGCAAGCCGACCCTCATCGACTTCTGGGGCACGCGCTGAGGCCCTTGCATTGGCTCCGCCGTGCCTGCGGGGCTCAAGATGTCAGAAGAGTACGGGGACGCCGTCAACGTCCTCTTCGTCGAGGTCCAGGGCGCTGACGCCGCCAAGGTCGAGCGCTTCGCCCTCGAGAAGAAGTGGCTGGGGACGAACGCCATGTGGACCACCGAGCGGCCGCTCAACGTGGGCCTGCGGGGGATCCCGAACTTCGCCCTGCTCGACTCGAGCGGCGAGGTGATCCTCAAGGGCTACTCGACCAAGCTGCACTCGCAGATCGAGGAGCTCGTGGCGGCCGAGGTGAAGGCGGCGTCCAAGGGTCCCAAGGACCTGCCGAAGTCGCTCAAGAAGGCGTACAAGGCCTTCCACAAGGGTGACCTCGCCAAGGGCATCGCCGAGGCGGACAAAGTCGCGGCCAAGGGCGGTGACGACGCCGACGCCGCGACCGCGCTCGCCGCCGACCTGCGCGAGCGCGCCAGTGGCAAGGTCGACCGGGTCCAGTGGATGGTCGACCACGGCTTCGTGATCGAGGCCGACGATCTCCTCGGCGACCTGAGGAAGGGGCTCTCCGGAGACGAGGCCCTCGAGGCGCGCGTGGAGGCGCTCCGCGCCACCCTCGACTCCAAGGAGATGAAGCCCGAGATGGAGGCCGCCAAGCTCTTCGCCAGGGCCGAGGCGACGCTGTTCGACAAGGGCCTCAAGGCCAAGGGGATCGACCGCAAGCTCGCCAAGATCGCCGAGAAGTACCAGGGCACCCAGAGCGCCAAGCGCGCTCAGCACCTGCTCAACCTGATGAAGGGCTGAGCGACGGTGTGACGCCCGACCGGCCTGGGGCCCTGCGAGCAGCGATGCTCGTGGGGCCCCTGTCTGTTCCAAGCCGCTAGCCCGCGTGCCAGGGTCGACCCTTGGGGGTGGAGTGTCACCGGGCCCAGATGAGAGACCGTGGCCGTGCAAGCACCGGAAGGGCCGCGCTTCGGAACTCCCGGCCCCGGGCTGTTCCGGCGAAGGACAGGACCGAAATGAGCCGCCGTTGGGCTACGGCGCGATGCGCGACGAAGGGCAGCGCCTGGAAGGACACCCCCAACCGGTGGCGCTTCTCAGCTCCAATGGACGGGCGCTGCTCGTCAGCCTCTCGCTCTCACTCCGCGGAGGCACGCGTCCGGTCCGGCTTCTACCGGGAGCCTTCAGGATTCAGAGAAACTCCCCGGGCGGCTTGGCCGGTCGGGTGCGCTACGATGCCGCCGAGATGCCCTGGATCCCCGGAGATTTCACGCACCACATCCCGACCCCGACCTGGCAGGTCCGGCCTCGGGTCGAGCAGGTCGTGCGAGAGGCGGGACCTGAAGCGGTTGCGCTCGACCTCGGGGCAGGCGGGCGCCGTCTCGCTCCCAATGTCGTGTGCGTGGACTTCGTGCCCTTCCCAGGAACGGAGGTGGTCGGCGACGTACAGCGTCTCCCATTTGCAGACGCGAGCGTGGACCTGATCGTAGCCACCGGGCTGATCGAGCATGTGGATGACGACCGAGCGCTCCTGAACGAGGCCTTCCGGGTGCTGAAGCCGGGCGGCATCGCGCACTTCGAGTTGCCCTTCTTGCAGTTCTATCACGACGACCCTGTCGACTATCGGCGCTACACCGTGCCGGGCCTCGAGCGAGAAATGGTCCGTGCAGGGTTTCAGACCATCGAGAGCAACTTCAACATTGGCCCGACCGTCGGCCTGCTGTACTCCTTCATCTACTACGGGGCGACGCTTTTTGAAGGGCGCAACGTGGTCTCCAGGGTCTTGTCGAACCTGGTCTTCGTGTTCCTCTCCTTCGCCCTGTCCTGGCTGCGCTACGTCGACTGGTTCCTCAAGGACAAGAAGAGCGCGCATCGATTGGCGTTCGGCGTGTTTTGTACGTCGCGCAAACCGGCCAGCACGTAGCCGCAGCCGGTCGGCGGCATCCAGCCGTGATGCGGTTCGCCCCGAGTGTGGTGACCACCGAGCGGCTGCTGTCGGGGGGGGGGCGACGGGGATCGGATAGTCTCAGGTCATGGACCCTGCTGCGTTTGCGATCGGAGCACTGGCCCTCGCGCTCACGGTCAGGCTGATGGCCGGGGGCGAGAGGGTCGCCTCGAGGGCCCAGCCGGGACCCGCGCCCCGGTAGATCTCCACTCTCCCCGGGCCCGATGACGTCAGCGGGGCCCTCATCCTCGCGCCCAGGGCGAGCGTGTCGCCGTCGAGCGCGACGGAGGCTCCGAGGCCGTCGTCGGGTGCAGCAGCGGGAGAGGTCACCACAGCCTCCGGGGTCAGCTGTCCCGAGGCTGCTCCGACGAGCGAGCAGGCGAGGAGGACGCGGAGGGCAGGACGCTTCATGGGTATAGGGTAATCCCTATGTCGTCTTCTGGGGGCGAAGCCGCGTGCATTCCGCGCCGGGTGTCGCTGGACGGGGCCGCCACGACAGGCTCCGTACGGAGGGCGTCAAGGGCGCTCTCCCGTGCGGTGCCGTGTGGCCGCTCTCTCCCGTCACTCGGGTTTCTCGTCAGCCGCTTTCTCCCCTTTCAGCTCCTCGGTGCGGCGCTCGATCTCGGGCCGGAGGAAGCCCCACCAGATCGCGTTCCAGGGCGCGGCGAACATCCAGGCGTTGCGGTCCGTGATGTACGGGACGTCGGGGAGCGAGATGAAGCGTGCGTAGGCCGCGATGCTGAGGACGGACCAGATGACGGCGATCCAGCTGAGCGGCCGCTCGAAGCGGACCAGGGCCGCGGCGATGGGCCGAAGCCAGCCGTCCCACGCTGGGGTGACTGGTCGACGGTGCGGGGGCGAGGGGGACGTCATCGGCTAGCCGCGATCGTGGGTGCCGAGCCAGGAGCGGACCCTGGCGCCAGGGTCTTGCTCGATGAGCTCAGGCAGCCCGTCGGCCGGGACCAGAGCGTGCTCGCCGTCGCTCCGGAGGACGTGGACCAGCCGCTCCTGGCGGAGCCGCTCGACGACGCCGTGCATGGTGGCGAGGCCCGCGTTCGGCCCGGTTGAGCCGCGCCAGGTTCCGGTGGGGCTGAAGACCTCACCCAGCTCATCCGTGAGGCGGACGACCACCTCGTCCTCGCCCTGTCGGGCCTCGACCCGGAGCGTCATCTCCACAGGTGTGGGGGCCTCGAGGGTGGCCACGGTCGCTGTCCCTTCGATGGTCAGCCCATGGCGGAGCCGGGCCCAGGTGACGCGAGAGAACGTCTCCAGTGCTTCCCGGTTGGTGGGCGGTTCATTCTGGGGACCCCAGGCCCAGGTAAAGGGGATGGGCCTCGGTCGCTGTGGAGGGGGAGGGGTCGACGCGGACGCCGGACCGGCGGCTTCGTCCTGCCGGCCCGCCTCATAGGCAGCGAGCATGAAGCGGCCGATCACGCCGCCTGTCAGGCCGAGGAAGATGAACCCGAGCAGGTTGACGTGGACCTGGCCACCAAAGAGTGCGACGACGAAGCCGAGGCCCAGAAACACGATCGGGGTCCCGAAGCACCCGGTCACGAACGCGGAGCTCTTCGTCCAGGAGGAGTGGGTCATCTGTTGGCGCGAGCGGTCGGGGGATGCGAGCGGGACCCCGGCGGGACCTGGCGTCTCCGCCCACCTGGGTTCCTGGACAGACCATTCTGGGGGATGGGGCTTGGGGCGCAAGAGGCGCTAGCGTCCACGGTAGCAGGCCATCCCGACGCAGGCGGCGGATGCCCCGGGGCCGAATGGGCTTCGGCCTCACCGACCTCGACGCGGAGGCGACGCGGTGAGGCGCGCCTTCCGTGAAGGACCGGAGCCCGAGTGGCGAATGGCTCAGACGTCGTAGGCGAGCCAGGGGGCGAGCCAGCGCTCGGTCTCCTCGAGGGAGAGGTCGGCCCGGTCGGCGTAGGCCTCCACCTGGTCGCGGTCGATGCGGCCCACGCCGAAGTACTTGGCGTCGGGGTGGCCGAAGTAGAAGCCGCTGATGGAGGCGGCGGGGGTCATGGCCATGTGGTCCGTCAGGGCGCAGTCGATCTCGTCCGCGCCGAGCAGGTCGAAGTGCAGGGCCTTCTGGCTGTGGTCCGGGCAGGCGGGGTAGCCGAAGGCGGGGCGGATGCCCCGGTACCGCTCCTGGAGCAGGTCGGTGGGGGAGAAGGTCTCGCCGGTCTCGTAGCCCCAGTCGATGCGGGCCTGGCGGTGGAGCCACTCGGCGGCGGCCTCGGCGAGGCGGTCGGCGATGGCCTTGACGACGATGGCGTCGTAGTCGTTCTTGTCGTCCTCGTAGCGCTTCGCGATCTCCTCGGCGCCGTGGATGGCCACGGCGAACAGGCCCAGGTGATCCTCCAGGTCGGCGTCCGCTGGCGCAATCAGATCCACCAGGCTGCGGTTGGGCCGGTCGTCCGCGTGGACCTGCTGCTGGCGCAACATGGGGAAGCGCGCGGCCTCGTCCGCGGGAGAGGCGGGATCGAAGAGCACCAGCGTCTCGTCTGCGGAGTGAGCGGGCCAGAACCCGTAGACCGCCTCGGCGCGCAGGGAGCCCTCCGCGACGATCCCGTCGAGCATCTCCCGGGCGTTCTCGTAGAGCTCCCGGGCGGCCGGGCCCTGGTCGGGGTCGTCGAGGATCTGGGGGAACTTGCCCTTCATCTCCCAGGCCACGAAGAACATGGTCCAGTCGATGAGCGAGGCGAGCTCCGCGAGGGGGATGTCGCGCAGCACCCTGCGGCCCGTGAAGGCGGGGGTCGGCACCGCGTCGGTGGTCCACTCCTGCTGCGTCCGGTTCTCGAGGGCTCGCTCGAAGGAGAGCAGCGGGCGCTCCTGGCGGAGGCGCCAGGTCTCGCGCACCTTGGCCTGGCGCTCGAGGTTGGCTGCGCGGACCTCCTCCTTGCGTTCAGCGTCGAGCAGATCCGACACGACGTTGACGCTCCGCGAGGCGTCGTGCACGTGGAGCACGGGCTCGTCGTAGCAGGGGGCGATCTTGACCGCCGTGTGCTGGGCGCTGGTGGTCGCGCCGCCAATCAGGAGCGGGATGTCGAAGCCCTCGCGCTTCATCTCCTTGGCCATGTGAACCATCTCGTCCAGGCTCGGGGTGATGAGGCCCGAGAGGCCGATCATGTCCGCGCCGACCTCGCGGGCCTTGGCGAGGATCTTGTCGGCGGGGACCATGACGCCCATGTCGACCACCTCGTAGTTGTTGCAGCCGAGGACCACGCCGACGATGTTCTTGCCGATGTCGTGCACGTCGCCCTTGACCGTCGCCATGAGGACGGTGCCGCCGGTGTTGCTGCGCGTGCTCGCGTCGTCCGTCTCGCCGGCCGCCTCCATGGCGGCCTTCTCGGCGTCGATGTAGGGCTCGAGCACGCCGACCGCCTTCTTCATGGCGCGGGCGCTCTTCACGACCTGGGGCAGGAACATCTTGCCGGCGCCGAAGAGGTCCCCGACCACGCGCATGCCGTCCATGAGGGGTCCTTCGATGACCTCCAGCGGCCGGGGGTAGCCCTGGCGAGCCTCCTCGGTGTCGTCCTCGATGAAGTCCACGATGCCGTGGACGAGGGCGTGCTCGAGCCGCTTCTGGACGGTGTTCTCGCGCCAGGAGAGGTCAACGACGCGCTTCTTGCCGCCGCCTGTGAGGGTGGCGGCGAACTCGGTCAGGCGCTCGGTGGCGTCCTCGCGACGGTTGAAGATCAGGTCCTCGACGCGCTCGAGCAGCTCCTTCGGGATGTCCTCATACACCTGGATCATCCCGGCGTTCACGATCCCCATGTCCATCCCCGCCTGGATAGCGTGGAAGAGGAACGCCGAGTGGATCGCCTCGCGCACGACGTTGTTGCCGCGGAAGGAGAACGACAGGTTGCTGACGCCGCCCGAGATCTTCGCGCCGGGGCAGCACGCCTTGATCTCTCGGGTGGCCTCGATGAACGAGACGCCGTAGCCCGCGTGCTCCTCGATCCCGGTGCCGATGGCGAGGATGTTGGGGTCGAAGATGATGTCCTTCGGCTCGAAGCCCACTTCCTCGACCAGCAGGTCGTAGGAGCGCTTGCAGATCGCGACCTTGCGGTCGGTGTCCGCGGCCTGGCCCTCCTCGTCGAACGCCATGACCACCACGCCCGCGCCGAAGGAGCGGATCTCCCGGGCCTTGGCGAGGAAGTCCTCCTCGCCCTCCTTGAGGGAGACCGAGTTGACCACCCCCTTGCCCTGGAGGCAGCGCAGGCCGGCCTGGATGACGCTCCACTTGGAGCTGTCCACCATGATCGGGATCCGGCTGATCTCCGGCTCGGTGGCGATCAGGTTCAGGAACGTGGTCATGCACGCCTCGGA
>CAJQPT010000178.1 GCA_905480285.1 uncultured bacterium
CATGTGCCAGGAGGGCCTCGAGCCCTACGACGAGGACGAAGCCACGATGGGTCAGGCGCCCGTCACGCCGGGCCCCCTCACCGTCGAGATGGAGCCTGCCCCGGCGGTCGCCACCAGCGACCCGGACGACGCCGTCGAGCCCATGATCGCTGCGCCCGAGATCGTTGAGATCAACGTCACCGAGCCGGCCCCGATCGAAATGGCCCCGGCCGAAATGGCCCAGGCTGAGCCCGGCCCGAGCAAGGCCCAGCCCAACCCCATTCCGGACCCGGGACCCAGCCCGGAGGTGGCGCCCGAGCCCGAGCCTGAGCCCGAGCCTGAGCCTGCAGTGTTCACCCCGGTCGAATGGCGCGGCTTCACCATGGACGAGTTGAATCACGCCGGGTGCGTGGTGGCTGAGCGGAGCAGTGACGTCGAGTACCGCATCCTCGGACAAGGCCGCTGCAAGATCATCGTCAGCGGCACCGCCAGCCAGCCGCGCTGGTGCTTCACGCCCAAGCTGGACCTGCAGATGCAGCCCGGATCGGTAGCCATCATCGAGAAGGACGGCACCCTCCGCATGAGCTTCGGCGAGGTCGAGGAGTTCGAGATCCCCTCGGACCGTCCGTCCTTCGACGAGTTCGAGGACTGAGCCTCCGCCCCACTCTAACGGCGCGTCCGCAGGGTCCTCTACCCTGCGGGCGCGTCGTCCGTTCCAGACGGCTTCACGCCCGCGAGGCGCTGGCGCAGGTAGCTCGCCCTCAGCTTGTCTCGCTCGGAGGTGTCCAGGAGGTCCTCGGCATCGCCTGTGGAGGCGAGGATCTGGATGTGACCTCGCTGAACATGCAGCGCCAGCTCGTTGAGCGTCTCCATGCGGGCGCCGCCAAAGATCCCCGTGTGCAGGCCGAGGCGGACGGAGGAGAGGTGCGCAAGCGCGGCCTCGGTGGGCATGGCCCGCGAGGTGCGCAGGGTCCCGAAGGACTGCGCGATGCGATCGACGAGCGCCTGACGCATCTCGCTCACCAGCGCGTCCCGCATGCGCCGCTCGAAGCGAACGATCTCTGGAACGAGCGCCCGCAGGTCGCCGATCAGCTCGGCTTCACTTCGTCCCAGGGTCACCTGGTTGCTGATCTGGTAGAGGTCGCCGGCGGCGCGGCTGCCCTCGCCATGCATGCCGCGCACCGCGAGCCCGGTGCGCTGGGCGGCGGCGAAGACCTTGTCGAGCTCCTGGCGAACCATCCCGAGCGCCGGGAGGTGCAGCATCACCGAGGCGCGGAGCCCTGTCCCCACGTTGGTCGGGCAGCCCGTCAGGTAGCCCAGCCGGTCCGAGGTGGCGAAGGGCACCCGGTCCTCCAGGAAGCGATCGAGAGCCTCGGCGCGCTCCCAGGCGAGCTCGAGGTCGAGGCCCGCAGCCATAGCCTGCAGGCGGACGTGGTCCTCCTCGTTCACCATGACGGAGACCGTCTCAGACTCTCCGAAGGCCATGGCCCTTCCCGGGGCCGAGGAGTGCTCGTCCCGGGGCAGGAGGTCCCGGCTGATGAGGTTGCGCTCCAGCAGCAGGAGACGGAGCACCGCGGGCGCCTCGGTCATGGTGACCCAGCGCGTCTCCCCGTCGATGCTGGCCTCGACCAGCGCTCCGCGGAGCGTCTGGCTGAGCTCCTCGGCCTGTTCGCCCGAGATCCGCGACATGAATGGCGCTCCCTCGACGTTTCGAGCGAGACGCACGCGGCTGGACACCACCACATCGGACTCCGGCCCCTCGCTGCTGAGCCAGGAGCCGGTGCGGCGGGCGAGCGCCTGGGGATCGATCGGTGAATAGGCCAAGGGGTGGGTCCGTGCGGGAGAGAGCTGCCAGAGGGTACGTCAGCGGCGTTCCCTTATAGCTCACGGGCGTCGATCGATGAAGCCCGCTAGACTACTAGAGGTGGACGCGCAGGCACGGCGCGCGCCCGCTGACCTGGCCCGGCATGCCTCCTGAGGGAGTCGGCGGGGTCATCTCCACCCAAAGCACCTGGAGGAAGGCGGGAGCCTCCGTGGTCACGTCATGCCCAATTTCGACGACCAGTCCATCGTCCTCGCGATCCTGGCGGGGAGTCTGATCCTCTTCGTCACGGACGCCGTCCGGTTCGAGGTCACGGCCCTCGCGGTCGTCGTGGCCCTCGTGCTGACCGGCGTCCTCGACGTTGAAGAGGGGTTCGACGGCTTCTCCTCGTCGGCTGTGGTGCTGATCGCCGCCATGTACATGTTCGGGCACGCCTTCACGAAGAGCGGGCTCGCTGAGGGCATGGGACGCCGTGTGCTGGGCGCTGGGCCCGCTCACCCGGGCCGGGAGCCCGGTGTCGTGCTCCGAGTCACCGCCGTCTCCGGTCTGCTCTCCTCAGTGCTCTCCAACACCGGGGTCGTGGCCACCCTCATCCCGGTGGCGAACTCCGTCAGCCACCGGCTGCGGGTCCCCCTCTCCAGGCTCCTCCTCCCGCTCGCGTTCGGGAGCCTGGTCGGCGGGCTGGTGACTGTCGTCGCCACCTCCACCAACATCGCCATCAACGAGATCCTGAAGAACGAGCCCTGCGGCCCGTTCGGGCTCTTCGAGTTCAGCCACCTCGGGCTCCTGCTGCTGCTCGTTACGGTGCTGTACTTCGTGGGCCCCGGGCGCTGGTTGCTCCCGCGCTCCGACGTGGAGGAGACCCTCTCGGATCGCTACCAGGTCCCGAAGTTCGTGACGGAGGTCCTGGTGGAGCCTACCAGCGAGCTGATCAACCGGAACGTCGCCGACGTCGACGTCTTCAGCCGGTTCAACGTGACCGTGCTCGGCATCGTGCGCGGCACCGGCGAGCGGCCTGTCCTGGCCCCTGGCCCCTACAACCGGATCCGAGCGGACGACACGCTCATCCTCCAGGGCTCCCCGGACGACCTCCTTCGCCTCTCGGAGGTGCTCCCGCTTCAGCAACGCCAATCCGTGGAGGCGGGCGACTCCCGCCTGTACTCCGACGACGTGCGGCTCGTGGAGGCTGTGGTGCCCGCCGGCTCCCTCTACGTCGGCCAGACCCTGGCCTCGGCTGCCTTCCGGACCCGGACGGGCCTGAACGTCCTCGCCATGTCTCGCCACGGAGAGATCCAGCTGAGCCGATTGCAGGACCTACCGCTCGAGATCGGGGACACCCTGCTCGTCCAGGGCCACCTGCGCGACATCGACCGCGCCCGCCAGGAGCGCCAGGTGCTGACCCTGGACGAGGTCCAGGCCCCTGTCGCGAGCAGCCAGTCCTGGATCGTGATCCTCACGCTCCTCGCGGTGCTCCTCGGCGCCGCCCTCACGGATCAGCCCCTCGCCATCCTCGGGCTCGCCGGCGCCATGGTCCTGGTGCTCACCAGGGTGATCCGCCCCGACGAGGTGCCTCGGGTGATCGACTTCAAGGTCATCGCGCTCGTGGGTGGCATGCTCTCCCTTGGGGGCGCCTTCCAGAAGGTTGGCCTCGACGACGTCGTCGCCTCCGGCATCTCGAACCTCGCCAGCGACAGCCTCAGCCCGCAGCTCATCCTGGCGGTGATCCTCACGGTGACGATGCTGCTCACCCAGGTGCTGAACAACGTCTCGACCGCCGTGATCATGACCCCGGTCGCCCTCAAGCTCGCGGCGTCCCTGGGCGTCTCGCCCGAGCCCATGGTCATGGCCGTCGTGGCCGGCTCAAGCCTCGCCTTCCTCTCCCCCGTCGCCCACCAGGCCAACGCCATGGTCATGGGCCCTGGCGGCTACAAGTACCGCGACTTCCTCCGGGTGGGCGCGCCCCTCGCGCTCCTGACCGGCACAGTGGCCACGGTCGCCATCCCGATCTGGTGGCCGTTCGCGCTCTGACACCTCCGAGGTTCACACCCCGCGAGCCGATGGTGCGAGACCGCGTGGGGGTCAGAACCCGACTCGTCGGGTGCGTGGCGTCCTCCTCCGAGGTGTAGGTCGCAGCGACCTCACCGGGGCCACGCTGAGTTCGCACGGAGCCCATCGGGCCCTCCACATCCATCTCCCGCTGCACGCCGAGGCTCCTCCGCTGCGACGAGTCGAAGCCCTCGCTTTGATCACCCCCCATGCGGCACCCCCCATCCGGCACATCAAGTCCGGCATATCCAAGCAGGCACACCCAGGCGGGCACCCCGAGGCGGGCGAGGCTGCTGAACTCGGGAATTCACGTCGACAGCTCGAGGCGCCCGGCGACCCACATCGCGTGAAGCCCGTCACCACCTCGTCCCCGCTCCCTACTCCCCTCAGATGACGTCGAGGGCATTGAAGCTGCTCAGCCCCATGGAGCAGGCGGGGACCGGAGGAGACCCTGGCGCAGGTGCGCGGGCGATCGCCGAGCGCCTCGAGCGGGCCTCTCGGGGTGACCGGGCGGCCTTCTCGGACCTGATCCGGATCCACCGACCCCGGGTCCAACGAGTGGCCCTGCGCCTCGTGGGCAACCACGAGGACGCCGAGGACGTCGCCCAGGAGACCTTCGTCCGCGCATGGCACGGCCTCGAGACCCTCCGCGAGGCCGACCGCCCGGCTGCCGCGTTCTCCTCCTGGCTGCTCGGCATCGCGGTCCACCTCAGCCGCGATCTGCAGCGCGCCCGCGGGCGCCGCCCCGAGGACGCCGCAGCCTCCTTGCTGGACGGCCAGGGGCCTGACGCGCTGGCCGGCAGCATGCGGACCCCGAGCGCGATCACGGAGGAGGCGGAGACGCGGCGGCGAGTCGAGCTCGCCATCGCCGCTCTCCCCGAGCGGCTCCGCGTGCCCTTTGTGCTCCGTGCCCTCGAGGGCCAGAGCTACGACCACGTCGCCCGCATCACAGGTGTGCGCGCTGCCACCGTTCGCACTCAGTTGGTCCAGGCCCGCCGCGCCCTGCGCCGGATGCTCGGCCCCCTGCTCGACGAGGAGGACGGCCGATGAGAGCGCCTCGCCCCTGCCGCGCCTGGCGCGAGTCCCTTCGCGAGCTCGTCGATGGCCACGCCTCACTCGAGTCCGTCGCCGCGGTGGAGCGCCACGCGGAGACCTGTGCTAATTGCGCGGCGGAGCTCCAAGTGGCCCGACGCATGCGCGGCCTCCTCGACGGCGCCGCCGTGGCCGAGCTGACCCGCGCCGGGGAGGAAGCCTTCATCGAAGGCGTCTTCTCGCGCATCGACTCGGACCGATCACCGACCGGCGAGGCTCCGCCGCTTCGACCCCGCCGCCTTGCCCCGCGGCGAGCCGTGCAACTGGGCGCGGCATCGCTCGTGCTCGCCGCTGCCGCGGCCCTTCTGCTCGTGGTTCGGAGCCACACGGCGCGTCCACACGGGCTTGAAGAGCGCCCTTCGGTCGCACCGCGGGTGGACCTCGCCGCGGCGGCCGACAACGCGCCTGCTGAGACCGTCGGAGCCAGGTCTGCAGCCGATCGGCCGGGCCGCGAACTCGTCCTCGGCGACGAACGCGCCCCCTTGGACCTCGAGCGCTTCACCGCGGACCTCCTGCACGCCCTCGATGCCACGGGGTTCGATCCCTACCGTTCCTCCGATCTCCAGCCACTGCTCCTCGAGCTGGACATGCTGGACCCCACCGATCTCGCACGCGGCGCACGCGGCGTGCTTGGTACGGATGGGCCACAAGCGCTGCGGGGAGCCGCCGCGCGCTTGCTCGGTCCTCGTGCCGACGTCCGGGATCGCGCCCTCCTCCGCGATCAGTTCAGCACCCTCGGACACGCCGCTGCGCGGTCACTCCTCGACGGCGGCGAGCGGGGCGTCCGGATCCTCTGGAGCCTGTCGGCGGAAGGCGGCGAGCGGGGCGCGATCGCCGTGGACGCCCTGGCCAACGCAAGCGCTGGAGAGGACCTGGACCCCCTCGACGCCATGCCTGCGGAGACCGACCCGTCCATCGCCGCTCGCGTCGCGATCGCGAGTCCCGATCGCATGGCGAGGGAGCTTCTCGACCGGTTCCTGGCGACGGGAGAGAGCCCCTGGCTCGATGCATGGGCCACACGCGAGGACGCGGAGGACGCCCTGGCACAGACCCTGGAGCGGCGACCGCCCCGGGACGTCGAGCGGTCCCGGCTGGTGCGAGCCACGACGCTCCGCCCGGTCGAAACCGCCTTGCCGATGGTCATGGCCGCCCTCGTCGACGGCGACCGATCCGCCCCGGCCGCCCTCGCTGCCCTGCTCCCACTTGGCGGGGCCGACGCGTTGCTCGGCGCCACCGCGAGCGGGCGGCTCCGGTCCGACTTCGAGGACGCAGCGTGGCGCGCCGCCATCGGCGCGAACGCGGACCTCATGCTCGAGGCAGCGCTCCGCGAGGGGGCCGCGGCGGTGCTCGTGAGCGCCACGATGCGGGCCTTCGCGGCAGAGGCATCCGAAGACAACCCAACACTCCTGCTCGTCCGACTGGCCGCCCGCGCGAGCGGCGACCGTGCCCTCTCTTCCCGCATCGACGCGCTGCTGCACCTCGCGGCGATCGGACCACAGAGCGGGCCGCCAGCCCCCTTACTCCTCGACGAGCTCGCGCCCCTCCGGCAGGACCCCTCCCCTCGCCTGGCGGCGGCTGCGTGGATGGCATGGCAGGCCCTCGGCGGCGAGCTTGACCAGACCCCTGCTGCCATCGACCGCGCGCTGCGACGCGGCGGACCGCCCACCGCGCTGCATGCGCGCCTGACCCGCGCCGTCGGTCGGCGCTCCGGCGCCCGCCCCCACTGAACACACCGCTCGTCCGCCGCCCGATCGGCCCCCAGTATCCAATCCGTTCCCACCCCTCGACTGGACCGTTTCATGCAACGACTCGTACTTCCGCTCGCCCTCTCCCTGACCCTCTCCTCGGCGTCGGCCCTATCTTCGGCCACTTCGGCGGCCCCTTGGGCGGCCCCTTGCGCGGCCCCGTCAAACGACGGCGACTCCGCGGAGACCGCCCGCGCGGACGTCGCGCGACTCGTCGACCTGCGTGCCTTCGATCTGCTGGGCGCAGGCCACGCCGAGGAGCTCCACCCCATCCCCGTGATTCCCCTGCTGCAGGTCGTTCCGCGCGCCGAAGAGGTCGTGCCTCGCGACGAAGGGGAGCGGCCGTCGGAGGTGGCGTTTCGCGCC
>CAJQPT010000179.1 GCA_905480285.1 uncultured bacterium
GGCCCCGGCGTGCTTGAATTCCACGCCCTCCTTGAAGGCCTCGAGTCGGTAGGTCCCGTCACCGATCTCGGCGATCCTGAAGCGCCCCGCGTCGTCGGTGAGGGTGGTCCTTTGTCCAGCACGTTGGGCCGCGAGCTGCACGGCTTGTTCGGTGAGCTCGTCGGTGAGCGTCCTGGCACCCGGCCACTCCCTGCCGATTCCCAGATCCGTGCGGACCGACCTCGCCGAGTTGGAGCGGCTGGCTACCACCCGGACGCCGCTGATCGGAGTGCCAGCCCGGTCGATCACCAGCCCGGTGATCACCCCTGTCTCCTCAGGGCCCTCCGCCACGCGGGGCACGACGTCAAGGCGCGCCAGCGCTCCGCGAGTCGCCTCCTCAGCCGATGCTTGAAGCGCAGCCGGTGAGGGCGAGCTCGCCCTGGCGGCGGCGCGGCGGCCCGAGAGGGTCAGCGGGGCAGGGGCTCAGAAGCAGGGGCGCCTTCGGAGAGGGGTCCTGGGGCCTCGGCGTGCGGCAAGAGCTGCGGTGAGGCGAGGACGGGTTCACGCCCGGCCAGGGATCCGAGCATGGCGCCGAGGGCGAGGCCGAGGACGAGCGTGAGGAGGGCGAGGCGGTGATCTCTCATCGAGTGGCGCGCGGGGCAGAACGCGCGGTGCAGGTGGAGCTGGCGTCGGTCGAGCTTCGAGGTCGTTTGGCTCAGGCAGGAGAGCCGGGCGACCGTTGGGGGTGGCTCAGCGAGGGCGGAAGAACGCCGGGTCGAGCTCGGCGCTCATGTTGCCGTCCACGAAGTAGAGGTCCGCGCGGGGAACGTCGGAGAAGCGCAGGGCCTGGGGGTCGGGCCCGGCGCCGAGGGTCTCGTAGGCGAAGAAGCGTCCGGGGAGCCAGCTCTGGTCGCGCGGAGCGGCGCCCTCGGGGTGGAGCAGCCACTCGGTGCTCTGGACCAGCACCGCGCCAGGGACCTGGAGCGGGCCCTCGGTCCCAGGGGCGACGAGGACGACCTGCGGGCGACCCGAGGCGGGGTCCAGGCCGAAGACCAGCCGGTACGGCCGCGCCTTCGGCATGCGTCCGTTGAGTTCGCGGAAGTCACGGAAGTCCGGGGTCTGGAGCTCGAGCCACTTCAGGCCCGAGCAGAGGGCGCTGATGGGCTGCTTGCGCCCGTCGCGGACGCCCTCGATGTCGGTGCCGGGGAGGACCACCCCGCGCGGGTCGCCGTCAAAGCGGAGAGTGAGCGGCGACGCCCCGTCCTCCGCAGGCAGGAGCACGCGCTCCCGAAGGGAGAGGATGCGGAAGCTCGAGGGTCGCGTCAGGCGGGCGATGTCGAAGGAGATGGCGGCCCAGCTGTCAATCTCGGCGCGGCTCTCCTTGGAGTCACGACCCCTCAGGGACTCCCACCCGTCGGTCTGCCCCTCACCGCTCACCTTGCGATACCAGTACTGGAGCCGTCCTCGGTCATCGAGGCCGCGCATCTGCGTGCTCCGCTCCGCTCGTTGGTCGTCGAGCACGACCCCGCGTACGAGGCCCGGCCCCTCGTCGAGGTAGTGGAATCTCGCGCTGAAGTTCTGGGTGCCCGAGGCCTGACGGCTGCGCACATCGAACTCCAGCTCGAAGGCGCGAGGCGCGTCGGCGGCGGGGGTCCCGTCGTCCACGGAGAGGCTCCCGGCGAGCTGGCTCCAGAGGGCGCGCGCCCCCTCTTCGGTGTCCCCGGGGACCCTTCCGGGCGCGGCGACCTCTCCGTCGGAGGCGAGGTCGGCGGAGGCCTGGCTGGCCGGGCGTTCCAGGGCAGGCGGAAGCGCCGGCGGCGTATCCTGGGGTGAGGCCGCGGCAGCTGCGAGGGGCGCAGCCGAGGCGTGGGCGGAGAGCGCGAGAGCGAGGGCGAGCGAGAAGACACGGTCCATGGCACAGATCGTCGCCTTCCACCTGGCCTAGTTCCAGCACGACCGACCCCTTGCACCCGGAAGGCTTACGATTCCTCCATGAACCCCGAAGGTGAGGCCGAAGAACACGTCCTGGACCGGGTCCCGCTGCGCTTCCTCGTGGGGCCGACGGCGTCCGGTAAGACCGGGCTGGGCCTGCAGGTAGCCCAGACGCTGGGGGCGGAGATCATCGCGCTGGACTCGATGACGGTCTATCGCGGGCTGGACATCGGGACGGCGAAGCCGACGGCGGAGGAGCGCGCTCAGGTGCCCCATCACCTCGTCGATGTGGCCGAGCCCGAGGGGCGCTTTGACCTCCAGGCATACCTTGGCCTGGTGGAGGAGACGCTCCTGGATCTCGAGGGTCGGGGGTCGTCTGCGCTCTTCGTGGGGGGCACCGGGCTCTACCTCGCAGCGCTGCTGCGTGGGGTGTTCGACGGCCCTCCGTCGGACCCCGAGCTGCGGGCGACGCTGATGGCGCGGGCGGAGCGTGAAGGGGACTGTGTGCTTCACGCGGAGCTCGCAGCGGTGGACCCCGATTCCGCCGAGCGGATCCACGTCAACGATCGGCGCCGGACCGTGCGGGCCCTTGAGGTCTGGCGGCAGACCGGAGAGGCCATGAGCGCACACCAGAGCCAGTGGCGCGACGGCCCGTCCGCCAGGGAGAAGCGCGCGGTCATCGTGGGCCTGGAGCTTCCAGTGGACGAGTTGGATCGCAGGATTCGCCAGAGGACAGGTGAGATGCTCCGCGCCGGCTGGCCCGAGGAGGCGGCGCGCGTCCTGTCCGGTTCCGGGCTTGGCCCCTCTGCGTCCCAGGCGCTCGGCTACGAAGCTGCGGCTGCGGTCGCCGCAGGTGACCTCTCACTCCAGGACGGACTGGACGAGATCGCGCTCCGGACCCGACAGTTCGCCCGCCGCCAGCGCACCTGGTTCCGCAAGTTCGAGATCGAGTGGTTGGACCCGCGCCCGGACGACGTGGCCCATGAAATCACCGCGCGGATGCGATCCGCGCGGTGACTGGTTGGGGACCCTCGGATGGGCTCCCGGTTGAACTCTCAGCTTGGGCCTCGTGAGCCCGCACTGAAGCGGCTCACGCTGCGCCTCGGCGCACTCCCGGACGGCCCCATCCGACCCTGGGGTCAGTGGAGAGCCGGGGTGGGCGAGCGAGGCCGGCAGGGAAGCCAGCTGGGAGGATCGGCGCCAAGCCCAGCTAGAGCGAGCCGTTCGGGCCCGCTCGACTCGGCCTCACTTGGCGTAGCCGAGGGAGGAGAGTGCAGCCTCTTCAACCTCGGTCATGGCCTCGTCCTCGCCCTGGACGTCGTCGCCGCCGTCGGCGTAGGGGTTGGCCGGAATCGTCCACTCGCGATCATCGGGCTTGGTCGGGCCGGCCTGGAAGGGATTGGTGGGGTTGTAGGCCATGATGTGCCGCTGGAACGTGAGTCCGAAGCCGCTCCACTGGCTGCTCCGATACTCGCCGTACGTGGCGACCTCTGAGGGGTCGTACCCGGTGGCG
>CAJQPT010000180.1 GCA_905480285.1 uncultured bacterium
CAAGCGCTGGAAGCTGATCGAGCGCCCCGATGTCCCCGCCGAGGAGCTCTACGACCTCCAGGCCGATCCCCACGAGCTGGACAACCTGCTCCTCTCCAACCCGGGCCCGACGACCGACGCGCTCCGGGACCGCCTCCTCGCGCTCATGCCGCAGTTCCCCTGACGCGCCGGCAGGTCGGCGCGATGAACCCGCGCTGAACCCACGCGCGGCATGCGGACTCCGACACCCGGACACGACCATCGCTGGCCCCCCCCGCCCAGAGTCTTGTTTGCCATCGGTGACGGTGGGCTGACATTGTCCGCGTCTCGGGCCCCGCGAGAATGAGGGTCCCCCACAGCGGTCGCCCCTCACGGGGCGAGAGGCTTGCCCCTCGGGCGGCTTGGGCGCACCGCAGGGGGGCCGAGAGTAGACCCGGCGGCCTCACTGCCACCTCGGAGGTGGCGCCGGCGCGGTTCTGGTGTCGTGCGCTGGTGATCGGTGGCCGGGACGGGGGCAGCGGCGTCCCATGGCCCTGGCCCGGCGTCACCCGGGGGATGCAAGCGCTGTTCGGGGGCGCAACTGCCCTCTTTCGTCTGGCCCTTCACCTGCCGTGGGGTGGGGTGGAAGGCCCCGTCGCGGGCAATCTCAGGATGAGACGGCGGGTCTATGGGACATTCAGGTGAACTTAAGTCCTTTTGTACCGGATGTTAACGGGCATATATAGGCATATGTACTTATCCCTGGAAGATAAACCCGCATGGGGATGTGGCGAACTCGCGTCCGTTCGGCAGACTCGGTAACGTCCTCGACCGCGAGGCCCACACTTCGACCGCGAAGACCTCGATCGAAGTCGCATCGCCCTCGCGCTCTCCCCACCCTCCCAACCCTGCCTCACACAAGCCCCCAAGGATATGAAACTCTTCTCTCTCCCCACTGCCCTAGTCACTGCCGGACTCGCCTCGATCGCCCTCGCCGCCGCGCCGGTCGGTACCCCGGTCGAAGCGACCACGCTCGACGTCACCGGCGCCTCGATGTTCCACGGTCAGCAGGTCCTGTTTGACGCGAACAACGCGAGCTTTGGCAGCCAGATGTACTACGGCGGCAACGTCGTCCAGTACGGCGGCAGCCACATGATGTTCTTCAAGGACCCTGTGACCAACGTTGACACGCGCATTTGGCTTAGGGCTGAGGATTGCGCCCTTAGAGTCCACATGACCAACTTCAGTACCTGCGGCGATATCCAGTACCTGCGACCTGGTACCAACGGGTTCCAGCAGTGAGCCGATCTGCTCAGGGGGATCCCGTTCAGTAATCTGAACGGCAGGTCTCTGTGCAGCCCCGCGGGGCCCACTCCTCGAAAGGGAGTGGGCCCCGCGATCATTGGTTGAGGTCGCGGTCGGTGCCCTCGGCGGCGCCCGCCGAGGCCAGGGTGGAAGGGTTGGATGGCTCAGGTCATCTGAGCCGGCGTTCGGATTGCTCCGAGCCGGTCTCTGGTTGGTCCAAGAGCGCTGTTGGGTCTCGACGGACCACGCCTTGGGATCGTGGGGGGGGAGGACCATGCCACGGGCCCTGCAGAACATGGCCAACTGGATGCCGGCGCGCTAGCAGAGCCCTGGTGGCCTCTCACTCGCCGTCCGAAATGGCTGGGGGAAGCGGCTCGTGGTCCGTTGCCCTGAAGGCTGACCGGCGTCTTGGCCGGCATTGGAACCACCCCCCAGCCGCGACCGATGGCCCGCCTCCACTCAGGCTGCGCATCGCTCGTTGTCAGGCGAGAGATCTAGATTCTCCCAAAGACCTCGCCCGTGAGGTGCCGATGGCCCTTACGGACAAAGCCGAGCAAGCGGCTCTTGTCTTCGGTTCCTAGCGCTCAGCGATGCCGCTGCCCGTAGAGCGTCTGAAGCTCGAGGCCCGGCAACGGCCTCCGGAGAAGTCGAGACGTCGGTCCATTTCTCAGCCCGATCCGTCCCATCAATCAACTCTCGAGGATGCCTCTGGATTCAGCGCGCGCTAGGCTGAAATCACGGTTGTCCTTGCCTCCATCTCGCTCCTGCGCAGCTAGGAGCCTCCTCCGCTTTCGAGATTGATGTACCGTTCTCTTCGCGATCTGCTCTCTATGGTCCCACCGAGGACTCGCTGGATGACCCTGTGGGTCGCCCTTCTGGGCATCCTCGCGGCCGGGTCTGAGCTCTTGCTCCTGCTCGGGCTCGAGGGCTTTATCGGCGCTCTCAACGGGAGCGCTTCCAGGACGGAGGGGATAGCTGGCCGCTTGGTTGGCACTCTGGAAGACACCTTCGGTTCGGGGATTCCCGCCATGGGGGCTCTTCTCGTCTTCGCAGCCATCGTCACGAACGCTCTGCGGATCGGGGCGCTCTGGGTCTCGATGAGTGTCTCCAACAGGATTGGCGCCGAGTTGTCCGCGGGGCTCTTTGGGCGGATCATCCGAAAACCGTACCTCTACTTCGCCGGGGTGCCCTCGGCGGAGATTCTCGCTGCTTCCAATAAGGTCGCCGGGCTTTCGAACGGCGTCCTGCTCCCGATCTGCAACCTCGCCACGGCGTTCTTCAGTATCGCCCTACTCGGGGCAGCGATCTTCAGCGCGTCCTGGGAGTTCGCGCTGGTGGCGCTGCTCACCGTGGGGGTCGCGTACGTCCTCGTTGGACTACGGGCTCGTAGGAGTGTCGAACGTAATTCGAGGCTCATCGCGAGGATTCTGACCGAGAAGAACAGCCTTGTGATCGAGTCTATTGGTGGCATTCGCGACGTGATCCTTGGCAACCGACAGGAACTGATGGTCTCCGGGTTCCTCTCGCTAGACCTTCGCCAGCGGATACGCATCGTGCGGAATCAACTTTGGGTCAACCTACCGCGGTTCGTCCTTGAGGCCCTTGCGATCATCTCCATCGTCGCCGCTGCATTCTTGTCCCTTCGAGAAGGGTCCTCGGGTGCCTTGACTCTGGAGGCGCTGGCGTTCCTTGGCGTCGCAGCGTTGAGGCTCTTACCGAACGTGCAGCGCTTCTACCAGTCTTGGGGACAGATCGTGTCCCAGACGGGCAACGTCGAGGACTCGATCGCGGTCCTCCGCTCGAATTCAGGGCTGGATGGAGTCGAGCAGCCGGACAACCTGAATCCAGAGAGGGCGCTGGAGGTGTTTGACTGCATGCGTTTGGCCGATGTCGCCTTCCGCTATCCGAGTGCTAGCGCGGAGGTCTTCAGCGGAGTCAATCTGGCCATCGAGCGCGGGGCGTGCGTGGGCATCTTAGGCCCGACGGGAGGAGGGAAGAGTACGCTCGTTGACCTTCTCCTCGGCCTCATTCAACCGACGAGCGGAGAGGTTCTGCTCGGCGATGAACCGTTGGGGGGTGACCTCCGGTTTGACTGGCGAGCCTGCCTGGCTCATGTTCCCCAGAGTATCTTCCTCGTGGATGGGTCCTTCACGGAGAACATCGCGCTGGGCCAGCCGGCCCGCGAGGTCGACCTCGAGCGGGTGAAGGAGGCGGCGAGGATGGCCTGCGCGATCGACTTCATCAATGCGACCCCCGACGGCTTTGACTCTCCCGTTGGAGAGCGTGGGAGCCAACTCTCGGGCGGAGAGAGGCAGCGGGTCGGCATCGCCCGCGCTCTCTACTCAGGTGCTCCGGTCCTGGTCCTCGACGAGGCAACCAGCGCGCTGGATGACGATACGGAGCGACGCTTGATGGCGAATATTCGGGAGAAGACGACCGACCTGACGCTCATCATGATCGCCCATCGCCTGAACACCCTGCAGAACTGCGACCAGCTGATTCGGGTGCACTCCGGCTCGGTCGAGGTACTCTCTAGCCTCGAAGATCTCGAACGCCAAGAGCTGGGAGAGGGCCAGGATATTGAAGTGAGCCTCACGCCCTCGGCAGTCCCGAGGCCGGACGGGCACCCGGGTGGAGGGGCAGAATGATGTCGGCCAAGATAGATCACCTCAGCTCGCTGACCGAAGTCGGGACCCTGACGAGTCTGGGGCGCGAAATCACGAGCCCCCCGGCCATGACCCTACCATGCGGGCGATCGGGAGCGCCCCGCCGCGGTGGAGGACTCGCCCTGCGGGTTCTTCGGAGAGGGGGCTCCTTGAAGAGCCATGCTTGATCCCCTCCACGCATTTCTTGAGGTCGCCTCCCGGCACGGAGAGATCCCAGCGATCGTCGAGCAGGGCCTGGTGACCACCTATGCGGATCTTGAGTTCCTCGCCCGCCGCTTCGCTGGGGAGTTCATACGCGAAGCCAGCGCTCATCCGAAGGTGGCCATCTGTCTGCCGCAGACCGCTGCTGCGTACGCCTCGATGTTCGGCGCCATGCTCGCCGGCGGGTTCTATGCGCCCGTCAACATCGGCGCGCCGCTCGATCGCCAAAGACAGATCCTCAGTCAATTCGATCCAGAGGTGATCGTCGCCGAAGAAGGAAGTGTCGGCGCCTACTCCAGCATCGCGGGCCGCGCGCGGGTCGTCACCTCGGACATCAGCGCTGAGCCGCTCTGTGATCCAAGACCAGGACACGACCTCGTCTACGTCATCTTCACATCAGGGACGACCGGCAAGCCCAAGGGCGTCCGAATCCGTCGGGCCTCTCTTGGGCATTATGCCTCTTGGGCGCGTCGAGCTATGCGGGTCCAGCCCGGTGAGCGGTGGTCTCAACATCCGAACATCGGCTTCGATCTCAGTGTCCTCGACATCTTTGGCGCATTGACCGCCGGCGCTTCCCTGTACCCGCTTCAGACGAAGATGGACCGTTTGCTCCCCGGTGCGTTCGCCGGGAAGAACCGGCTCGAGATATGGAACTCTGTCCCCAGCCTCATCGACCTCATGATTCGAGGACGATGCCTCACCACAGCCAACTTCAAGAGCGTTCGCCTGATGACATTCTGCGGTGAGCCGCTCCTGAAGAGGCACCTCGACGCAATCTTCGAGGCGGCGCCCCACGTGGTGGTGCACAACACCTACGGCCCCACCGAGGCCACGGTCTCCTGCACCCTCGAGGTCCTGGACCGTGAGTCCTACCGAGGGAAGTCGAAATCGAGCGTCGTGCTTGGACAGCCGATCGACGGAATGCACCTTCGAATCGGTGAAGAAGAGAGCGTGGGTGAGATCCTGATTGCCGGCCCGCAAGTAGCAGACGGGTACTGGGACAACCCAGAGGAGACGTCCGCGAGGTTCTTCGAGATGGAGTGCGGTGGAGAGATGCTCCCGGCCTATCGCTCGGGAGACTGGGCCGAGTTGATTGGCGAGGACATGTACTTCTCAAACAGGATCGACGATCAGGTCAAGATCCGCGGCAACCGTGTCGAGTTAGGGGAGATCGAGGCGACCATCAGCCACCTGTTCATGTGTGAGGCGTACGTCGTTGTCGTCGACGAAGAGCTTCATTGCGCTGTTACGCAGGATTCAAAGCTCGACCTCATTGAGCTCCGCGCGAGACTCTCGGATGTCCTTCCTGAGTACGAGCTCCCTAGTTCCTTGAAGTCGCTCGATAGGATTCCGGTCAACGTCAACGGCAAGGTGGACCGTCGGCAACTGCGGGAGACGATCAGTGCGAAGCTGAAGGAGGACGCACGAGATGAGTGATTCAGAGCGAGACCTTCTTGGTGTGGTCGTTGAGGTCATCGCGGAGCTTGTGCTTGATCGTGGAGCGTCGATCGACTCGTCCACCGTGCTGACCTCTGTGATGGACTCCTTCGGTCTGCTTGATGCAATTCTCATGATCGAGGAGCGTTCGGGAATGTCGGTGGATCTTGCGGAAATCCAGGTAGAGGGTGACCTCACGATCGGATTGCTGGTGCGAGAGGTCTTGCGGTTGAATGGTCGTTGAAGAATGGGCGATTCCGAGAGCAGCGCCCTGATTGACATCGCCTCGATCCCTGCGGCGGATCGTGAAGGCGCGGCCGAGCTGATCATCGAGGCGTTACCCGGCTTCTACGGGCAGGAACGACTGAGGCCGGTGATGGTCTCGGCCGTGGCCAGGACCCTCGGCCTAGTTGGCACCGACACGGCGACGGGTTTCGCCGCCGGGAGCGAGCAAGGTGTCAGGGGGGTGCTGACCTATACCAGTGCGGACAAGCTGGATCTGGCGAGGCTGGGGGGCGTCCAGCAGCTGTTGAGGGCCCTCGACCCGGACTCCCGGCGCCTCTTCAGAGAACACCTTCGGGACTATGACGCGGACTTCGCCGTGGCGCCCTCTGGTACCTGTTACCTGAGCCGTGTTGCGGTGCGGACCGAGGCCCGAGGCGGCGGCCTCGCCGAGCGCATGATGCGCCACTGGATGCAGGAGGTTGAGTCGGACCACGCTAACGGCTTCTCGCTTCACGTAGATCGGTCGAACGCCCGTGCCATTCGGTTCTACGAGCGCCTTGGGTTTGTGGATACCCTCGCGGAAGGCAAGTTCCTGCTTCTCACGCGGGAGAGGGGGGACTCTCGATGACCACCGCAGCTGATCGAGCGCGAAGCGGCTATCGGCGGATCGAGTCGAGGGCCGACTTCCTCGAATTCCTCCGGCTCGACCTGGGCGCCCGCGGCTTGACGGCGGTTCCCTGGCTCTGCTCCTTCAGGCGTCCTCTGGTGGCCTACACCGTGATGATGCGGAGGGTCGAGTACTTGCAGTCCAAGCGCCTCGGCTTCTTCGGGCGGTCTTGGCTAAAGTGGCGCCTCTGGAGGTTGAAGATGTACGGAGCGCGGCTCGGGCTCTCGATGGTCCCGGGGACTTTTGGTCCCGGGCTCTTCATCGTCCACCATGGGAGCATCGTGATCAGTAGCGAGGCTCGGTTCGGTTCGCGGACGAGGATCCACTCGTGCGTGAATGTCTCCGGGGCGCCAGTATTCGGGGATGACGTCTACCTGGGCCCTGGTGCCGTCGTCGTGGGTGACGTTGACGTTGGCGACCGAGTTCGTGTCGGCGCGAACAGTGTCGTATCTCGACCGGTCAAGACTGGATCCACCGTGTTGGGTGTGCCTGCTCGGGTGATCAAGGTCGACTCGAACGCCGAGGACGGCTAAGGGAGCAGTACCCTTGGAATCTGCCGTCCTAGAGGTGAGCAGGGCTGCCATTGCCCATAACTACGACGCCATCTCCCGCGCTGTACCTGGGTCGGAGGTCATGGGGGTCGTGAAGGCCGATGGCTACGGGCACGGTGCCGTTGAGGTTGCGCGGGTGCTAAGCGAAGCGGGCGCGAGGACAGTCGGTGTGGCGTCGTGCGACGAGGCAGTCGAGCTGCGTCAGCACTTAGGCTTCCCGCTGGAGCGCCTGCAGGTCGTCGTGTTGGGCGGCGTCGCGGACCCCGAAGAGGCCGCGGCGTGTGAGATCTGGGGACTGACTCCGGTCATCCATGATCTGGAGCAGTTTTGTTGGCTCGAGACGGCTGGTTTCACCGGGCGATTCTGGGCCAAGATTGACACGGGCATGAGTCGGCTGGGCCTTCGCGATCTGAATGCCTTTCGGCAGTGCGTTACCGATGCTCGCAGGTTGCCTGAGTATCTGATGAGCCACCTGGCATGTGCCGATGACCGGGACCACCCGCTGAACACAGAGCAATGGTCGCGATTCGTAGGCGAGTTGGAGCGTTGGCCGGAGGGCGTCAGCGGCTCGCTCTTGAACAGCGCAGGCGTGGCGAACTTCTCCGACTGGGGACTCGGGGTCGTTCGACCTGGCATCGGCATCTACGGTGGGAGTGGGGAGCTCAACGAGACGCTCGGCCTTCGGCGAGCTTCCGTGCTACGGGCGAGGGTCAAGCAGGTGAGGTTGGTCCGAGCAGGCCGCACCGTCTCGTATGGCGCTACCCATCAGTTCCTCAGAGATTCGAGGATTGCAGTCCTTGGCATCGGGTACGCAGACGGAATGCCCTGGCACCTCTCCGGAGTAGGGCGGGTCTCCTTCGGCGGAGAGCTGTGCCCGATCGTCGGCCGAGTGTGCATGGACTACACGATGGTGGACGTCTCGGGGACCGAGGTGGAGCCGGGCGACATGGTCGAGGTCTGGGGAGGGATCGACGGCCTCGATGAGGTTGCCGAGATGGCAGGGACCATCGGTTACGAGCTGCTCACGCGGCTCGGCTCCAGGGTGCGGCGCGTGTACGTGGACTGAGCGGAGAATGCCGTCTAGGTGGCCCCCACCCGATGACGGGCTCTGGCCTCGATGCCCTGAGCCGGGGCTCGGGCGCTGGTCGTGGAGTGAACCGGTCTCTGGTGGGTCGGAGCGTCTCAGTGAAAGTCCCTCGACCCCGCGCTGATGCCGGCGGCGAGGTCGTCGAGGCTCTCGGAGCGGTCGACGATCAGGTGGACCACCCCGCCTGAGCGGTCGATGCGGCCGTGGACGAGGAGGAGGACGCCGTCGCGGGCGGTGGCGCTCTTAGGTGTTGGGGTGGACGACGAGGTTGGAGGTGCCGGTCTCGTCCTCGAGGGTGATGAAGATGATCCCCTGGGCGGTGGCGGGGCGCTGGCGGACGAGGACCATGCCGGCGACGGCGACGCGGGCGTCCTGGACGGCGGATGGGGCTGGGGCGCGA
>CAJQPT010000181.1 GCA_905480285.1 uncultured bacterium
TGACCAGCTCGGCGCGGCGGGACACCCGCACCTCAAGACCCCGGTCATGGATGGCCTGGCCGCCCGAGGGCTGCGCTTCGAGAACGCCTTCGTCACCACCCCGATCTGCGCGGCGAGCCGCGCGACCATCCTCACCGGGCGTCGGGAGGGCAGGCACGGCTACACCTTCGGGACGCCGCCCATGGGAAGGGCCCTGGCGGCGGACTCGTTCCCCATGCAGCTGCGCGCCTCGGGGTACCGCACGGGCTTCGTTGGCAAGTGGGGCGTGCGCTTCGAGGAGGGGGTCATGGACGGCGCGTTCGACCTCTTCAGGCCCATGGGCCTGCCCTATCGGCGGGAGGGGAAGGCGCACCTGACCGAGCGGATCGGGGAGGCCGCGGAGTCGTTCGTCTCCGAGGGGGGCGAGGAACCCTTCTGCCTGATGGTGTCCTTCTGGGCGCCGCACGCCGAGGACAGCCACCCGGACCAGTACCTGCCGGCCGCGGACCTCGCCGGGATGTACGACCACGTGGACGTTGACCTTCCGCCTTTGAGCGACGTGGGCTTCGGGGCGCTCCCTGAGTTCTTGCAGCGCTCACTCGGGCGGAAGCGCTGGCGTTGGCGCTTCGATGATCGGGTGAAGCAGGTGCAGCGGACCCGGGACTACTGGTCCCTCATCTCGGGCGTCGATCGTGCCCTCGGGGGCATCCTTGACGCGGTGGAGGCCACGGGGGTCGCGGACGACACGGTCGTGCTGCTCATGGGCGACAACGGCTACTTCCTCGGCGAGCGGGGGCTGGCAGGCAAGTGGCTCATCTACGAGGAGTCCATCCGTGTCCCGTTGATCCTCATGGATCCGAGGGCGCCCGAGGGGAGGCGCGGTGCGGTGGTGACCTCCACGGCGCTGAACGTGGACGTGGCGCCCACGCTGCTGGAACTCGCTGGCGTTGAGCCCCCGAAGGGGTATGGCGGAGCGAGCCTCGCTCCCTTCCTCGATGGCGCCGGCTCGCATGAGCCGAGACCGTTCCTGGTGGAGCACCGCTTCGCCCACCCGGACATCCCGACCAGCTACGGCGTGCGCGGTCCCCGCTGGGTCTACGCCTGCTATGACGGACAGGAGCCGCCCTTTGAGCAGCTCTTCGATCTCCAGTCGGACCCGCAGCAGCTGAAGAATCTCGCGGATGATCCTGCCCACGCCAAGGTCCTTGAGGCGCAGCGGGCTCGGTGCGAGGCGCTCCAGGCTCGCCAGGTTGGCGAGTAGGGCTTGTCAGTTCAGGGAGGCGTCCTTCCAGAACTTCGTGCCGCGCAGGTTCGCGCGGAGCGCTAGGCCGGTCTCGGTGAGCTGATAGATGGCGACCCCATCGTTGAAGCTCGCGGCTCCGGTCGCGGAGGCTCCGCTCCCATCGGCCTCTGCGGCGGCAGAGGCCTCGACGCTCGCGTCCCAGCCGCCCTCGAGGAATTGCTGGAGGCGGTCGTTGTTCTCGAACACGAACACGGCTCGGAAGTCGCGTGCGCCGAGGCCGATACCGACGCCGGCCTCGCCCATTCTCATGTAGGTTCGTTCTCCTGCGGGGAGCTGGATGGCGACGCCGTAGCCGCCCCCTCCCCCGACCAGGAAGAAGTCGATCCCGAAGTTGCTGAAGACCGCGTACCCCGCGGCTCTCTCCACCTGCGCTTGGGCGGAGGGCGACTCCTGGAAGAGGCGGTCGAGCACCTCTTCGGTGCGTCTGTCGATGGTCGCGCGCTGGTCAGCTGGGGTCTCGCCAGTGGCGGCACAGGCAGAGAGAGTGGCGGCACAGGCAGAGAGGAGGATGGCGGCGAGCGGGAGTGCGAGTCTCATGGTCCGTGTGGCTGACTTGGCGGCTGACTTGGCGACTGAGTTGGCGGCTGGGGTCTGGCGCCATAGTGTCCCTGTGCCGGCCCGGCTTCAATGCTGGCCCATGACGATCGCCACGAGCTCCTCCTCGATGGGGGAGGAAGCGGGCAGATCGCCGGTGGCTTGACGTCGCTCGATCGCCTTCGCGAGCATCCACACATATCCGCCGGTCGTCCTTGATTGTTCCCGGAGGGCGTTCCGTATCACGGCACGGTGCTCCTCTGCGTAGGCTGCCGCCGCCTCGTGGTCCCCGCGATGTCGCAGCGTGACCCACACAAGAAGGTGCGGCTCCCTGTTCCACAGGTAATCTTGGGCGTCGAGGCCAGCCGCCAGGCGGGCGCTCACGGCGAGGATGGCGGGGAGGTCCCACTTGTTCAAGGACGCGTCCCCGTGCCCGACGGTGGCAAGGATCCTCTCCCCGAAGCGAGCAGCCTCGCCGAAGCCGGCGGTGCGGGCGATGCGAACCAGCTCGGCGGCCTGGATCAGGCTGTCGCCGGTGGCACCCTGCCACTTGGACTCGAGGTCGGCGTTGCCCTCGATCAACCCTCTCAGCTGCTCGCTGTATCGCCTGACCTCGTCAGGTTGGCCGCTGCAGACATTGAGCTCGGTGAGGTACCAGAGGGTGGTCACCGCCGAACTCCTGCCGATGGCGTCTTCTTGCCTGAGCAGCGCCGCGAGCTGCCACGCGAACTCCTCGATGGCCTCGTCCAACCGGCCCTGATTCCGAAACGCCTCCGCCAGCCCGCGCCTTGGAATGATGGCGTCGTGGTGTTCCGGTCCGAGGGCCTCGGCGTATGCCGCCGCGACCCTGCGGTAGATCGTCTCGGCCTCTTCGCTCTCGCCAAGGGCGTTCAATGTGACCGCGATAGCCGTCTCCAGCGACAGCATGACCGGACTGTCGGGGCGCTCCCACGGGCTGAGCCCTTCCCGCACCGCGCGGTAGTGCAGGAGAGCCTCCTCAACCTGTTGGTCGTGGAGGAGTGACTCCGCCAGGATCCACCGCGTCACGACGGTCAGCCTGGCCTCAGGGCCCAGGGTCTCCATTGCCGCGGGGTAAAGGAGGGTTGCGAGCTTCAAGCGCGTCCACTCGGTCTCACGTAGCTCGTAGAGAAGCCCCCAGTTGAGCGTGCGTGCCAGCTGCGTTCCGGCAGTCAGGGTGCGGAAGTCGTACAGCCCGTACCTGTCGCGCAGCTCGGTGAAGGTCGCCTCGATGATGTCGAAGGCCTCCGTGTAGCGGTGGCGATGGTGGAGGTAGCTGGCGAGGCTGGTGGCTAGCGACAATCGGTCGCTGGAGGCGTCCCGCCCGGCGTCATCGCGGAGCTCCTCGATGATCTGCCTGGCCCATACCTCCACGTCTCCATGCTTGGCCTCAAGGCGCTCGATGTCGTCCGACGCCTGGAGGGCCGAGTGTGCGTTGATAGCCTCGAGGAGGAAACGACACCGCTGGTTGGGGCTCTCCGTGCCGACGGGATCGTCGAGGTAAGCGTCGGCGAACTGCCTCGCTTCCGCACGGGCGTGGCTCAAGCGGAGCGCGTTCAGGTGCGAGAGCCGGGCCTGGACCCTGAGCTCGCGGGCCCCCTCCGCTCCGACTTCGTGCGCGGCCTCGGCCCGCGTGCAGCTCTCGCTAAAGATGCCGACGGCGGCGCTGGCGTGTCCGAGGCGCATGGCGAATTCACCCGCCGAGAAGAGCTGCCTCGCGGCGGCCATCGGGCGGAGGATCCCCTGCTCTCGGGCGGAGGATGCCATCGCTTCGACGAGTCCCAGCGACCGGGATCGCTCGAGGGCGCCTCCGGGGGTGAGGATGGCGAGGGCGTCCTCCGCGGTGGCCAGGGTGCGATCCACGGCGAGCTGCGAGTTCGTCAGCGCCCAGTTGCTTTGGAGGAGCTTGCGCTGCTTGGCTTCGAGGTTGAACCAGGAGAGCCCGGAGATGAGCACGACCGCAGCCGTGCAGAGGATCGCCATGGTCGCCACCGGGCGCCTGCGGACGAGCTTCGCGAGCCTCCGCAGCGGACTGGCCGGGCGGGCCTTGATGGGACGGTGGCTGAGGAAGTGGTCCAGGTCCTCCGCGAAGGCGGCTGCGTCGGGGTAGCGGCGGTCGGGGTCCTTCTCGAGGGCGTGCAGGCAGACGGTCTCAAGGTCCCTTGGGATCTCCGGGCGGACCTGCCGTGGGGCTGGGGGGTCGAGGTGGAGGATCTGGTCGTTGACGGCCTGGGTGGAGCTGGCGTCGAAGGGCCGGCGCCCCACCAGCAGCTCGTACATCGTGACGCCGAGGCTGAACACGTCGGACCTGGTGTCAAGGTGCTCCTTCTCTCTCACCTGTTCGGGTGATCGGTAGAACGGCGTGCCGGCCCCGCTTCGGGAGGTCATCAGGGAGTCCTTGACGGCGAGCGTCGCGAGGCCGAGGTCTGCGATGATCGGGTCTCCTGACGGGCGAATCAGGATGTTGGCGGGCTTGAGGTCCCGGTGGATGATGCCCGCCGAGTGCAGCTCCTCCAGACCGTGGGCAATCTGGCGGAGGAAGCGAGCGGCCGTGCGGTTGGCGAGCTGGGGCAGCCCCTTACGCTCCTCGGCCAGGAGATCCGTGAGGGTGCGGCCGTCCTCCACGTACTCTGTCACGATGAAGTGCACACCGCGGTGGAAGCCCACGTCGTGGAGAGCCAGGACGGCGGGGTGGGCGATGCGCCCTGCGATGGTCGATTCGCGCTTGAAGCGAGTGAGCTGTCGCTCGGAGAGGCCGAGCTCGGGGAGGAGAACCTTGACGGCGACCTGGCGCTGGATGGACTCATCGAGCGCGCGCCAGACCGTGCTGGTGCTCCCCCGACCGATCACCTCGACGAGCCGGTAGCGCCCGAGGAGGGCGCCCGTCGTGGGCAGCGCTCCGAGGGCCTCGCGGTGCCTTCGCAGGCGGTGGACATCCTCGAGCATCTCCTCCAGGAGCTTGCGTGCCTCGGGGTCGAGCCTCCGGAGCTCCTCGGCTGGCCCCAGTTGCCCTGTCTCCTGCTCCAGCTTCAGGATCGCGTCGAGGGCCGCGGCGGCGCGCTGGGCAGCCACGGATTCTCGGCGGTTCTCTCCCTCGCTATCTCCTGAGGGAGGGTCCGTCACCCCGCTCATGATCTCGCTTCTCCAGGGCCTCTAGCGCTCTGGAGCGCCTTCTCGAACGCGGCCCGAGCGCGATGGAGACGTTGCCGTAGCGCGTCCGAGGTGACGCCTAGTTCACTCGTCAGGTCGACGCGAGCCTCGCCATCGATCATGGCGCGGATGAGTCGGCGGTCGCCGCCCGCAAGACTCAGGATCGCCCTGGAGATCAGGGCCTCGGACTCCGTTTGGATGAGCTCGTTCAGGGGAGTCGTCGGCGTCTCGCCTGGGTCCCCGGCCAGCGAGAGCTCGTCCAGCTCTCCGGGCAGGGAGTGGGGCACCGGGCCCAGGCTCTTCATGCGGTCCAGTCGCTTCCATCGCAGGCGTTGCTGGATCAGCGAGAGGAACTGGGCCCTTGAGTTGAAGTACAGCGACTCGAAGCCGGGCAAGAGGTCCCCAACAATCGACTGCATCAGGTCGGTCTCACCCTTTTGGGGCATTCGTTCCTGAGTCGCCTGAACGCCGGGGGTGGCGAGGCCATAGAGCAGACCCCAGAAATAGGAGAGGAATTCGCCCTGTATCTCCCGGTCCCTCTTGCTCACCTCGAAGGCGATCTGGAGCAAGGCGTCCAGCTCGTCGGCGCCGCCCGCGCGCGCCGCGTCGAATGCCGAGGCGTACTCCCAATCTGCGAGGAGCGCTGCGCTTTCTGGGCCCAGTTCGCGCTGCGCGAGGGCTCGAAGCTGATCGGGGCTGGTCATCTGGGTGGCGAGGCACTCGGCGGGACGGGGAGATGGTGCTCGCCCCGAGCGCGGCGGGGGATCTTCCCGGAACCCCACCGCCCAAAGGGGCGAGCGTGGGGGCAGGCAGGTAGTGCGGGCAGAGCCTTCTTGAGCACAGGAACGCGCCCCCTGGGACCTGAAGAGCAGCGGGGCCGTCAGCGTGACCACAGAATGCTCAGAAACTTGGGCCGCCGCGGGGGGCGGTGTCCACCTCGGCGCCCCGCCGGCGGAGGATCCCACGTTCTGTGGGGCCTTAGACCTCCAGGAGAGGCCCATTGCTGTCCCCGAACGAGGTGGGAGCGCCGTCGATCGCCGCGAGCAAGCTCGCGTACAGGTTGCAGAGCGGCGTCGGTCGAGGCTGTCGAACGTGACGGCCTCCGCGCCAGGGCCCGCCTGCGATGACCAGCGGGAGGTCGTCGGGTTGATGTCGGTTCCCGTCGGCGAGCCCGGATCCGAACTGGACCACCGTTCGATCGAGGAGCGTCCCTTCGCCTTCGGCGTGGCTGTAAAGGCGGCGGACAAGGTACGCGGCCTGCTCGGCGTGCCAGCGATTGATCCGGGCGTACTGGTCCATGCGGTCCGGCTTGCGCTCGTGATGGGAGAGGGCGTGGTGCCCGCCCTCGACCCCCTCAAGAAACGAGAAGCTCTGT
>CAJQPT010000182.1 GCA_905480285.1 uncultured bacterium
CTCGCGACCACGCTCCTCGGCGGCGGCGGCGAAGGCCACGGCGTCGAGCCCCTGTTCGGCTGGGACCCGCTCTGGATCTCGGGGGTGATCTTCGTGCTGACGTACGGGGTCATCATGACCGAGAAGTACAACCGCGCCGTCGTCGCCCTCCTGGGCGCAGGCGCGATGATCCTCTTCGGCGTCTACCCGAACCAGTCCGCGGCCATCCACGGCATCGACTGGAACACCATCGGGCTCCTGACCGGGATGATGGTCATCGTCGCGGTGACCCAGCGCACCGGCGTCTTCCAGTTCCTCGCCATCTGGTCCGCCAAGAAGGTGAACGCCCGACCATGGGGCATCCTGGTGATGCTCTCCATCGTCACGGCCGTCCTATCGGCGCTGCTGGACAACGTCACCACGGTGCTCCTGATCGCGCCGGTGACCCTGCTCATCACCGAGGAGCTCGAGATCGCCCCCTATCCGTTCCTGTTCGCGGAGATCCTCTTCTCGAACATCGGCGGCACGGCGACCCTGATCGGTGATCCTCCGAACATCCTGATCGGCTCCCAGGTGGAGACGATCACGTTCAACAGCTTCCTGACGGAGGTGGCGCCCATCGTGCCGCTCATCTTCCTCATGACCCTGCTGCCCATCTACGTCATGTGGGGGCGCAAGCTGACCGCCAGCGACGAGGCCATGGCCCGCGTGATGAACTTCAAGGCGAGGGAGGCGATCACCAACGTCCCCCTCCTCAAGAAGTCCCTCGCCGTGCTGACCTTCGTCCTGCTCGGCTTCATGGTCGGGCACCCCTTGGGCTTCGAGCCCGCGACGGTGGCCATGGTCGGCGGCGCCCTGCTGCTCCTCTTGGATAACCTCTCCCGCACGCCCGAGGAGAAGTCCGAGAACGTCCACCACACCTTTGGTGAGGTAGAGTGGGTCACGATCTTCTTCTTCGTCGGCCTGTTCGTGATCGTCCACGGTCTCGAGAACGCCGGCGCGCTGGACATCCTCGCGGAGAAGGTCGTCGGGTTTACCGAGGGCGCCGCCAACAGCGCCGAGGTCACCTCGCGGCTCTCCATCGCCGTGCTCTGGGTCTCCGCCGTGGCGTCCGCCATCGTGGACAACATCCCCTTCGTGGCGACCATGATCCCGACGCTGAAGACGGCGTTCATCCAGCTCTCCGAACAGGGATCCACCCTGGACCTCGACCAGCAGCACACCATCTGGTGGTCCCTGTCCCTGGGCGCCTGCCTCGGCGGCAACGGCTCGCTGATCGGCGCCAGCGCGAACCTCATCGTCGCGGGCTTCGCCGAGCGGGCGGGTTCACCGATCCGCTTCGTGACCTTCCTGAAGCACGCCTTCCCGCTGATGCTGTTCTCCGTCGCAATCGCGACGGTCTACATCTATCTGCGCTACCTGATCTGATCGATCCGCCGCCCTGGCCCGTCCACGGGCCGCGCGACACGATGGCGCCGGCGCTCCCCACTCGGGGGCGCCGGCGCCTCCTCTTGACCCCGCGCGATCTGCGGCGCGGTACGGGCAGCTATACATCCAGCGCCGATCAATCAAAGCCGTGTCCAGTAGGCTCACTCTCACCCCTTCCCCCTGGCGCCCCCACCAGTACCGGCCCCCATCGGCCGGCCTCCGCAACGATGAGTGACCAAACCGACGCCGTCTCCGACGGCGACAAGAGACTCTTCTGGGCCTGCTTCATCGCCCTCATCGCCACCGCCTTCGGCTTCATCGTCAGGGCGCTCGTGATCGACGACTGGGCCGCAGAGTTCAACCTTACCGAGACCCAGAAGGGCGAGATCTTCGGCGTGGGCCTGTGGCCCTTCGCCATCAGCATCGTCCTGTTCAGCCTGATCATCGACAAGATCGGCTACGGGCGCGCGATGGTCTTCGCCTTCCTCTGCCACGTGGTCTCCGCCGTCGTGACCATCCGCGCGCAGGGCTACTGGGACCTGTGGATCGGCAACTTCATCGTCGCCCTGGGCAACGGCACGGTCGAGGCCGTGATCAACCCGGTGGTCGCCACGATGTTCGTGCGCAACAAGACCAAGTGGCTCAACATCCTCCACGCCGGGTGGCCGGGCGGCCTCGTCCTCGGCGGGCTGCTCACCATCGCCCTCGGCACCGACACCTCCTGGCAGATCAAGGTCGGCCTGATCTTCATCCCCGTGGTCGCCTACGCGATCATGATGTTCGGCCGGACCTTCCCCGTGAACGAGCGGGTCGCGGCGGGCGTGTCCTTCAAGGCGATGCTGGCCGAGGTCGGGCTGCTCGGCGCCCTGGTGGTGAACTACCTGATGTTCGCCGAGGTCAGCAAGGTCTTCGGCTGGAGCGACATGACCATGTGGGCGCTCATCGCGGTCTCCACCCTCGGCTTCGGCGCCTACGTCCAGTCGATCGGCAACCTGCTGTTCGTGTTCCTGCTGCTGATCATGCTCCCGCTCGCCACCACCGAGCTCGGCGTCGACAGCTGGATCACCGCGCTGATGGGGCCGGCGATGGAGGAGATCGGGCTGCAGGCCGGCTGGGTCCTCGTCTACACGTCCTTCGTGATGATGGTGCTGCGCTTCAACGCGGGCCCAATCGTCCACAGGATCTCCCCCCTCGGCCTGCTGGCGGTCTCCTCCGTCATCGCAGCCGTGGGCCTGGTGACCCTGTCCTCGGCCAGCGGGATCATGATCCTGGTGGCCGCGACGCTCTACGGCCTGGGCAAGTCGTTCTTCTGGCCGACCATGCTCGGCGTGGTCGCCGAGCAGTTCCCGCGCGGCGGCGCCCTGACTCTCAACGCCGCTGGCGGCGTGGGGATGCTGGGTGTCGGCGTGGTGGGCGCGGTGTTCCTGGGCGCGATCCAGGACAAGCAGGTCTCCACCGACCTCGCGAGCTACGACGCCGCGAACAACACGCAGCTGGTCGAGCAGTACGTCACCCTTGACAAGGAGAGCGTGCTCGGTGCCTACACGGCGGTGGATCCCGAGCGGGTGGCAGCCGCTCCGGAGAAGGACCAGGCAGCGATCGAAGGCATCGAGGCCGGCGCGAAGAAGAACGCGCTCAAGACCACCGCGGCCTTCCCCGTCGTGATGCTCTTCTGCTACCTGCTCCTGATCCTCTACTTCCGCTCACGCGGGGGCTACAAGGCCGTCGAGCTGACCTCAGAGAGCACCTGACCCATGCAAATCGCCGCCGTCGAGGCCCGCTGGCTGCGGGCACCTATCCCCGAGGAGAAGCAGCACACGTCCGACTTCGGGCGGCTGCGGACCTTCGACGCGGTGCTCGTCACCGTCCGCACCAAGGACGGGGCCGAGGGCTTCGGCGAGGCCAAGGCCGCCGTGGGGAGCGCGGGGGACTGCGCCTCCCTGGTGACCATCGTGGAGCGTGAGCTCGGGCCGGCGCTGATCGGCCAGGACCCGCGCCACATCACCCGCGCCTGGGAGCGCATGTACTGCGGGAGCCGGGGCGACCTCGCCCTCTCCCGCGGGCGCAGCTTCCCGGACGTGGCCCGCCGCGGCCCCCGGGTCGCGGCCATCGGCGCCATCGACACGGCGCTCTGGGACCTGGCGGGCAAGGCCCACGGGGTGCCCGTGGTGGAGCTGCTCGGCGGCGCCTGCCACGACCGGCTGCCCGCCTACGCCTCCGGCGGGTGGGCTGACGCCGACGGCATCGGCGCCGAGCTGCAGCGCTTCGTGGACCTCGGCTTCGGGGCCGTGAAGATGCGAGTGGGCGCCATGGACCGGCGCGTCGAGACCAGCGCCGCCCGGATCCTCGCCGCCCGCGAGGCCCTGGGCCCCGAAATCGAGCTGATGATCGACGCCCACGGCACCTGCAGCCTCCCCGAGGCCAAGCGGCTCATGCGCCTCGTGGAGAGCGCCAACCTGCGCTGGTTCGAGGAGCCCACGCCCCTGGACGACCACGTCGCCGCAGCCGAGCTGCGCGCCACCACGGATGTGCCCATCGCCATCGGCGAGAGCCTCTCGACCCGCTTCGACTTCGCCGACGTGCTGCGCCTGCGCGCTGCCGACGTGCTCCAGCCCGATGTCGCCCTGGTGGGCGGCATCACCGAGGCGACGCGCGTCGCCACCCTGGCGGAGACCGCCCAGGTCGAGCTCGCACCGCACCTTTGGGGCTCGGCTGTCTCGTACCTCGCCGGCCTCCACGTGGCCTTCGCGAGCCCCGCCGCGCGCATCCTCGAGGTGTCCCTCGGGGGCAACCCGCTGCTGCGCCAGCTCCCGGAGGTGGAGCCCGCCGTGACCGACGGCGGCGTCGACGCCCCGACCGAGCCCGGCCTGGGCTTTCGCCCGCGCCGGGACCTCCTCGAGGAGTGGACCGTCCCCGTCTGAGGGGGGAGCCGCGCCGTGCCCAAGGTCCTCCTGCTCGAGTCCCTGCACCACGCGGCCCGCGCCGCGCTGGATGCGGACGCCGAGGTCGTCGCCCTCGACGCGCCCGATGAGCCCGTCGGCGACGACGTGCTCGCCGGGATCGAGGGGATCGTCACCCGCGGCCGAGGTCAGGTCACCGACGCGCTCCTCGCACGCTGCCCCGCCCTCAAGGTTGTGACCCGCGCGGGGGTTGGCCTCGACAACGTTGACCGGGACGCCGCCGCCGCCCGCGGGGTCGCCGTGGTCCACGTCCCCAACGCCCTGACCGAGACCGTCTCCGAGCACGCGCTGGCTCTGGCCCTCGCCGGCCGCCGGGAGGTCGTGTCCAGCGCGCGCTCCGCCCGCGAGGGTCGCTGGGGAGACCGAGATCACTTCAGCGGCGAGTCCCTCGCCGGCTCGCGCGTGACCGTGGTCGGGCTCGGGGCCATCGGCGAGCGGACCCGCGCCCTCATGGTCGCGCTGGGCGCCGAGGTGACGGCGTGGAACCGCTCCCCGCGGGAGGTGCACGGCTTCGAAGCGGACCTCGACCGCGCCCTCTCAGGCGCCGAGGTGGTCAGCCTCCACGTGGCCCTCGACGACGAGACCCGCGGGCTCATGAACACGGACCGGCTCGCCTTGCTCGCCTCGGGCGCCGTCGTCGTCAACACGGCGAGGCCCGGCGTGGTCGAGCGGAACGCCATGCTCTCGGCGCTCGAGGCCGAGCACGTCGCGGTCTACGCGGTGGATGGCTTCGACCCCGAGCCGCCCCCTGCCGGTGATCCGCTGCTTCGGCACCCCGGCGTGATCGTCACGCCCCACGTGGCGGCCCTCACGGGCCGGACCTACGCGGCGCTGTGCGCCTCAGCGGTCACAGGGACCCTCGACGTCCTCGCCGGGCGCCAACCCGGCGGAGGCGCCCGCCTCGCGCCGCGCCCGTAGGCGGCCGGCGCAGCTGGGGGCGCTCAGTCCTTGGCGCGGACGCAGATGAGAGAGTCGGCGCTGCGCAAGAGCAGGCTGCCCTCCGCCGCGGAAGGCGTGCCCCAGAAGATCCCGTCCACCTCGTTGGTGGCCACGATCTCGAACTCACGCGCGGCCTTCACGGCGACGGTGGTGCCGCCCTCGGAGAGGACGAACACGTGCTCGCCGTCGGTCCACGGGCAGGACACCACGTTGCGCAGGCCGGGGAGCCGCTCGTCGTAGAGCTCCTCTCCGGTGGCCGCGTCGCGGCAGGTCAGGATGCCCTGGGAGTTGGCGACCCACACGAGGCCGTTGACCGTCACGGGCGACGAGAAGCCCGGGCCGGCGCGGCCGATGTTCCAGAGCACGGGGCTCTCTTCGTCCTCCGCGTCCACGTCCACCACGCCGTCGACCGTGGCGTCGATGGCGATCAGGGGGCCGCGGCGCATCTGGGCGCTGTTGCCAAAGATCAGGCGGTCGCCGGAGGCCGCCGCCGAAGCGCTGAAGGTGCCGCCGATGCCCTCCACGCGCCAGCGGACGTCTCCGCTGTTGGGCGCGTAGCCGGTCACCGAGTCGGGGCCGCAGACCACAAGGTCGGTGGCGTCCCCGTGGGTCCACATGGTGGGGCTGGCCCAGGCGGTGCCCTTCGGCCGCTCCACGCGCCAGGCCTGCTTGCCGTCCTCCATGCTGAAGGCGACCACGAAGCTCGACTCGTTGTTGTCGTTCTGGATGAAGACGTTGCCGCCGCCGATCGCGAGCGCGCTCCCGGTCCCGAAGTCGGCGTTCATCTCGAACATGCCGAGCTCCTGCTCCCAGATCAGCTCGCCCTCGAGGTCCACGCAGGCCACCAGGCCGATGGCGCCGAAGTAGCACACCACCCGCTCACCGTCGGTGGCGGGGGACTCGGTGGCGTAGGTGTTGCAGGGGTGGATCCCGTGGGCCGGGGCGCGGCTGGCGAGCTCCTTCTCGAAGACCAGCTCACCGCTCTCCAGGGAGTAAGCCCGAACCTGGAAGGACATGGGCTTCTCAGGCGCCTTCGCGCCGCCGCCGCGGCTCTCGGGCATGCGCACGCCGCCCATGAAGCCCAGGGGCCGGCCGCCCCCCTCCTTGTCCGGCTGCACCGCCGTGGTGATGAAGACCCGGTCCTCGACGACCACGGGGGAGGACCAGCCACCGCCGGGCACCTCGACCTTCCACGCGAGGTTTTCCTCGTCGTTCCAGCGGAGCGGGTGCGCCGCGACGACCCCGTTGCCAGAGGGGCCGCGGAAGGACGGCCAGGTGGCGTCCTGGAGGGGCGCGAGGGCGGCGGGCGCCGCGACGAGGAGGGAGAGGATCATGGGGATGGGTGGCCCAGGGGCCGTGGAATCACTTCCAGCTGAAGGCGTGCAGGGAGTTCTGGGCGCGCACGAAGATCATCGTGCCCGCCTCTCCCTCGACCGGGGCGGTCACGGCGAGGTGGCCCCAGCTGGGGCCCTCGACCAGATCAACTTCGCCTGCCACGTCGTACTCGGCGGGGTCGGCGTTGATCAGGCGCAGGGAGCCCGTGTTGGCGAGGGCCAGGATGCGCTTGCCCTGGGCCACCAGCGACCAGTACTCGTCCCCGGTGGGCCCGGAGACCCAGCCGTCCGTGCCCTCCTCGAGGCCGACGCAGGTGAAGCGGTTGCTCCGCAGGAAGAGGAAGGCGTGGCTCCCGACGACGACGGGGGAGGTCATGTAGGCCTGGGCTCTGGCGGTCCAGGCCTCGTTGACCTCCATCCCCTCTTCGCCCTTGGCGACGGAGTAGAGGTGCGCACGGCCGCCGTAGGCTGACGTGAAGATCGCGTCGCCGTAGGGCTGGGGCGTGAGGATGTTCATGCCGCGGAAGGCCTTCACCGGCTGGGTCCACAGCTCATCGCCGGTCTCGGGGTCCATGCCGCTGAGGTGGCTACGGGACTGGACCACCAGCTGCTCGCGCCCCGCGAGGGTGGTCAGGATGGGCGAGCTGAAGGCGCTGTCCATACCCCCCGCGTTGCTGCCGCCGGTGGAGCGCCAGACCGTCTCACCGGTGTCCTTGTCGAGGCGCGCGATGGACTCGCCGGCCTGGATGTAGAGGGCGTCCCCCACGATCAGCGGCGAGCACACCAGCCCGAAGGAGGGCATCTTGGCGTCGAACTCCTTCACGAAGTCCACGCGCCAGCGCACCGAGCCGTCGCTGGCGTTCAGGCAGACCACGACGTCGCGCATGCCGCCGATGTAGAGGGCCTCCCCATCGAAGGCCGGGGTGCTGCGGATCCAGGAGCCGTTCTTCGCGGCGAAGAAGGGCACCTTCATGGCGCCGTCCCAGCGGGTCTCCCAGACCTCCTCGCCGGTCTTACGGTCGTAGGCCTGAGCGACCTCCTGCTTCTTGTCGACGGTGGAGACCGTGAACACACGGTCCCCGGCGACCAGGGGCGTCGCGTAGCTGTCGCCGAGGTCCTTGATGGACCAGACCTCGGTCACGTTCTCCTGGGTCAGGGTCGCGGGCCACTCCTGCCCACCGACGACCCCGTTGCGAGCGGCGCCTCGCCACTGGTTCCAGACGGTGTAGTCCTTCACCTCATCCGCCGCAGTGGCGTCGGGAGTGGACGCGACGGGCACGTGAACGGTGGCCGAGGGGACTCCGGAAATGGGGAGGAGCGCGAGGAGAGTGAGGATGGTCATGTCAGCGGGAGGGTTGCGGGGCTACCTGTGACAAATCGCACGGGGCCCGCGGCTGGATGCAGGCGGGCGACCCCCTCCGGGTCGCCGGTCGCAATCCGGATCGCCACGCGAACCGGGTCGCCGATTTGCAGGACCTCCGGACACTCCCTGAGCGCACCTGTGACCCTTCGCGTACATTCGGTCGCCCCTCGGCGGCCCCATCGCCCCGTGGGTCTCCGGCCCCCTTCCCACATCGCCCATGACGCCCGCATCACGCCTCCTCCAGGACCGCCGTCGCTTCCTCGGCTCCACCCTCGGCGTCGCCGCCGGGGCCCTCTGGTTCGCCTCCTGCGGGTCCGAGGTCAGCGAGAGCGTGACCATGCTGCCCGACGGCATGGACCCGAAGAACTTCATCGTCCACGGGCCGATGACCATCGAGTCCAAGCGGAGCGTGCTGCGGGACGAAATCACCCCCACGGACAAGGTCTTCGTCCGGGGCAACCTCGGCTTCCCGGATAAGGCCATCCTCAAGGACCCTGACGCCTGGTCCCTGGAGATCGACGGGGTCGCGAACCCCGGCTCGATGACCATCAAGGAGCTCAAGGCCCTGGGCTCCACCACGATCACCGCCGTGCTGCAGTGCTCGGGCAACGGGCGCTTCTTCTTCGAGCACGGCCCCTCAGGCTCGGCATGGGGCGTCGGCGCCGCGGCCAACGTGCAGTGGACCGGGGTGCCTGTGAAGAAGGTCCTCGAGGCCATGGGCGGAGCTGCCAGCGGCACGAAATTCCTGACAGGGACCGGCGGTGAGGCGATCCCCGCCGCGCTGAACGAGCGGGACCTCGTGGTCGAACGCTCTATCCCGCTCGAGAAGGGAATGGAGGACGCCATCCTCGCCTGGGAGCTGAACGGTGAGCCCGTGAACATCTCCCACGGCGGCCCCCTGCGCCTCGTGGTGCCCGGCTTCTACGGGGTCAACAACGTCAAGTACCTCAAGCGCCTCGCCGCCACCGCCGAGGAGTCCGACGCCAAGATCCAGGTGTCCAAGTACCGCGTCCGCCCCATCGGCGAGAAGGGCGCGGCGGACCAGCCCTCCATGTGGGCCATGAACGTGAAGTCCTGGGTCGACGACCCCCTCGGCGACAAGGCGCTCAAGGTCGGCATCGTGGACGTGACCGGGGTCGCGTTCTGCGGCGAGTCACCCATTCAATCGGTGGAGGTCTCCACCGACGGCGGCGCGAACTGGGCCCCCGCCGAAATGGTCGGCACGGATATGGGCCCCTACGCATGGCGCCGGTTCAGCTACCGCTGGGACGCCTCTCCGGGCCAGCACCAGATCGCCTCTCGCGCCACCTCCGCGGACGGGAAGGTCCAGCCGGAGAAGCGGGTCGAGAACCACCGCGGGTACGCCCACAACGGCTGGAGCGACCCGAGCATCACCGTCAACGTCGGCTGAGCCCATGCGACTCGCCTCCGCCCTCGCCCTGGCCGCCCTCGCGGCGGCCAGCGCCTCCGTCTCGTGCAGTGACGGCCCCAAGCCCTTCAGCAAGGCGGCCCTCCGGGGCCGAGAGGTGTTCCTGAAGCACTCCGAGCCCAAGTGCGGCACCTGCCACACGCTCAAGGACGCGGGCACCGTCGCCAACGTTGGCCCAAACCTCGACGTGATGCGCCCCTCCCGCGACAAGATCCTGCGCTCGGTCCAGCAGGGCGTCGGCGTGATGCCGACGCAGAAGGAGGTGCTCAAGGCCGGCGAGATGGAGGACGTTGCGTCCTACGTCTTCGAGGCCGCGGGCCGCACTCCCTGAGGGCGGGCCCCCAGAGGGCGGGCCTCCAGAGGGCGGGCCGCCGGGAATCGAGCGGCGAGGCCGCGGGTCGCTATCCTCGAACCGTCCACCACGACGGAGCCCCCCGATGATCCTCGCCCCCCTGACCGCGCTCTTCCTCTCCCTCCCTGTCTCCGGAGCCAGCCTCCAGGAAGGCGGCCCCGGCCAGCTGGCTGACCTCGTCCTCGCGGGCGGCCGCGTGGTCACCGTGGACCCCAACCGCACCGAGGGGCAGTCCATCGCCATGCGCGGGGACCGCGTCCTCGCCGTGGGGAGCGAGGAGGAGATCCGACGGCTGATCGGCGAGCAGACGCGGGTTATCGACCTTGAGGGGCGCCTCGCGATCCCCGGCTTCATCGAGGGGCACGGCCACTTCCTCGGCGTGGGCGACTCGGCCATGCAGCTCGACCTGCGCCAGGCCAAGACCTGGGACGAGATCGTCGCGCTGGTGGCCAAGGCCGCCGCCACCCTCGAGCCCGGGACCCTCATCCGCGGCCGCGGCTGGCACCAGGAGAAGTGGACCACCGCCCCCCGCGGCGCCATCGACGGGCTGCCCCGCCACGAGGACCTCTCCGCCGCCTCCCCCGAGCACCCGGTGATCCTGACCCACGCCAGCGGACACGCCGCCTTCGCGAACGCCAAGGCCATGGAGCTCAGCGGCATCGACGGGGACACCGTGCCGCCGGAGGGAGGCGAGATCATCCGCGACCCAGGCGGCGCCCCCACCGGCGCCCTCCGCGAGACGGCGGCCTACCTGCTGGAGCCGGCCTACCTCCGCTCCCGCGGCGCGGACCCGCGCGAGATGGCCGCCTACGCCGTGGAGGAGTGCCTGCGCAAGGGCGTGACCTCCTTCCAGGACGCGGGCAGCTCCTTCGAGGACGCTGAGCTCCTGCGCCGCATGGCCGACCGCGGCGAGCTCGACGTGCGCGTGTGGATGATGCTCCGCGAGCCCGTGGCCGAGCTCACCGAGCGGCTCGCCGCGACGCGCGTGGTCGGCCACGCCAACCACCACCTCACGGTGCGCGGCATCAAGCGCTCCATCGACGGCGCCCTGGGCTCCCACGGCGCGTGGCTCCTGGAGCCCTACGCCGACCTCACGACCAGCGCCGGCCTGAACACCGTCCCCATCGACGAGGTCGAGGCCTGCGCCCGGCTCGCCCTCGAGCACGACGTCCAGCTGTGCGTGCACGCCATCGGCGACCGCGCCAACCGCGAGACCCTCGACATCTTCGAGCGCTTCTTGCCTGAAGCGCCCGACGGAGAGGGCGGCAAGGCCGACCTGCGCTGGCGCGTGGAGCACGCCCAGCACATCCACCCCGACGACCTCCCACGCTTCGCCCAGCTCGGCGTCATCGCGGCCATGCAGGGCGTCCACTGCACCTCGGACGCCCCCTGGGTCCTGCGGCGCCTTGGCCCCGAGCGCGCGAAGAGCGGCGCCTACATGTGGCGCGACCTCCTGGACTCGGGCGCCGTGGTCACCAACGGCACCGACGCCCCGGTGGAGGACCTCGATCCCATCGCGAGCTACTACTCCACGGTCACCCGCAGGCGCTCCGACGGCATGGTCTTCTTCCCGGACCAGCGCATGACCCGCATGGAGGCCCTGCGCTCCTACACCATCGCCTGCGCCTACTCCGCCTTCGAGGAGGACCTCAAGGGCTCCCTCGAGCCCGGCAAGCTCGCCGACGTCGTCGTCCTCTCCAAGGACATCCTCGCCTGCCCCGACGAC
>CAJQPT010000183.1 GCA_905480285.1 uncultured bacterium
GTCTCCTCGTGCGTGATCCGGTGGCCCTGCTCCACGCCGGTCAGGACGGTCGCCGGATAGAACCAGCCCGGCCCCTCCGGCTGGACGCCGCCGACCCGAAGCTCTGCGCCCTCCTCGACCGCCGCGCGGACCTGGGCGGCGACCTTGGCCCGCTGGCCCTCGCTCACGAGCGGCCCCATCTTGACGCCGTCCGCGCGTCCGTCCCCGTGGGTCCACTCACCCGCGAGCCTCACGACCTCGGCCTCAAACTCCTCCGCGATGGCGTCGGCCACGTAGACGCGCTCGATCGAGCAACAGACCTGCCCCGTGTTCCGCAGGCTGTGCTCCACCGCGCAGCGGGCGGCCGCATCGAGGTTCGCGTCCTCAAAGACGACCATGGGGTCCTTGCCTCCGAGCTCGAGGACCAGCCGCTTCAGCGACCCGGCGGCCGCGTTCATGATCCGCTGCCCGGTGGCCCGGCTCCCGACGAACCCGACCATGTCCACCTCGGCCTCCACCAGGGCCGCGCCCGTCGCGCCGTCCCCCTGGACAAGCTCGAGGACGCCCTCCGGGAGCTCGGCCTGGAGCAGCTCCGCGAGGCGTGCGCCGGTCAACGGAGTGTGCTCGCTCGGCTTGAACACCACCGCGTTCCCGGCGACGAGCGCGGGCGTGATGATGGAGAGTGGCATGCCCACGGGGAAGTTCCACGGCGTGATCGCGGCGACCACCCCCAGCGGCTCATGGACCGTTGTCACGTCTTGTGCCCGGCTCCCGGAGGACCCATCGCCGTAGGAGATCGGAGCCAGGGCCGCCACCACCTCCTGGGCCTCTGCGCTCACGCCGGAGGCGTAGCCCTTCACCTCCCCCACGGCCGATCGCAGGGTCTTGCCCATCTCCCGCGTCACCGTCTCACCGAGGTTGGCGGCGTCCGCCGCGAGCCGCTCCCCGAAGCGCGAGAGCGCGGCCGCCCGCGCCTCAGCTCCCAGCTCGGCCCAGGACCTCTGGGCCGACCGCGCCCTCGCCACGGCCGCGTGGACCTCCATCGTGCTGGCGCAGGGGACCTCTGCGAGCAGCTCGCCAGAGGAGGGGTCGAGGTCGGCGATGATCGTGGGATGTTGCGCGGTCGTGCTCATGGTGCGCCCATCCTAGGGCCGCGCCGGGACCGCGCGGCGACGAGCGTTCGCCAACCCTCCGTTTCCCCCTTGGCTCCCCAGGTCCGGTGCACATCGTCCCCGCCTCGGCCCCCGCCTTGGTCCCCGCCTTGGCCCGCGCCAGGTCCTCCCGCTGGGCACCGAGACGGCGCGACGGGGCGGACCCCACGCTGGCGTCCGGCCAGGTTGCCGGCGGCAGCCGCGGTGCCTCGCTCCCGACGAGGGGAGGCTGCGAAGGAGCGAGCGGCCGCGAAGAGAACCAACGGCGACTCGGTCCCCTGAGGCGCGGATGGGCTTGCTCACAGTCAGTGGGCCCAGTGAACGGGCCCAGTGAACGGGCTCAGTCAACGGGTCCAGTCAACGGGTCCAGTCAGCGGGCCCAGTCTCTGGGCACAGTCTCTGGGCACAGTCTCTGGGCACAGTCTTTAGGCAAAGCGATCAGGCGCAGCCGGGGCGCCCAGCTCTCTGGTCCAGCTCTCTGGTCCAGCTCCTTGGCCCAGCTCCTTGGCCCAGCCGGGCCGCAGGGTCACTGGATCATGCCCGCGCGAAGCGGCGGCCAGAGTCGCATGCGGACCTTGCCCCGCAGATACTCATGGGGAACCTGTCCGAACTCGCGACTGTCCGAGCTCCGGATCCGGTTATCCCCGAGCACGAAGTAGCAGTTCCCCTGCACGACCGTGTCCACGAAGGCGTACGGGTCGTTCGCAGCGGCCGCCACATAGGGCTCATCCAGGAGCTGCTCGTTGACCCAGACGTGGCCGTCAAAGATCTGGACGTGATCCCCCGGGAGGCCGACCACGCGCTTCACGTAGTCGACGGACGGGTCCATCGGGTAGCGCATCACGACCACGTCGCCGCGGTGCACGGAGCTGAAGATGTACGACACGTGGTCCACCAGGATCCGGTCACGGTCCTGGATCCCGGGCATCATCGAGCCGCCGCGGACCTCGCTGAAGTTGAAGCACAGCGCCCACGCGAGCAGCAGCATGAACGAGCCCTTGGCGGCCACGCCCGCCGCGAGGCTGACGAGCGTCGGGCGGCGACGCGCCGGCAGCGCCGGGAACGGTCGCCCGGATCGCCGCTTGCCGGCGGTGTCGGGACGCGGCGCGAAGAGGCCGCTCCTGCGCCCGGGGTGCGCGGGGCTCGCGGCCCCCTCGCGGTCCCCCCCGCGCCGGTCGTGCTCAAGACCCAGACCCTGTGACGGTTCGGTCGACTGGTTGCTGCTGAAGAGGCCCACTTCGGCATCTGATCGGAGCGCGAGCCCGGCCGAGTGAAGCGTGACGGCAGATCCCTGCCGAGAGTTCTGTGGTCGAGACGATGGCCGTCCAGGATCCGGACGCACTGGCCCGCCGCGCTCCCGCGGGACCTCTGCCCCGGACACGCCTCGGACTCGACTCCGGAGCCAGCGGAAGTCTGCGGTGGATCGAGCCGCACTCGACTACCCTCACGCCCATGCCCATCCTCCCCTCGAAGACCCCTGTCCCGACTGGAGACGACCCCCGGTCCCGTCAGATCCGCGAGTCCCTCTCCTCATACGCCGCCCCGCCCCCGACGCTGACCCCGGCCGAGCGAGCCGAATTCCGGTCCAGGCTGGCCCAGATCCTGTCCGCCGAAGGGGTCGATGCCATGCTCATCGAACCCGGCGGCACGCTGGAGTACCTCACCGGCGTGGCCCTCGGCCGGAGCGAGCGCTTGCTGGCCGCGGCGGTCATGGCCGACGGCTCGTTCGTCTGGGTCACCCCCGCCTTCGAGGCCAGCCGGGTCGCGACCGTCTGCGAACGGGCCAGCGGGAGCCCCGAGCTCGGGCGAGAGGTGCTCCCCTGGGACGAGCACCAGGACTCCTCGAGGGTGCTCGCAGATGCCCTCCGGAGCCGCGGGGCCCGCCGGGTCGTCGCGGACCCCGACGTTCGCTCACGGTTCACGCTCCCCACCGGCGCAGCGCTGGGGGTCGCCATCGAGGACGGCGCGGCCATCGCGCGCAAGCTGCGGGGGCCGAAGACCGACCGCGAGCTGGAGATCCTCCGCTCCGCCCAGGAGCGGACCCAGGACGCGATCCGCGCCGTCTACGCCGTCACCGAGCCCGGGATGAGGTCTTCCGAGGTCGGCGCCCTCGCGCACTTCGCCCAGCAGGAGCTCGGCCTGACAGGCACCTGGGACCTCTCCCTGGCCGGCCCGTCCGGCGCCTTTCCCCACGGCGACGAGGTGGACCGAGAGCTCGAGGTCGGGACCGTCATGCTGCTCGACACCGGCGGACGCCTCCACGGCTACTGCAGCGACACCACCCGGACCTGGACCGTTGGAGCCTCCCCGTCGGACGAGGTCCAGCGCGTGTGGGATGCGGTGCGAGCCGCGCAGCTCGCGGGCTACGAGATGATGCGCCCCGGAGCTCGCACCGGAGACGCGGACAAGGCGGCGAGAGCAGCGCTCGCCGCGTCGGGATTCGACGGGGGCTACGCCCACCTGGCCCACCGACTCGGGCACAGCATCGGAGTCGAGATTCACGAGCCCCCCTACCTCGACGGCGGGTCCGACGTCCCCATGGAGCCTGGTATGTGCTTCACCAACGAGCCCGGGATCTACCAGCCCGGCCGCTTCGGGCTGCGCATCGAGGACATCTGCTACATCACCGAGGACGGCGCGGACCACTTCGGTCAATGGCAGGAGGGCCCGGGAGCGCCTTGAGCCAGGCGCCTCGGCAGACCTCAGCGGCGCCGCGGACATCCGGTGTTCTGCGCGCCGCCCTCGCCGTCGCCCGCAAGGAGCTGGGCGAGAGCTTCCGCGACCGGCAGACGCTGCTGTACACCTTCGTCCTGCCGCTGTGCATGTACCCGGCCATGTTCTGGGTCATGGTGCAGGGCGTGCTCGTCGTACAGGGGCAGAAGCAGGCGCGCGACGTCACGATCGGCGTCGTCGCGGCCGCGGAGACGGCGGAGGCGGCGCGCGATCAGCTCACCCTGGACGAGGAGGGCCGAGGCCGCATCGAGGTCATCGCCCTGCCGCCTGAGACCTCCCAGGAGAGCGAGGTCATCGCAGAGCTGATCGAGGCGGAGGAGGCGGACGCGCTCCTGTTCCTGCCGGAGGCGCGCAGCGACGCTGACCCGGCGGCCCTGTTCTTCGACAGCACCAGCAGCCAGTCCGAGACCGCCCGTGGACGGGTGGTCTCCGCCCTCGAGGCGTGGGCCTTGGAGCTGCGCCAGGAGGCCGCGGACGCACGAGACATCGACCCGGCGGCCCTGGAGCCGATCCTCGTCCAGACGAGGAAGATCAACCCCAGCAAGGACGAGGGCGCCCTCGTGCTCTCGCTCCTCCTCCCGATGCTGCTGGTGGTGATGTGCGTGCTCGGCGCGTTCTTCCCCGCCGTGGACCTCACGGCCGGGGAGAAGGAGCGCCAGACCGCCGAGACCACCCTCCTCCTCCCCATCCCCCGGCTCGGCCTCCACCTCGGGAAGATCTTCGCGGTCTGCGCGACCTCGATGATCGCGGCGACGCTGAACCTGCTCGCCCTGGGACTCTCCGCGGGTCACCTGCTCGGTCAGCTCGCCGGCCTCGGCGACGGCGCGCCCAAGGTCGAGCTCCCCCTCGGCGCCCTGCTGGCCATCGCGCCCCTGGCCGCGCTCTTCGCCTTCTTCGTCAGCGCCGCCCTGACGGGGGTGGCGAGCCTCGCCGCGAGCTTCAAGGAGGGTCAGGCCCTGCTCGGCCCGGTGCAGATGCTGTTCATGCTGCCCGCCATGGCCACCAACCTGCCGGGGATGGAGCTGACCGCGTCGACCGCGTGGATCCCGGTGGTCAACGTCTCCCTCGCCTTCAGGGGCCTGCTCGTCGGCTCCGCCAGCGCCGGCCCGCTGCTCATCTGCGCGCTCTCCCTCACCGCCGCAGCCCTGCTGGCGATCTGGTTCTCGGTCCGGCTCCTCTCCAGCGAGGAGGTCTCGCTCTCCAGCGAGACGATCCCCATGGCCCGCCTCCTCCGCATCCTCCGCTCCCGGTGACCCCGACCATGACCGACTCCACATCAGCCAGCGCGATCCGCGCCGAGGGCCTGGCCAAGACCTTTCATGACCCGCAGCGCGGCGTGGTCGAGGCCGTCAAGGGCGTGGATCTCGACTGCCGCAAGGGCGAGATCTTCGGCCTGCTCGGGCCGAACGGCGCGGGCAAGACCACCACGCTGCGCATGCTCTCCACCATCCTCGCGCCCACCTCAGGCCGGGCACTGATCGACGGCATCGACGTGGCCGAGGACCCGCTCGAGGTCCGGCGCCGACTCGGCTTCCTCTCGGGGAGCACCGGGCTCTACCCGCGCCTCACCGGGCGGGAGACCCTGCGCTACTTCGGGCGCCTCCACGGGCTGGAGGGCGATGACCTCGAGGCCGCGATCGCGCGGGCCTTCGACGCCTTCGACCTGCACGCCTTCGGCGACGGGCGCTGCGAGGCTCTCTCGACCGGTCAGAAGCAGCGCGTGTCCATCGCCCGCGCGGTGCTCCACGATCCGCCCGTGCTCATCCTCGATGAGCCCACCACCGGGCTCGACATCATGGCGTCGAGCGACATGATCCAGTTCATCGACTCGCGCCGCGAGGCGGGGACCTGCGTCCTGTTCAGCACGCACATCCTCAGCGAGGCGGAGCGACTCTGCGATCGGATCGGCATCGTCTACGACGGGCGTATGCTCGCCGGGGGCAGCCTCGACGAGCTGCGTGCGATCACCGGCAAGGAGTGGCTCGAGGAGATCTTCCGGGAGCTCGTGCAGCGCGCCGACGCCGGCGAGGGTGCCGCTTGAAGACGTCCCTCGACGTCCTCCGGGTCGAGCTCCTGCAGCTCGCGCGCGACCGGCGCGCGCTGTTCTCGGCCATCGTCCTCCCGGCGCTGCTCTACCCCCTGCTGTTCTGGGGCACGGGCGCCCTCAAGGCCGTGGGCGAGGAGACCATGGCCGAGCGTACGGTCCGCGCCCTCGTGGACCTCTCGCAGACGGACGCCGAGACCGCGGAGGCCTTCCTCGCAGGGCTCGTGGAGCAAGGGCCCATCACGTTGACCGAGGTCGATGCTTCCGAGCTCGGAGACTCCGACGCGGGGGACGCCCGAGAGACCGCCCGAGAGCTGCTGCGCGCCGCTGCTCCGGCCGCAGCCGAGGCTTCCCTGCCGGAGCCGAGCGACGATGCCGCGGCGGGATCCGAGGCGGTGGCGGAGGTCGGCCCTGGGAACCAGCCGGACCAGCAGCCGGAGAATGGGTCCGTAGGGAAGGCTGAGAGACCGGCTGTCGAAGGGCCTGGCAGCGACGACGGGGGCCTCGAGCCCTTCGACGTGCTCATCGTGGCCAGCTCCGATGGCGAGAATCGGGACCTCGCCCGCACCACGTTCGACCTCTGGTACGACGTCAAGCGTGACGATGCGCGGGAGGCCATGGGCCGCGCCCGGGGCGCCCTGCGCGACCTCGGAGAGGCCCGCTCGGCCGAGCGGCGCGAGCACCTGCTCGGAGGAGACCCTGGCGCCGGGCTCGCGCCCGAGAGCACGGACGTGGCCTCCGAGGCGGACGCGAGCGGCGCACGCCTCGGCATGTTCCTGCCCTTCATCGTCCTGCTGGTGCTGATCTCAGGCGGCGCCTACGCGGCTCTGGCGGTGTTTGCCGGCGAGCGGGAAGCGGGCACCCTGGAGACTCTCCTGGTTCAGCCGGTTCCCCACCGCGCCATCGCCATGGGCAAGCTCCTCACGGTCTTCGTGGCCGGCTGCGCGACGCTGGCCATGAACCTCGGCAGCCTCGTGGTGTGCGCCGCCTCGGGGCTCATGGACATGGAAGGCATGGGCGACGGCGCGAGCAGCATGGCGTACGGGCGGCTGGCCTCGCTGATCGTGGAGCTCCCCACCTGCCTCCTGCTGTGCGCGGTCCTCTGCCTCGTCTGCGGCGGCGCCCGGACGTTCCGCGAGGGCCAGCTGCTGATCTTCCCCGTCACGCTGCTGGTGGTGATCCCCACCGCCATCGTGCTGCGCCCGGAGGTCTCCCTCAACGCGCTGTGGGCGATCATCCCCTTCTCGGGCTCAGCCCTCGCCTTGCGCGAGGGGCTCGAGGGTGACCTGACGCTCCCGCTCGCAGCCCTCGTGATGATCTCTCATCTCGGCTGGACCTGGCTCGCCGTGGCGAGGCTCGGCCAGGTGCTCGACGCGGAGCGGGTCCTCGGCGGCGGCGGTGATCGCAAGAGCGAGGCCCACCTGCTCCAGGCGGGGGGACGCCATGGCGTGCGCTGGGGCTTCGTGGTCGTCATGAGCGTGTACCTGATCGCCATGTCCGTCCAGCGCCTCGACATGGACGCGGGGCTCTGGTTCACCTTCTGGATGCTGCTGCCCGCGCTCGCCATCACGATCGCCTGGACCGCCCCGCGCGCCCAGGGGGAGCCGCGTCGCCTGGCGGCCGGCCTCGGACTCCGGCTCCCGAGGCCGTCCCACGCCCTCGGCGCGCTGCTCCTCGTCCCGGCCCTCACCCGGGGCGCCGAGCACCTCCTCCTCTGGCAGTCCAAGGTCCTGCCCCTGCCCCCCGGCGCCGCCGACGGCGGCATCGAGCTCGAGTCCATCATGGGCAGCTCCAGCCCCATGTGGCTGTTCTTCTTCTTCGCGCTGTCCCCCGGCATCTTCGAGGAGCTCGTCTTCCGCGGGGCCCTGCTCGGCGCGATGAAGCGCGACTTCACCTGGAAGCGCATCGTCTTCTGGCAGGCCCTGTACTTCGCCCTCGTTCACGCCTCCATCTATCGCCTGTTGCCCACCGGTCTCCTGGGTGCGTTGCTGGCGGTGGTCGCGCTCCGCTCGCGGAGCGTGCTCCCGGCCATGCTCCTGCATATCGGCTACAACGGGCTGCTCGTCCTCGGCGCCGCAGAGCACCTCCCCTTCACCGGGGAGCCCTGGTTCGAACTTGCGCCGTGGGCAGCGATCCCCGGGCTCGCCCTGTTCCTGATCCCACCGCGCGAGCCGGCAGGCGATCCGCCGGGGTGATCCCCCGCGCCGGCCAGCGGAGATGCTCGACGCCTGCGAGTTGAGAAGAGGAGCGCGCTCAGCGCGAGGTCGGCGCGAGCTTCTCGGCGGAGCCCGCGCTGGGGTCAGCGTCTGAACCGACACTTGGGCCGGCGTCGGGCCCCGCGTCCGGTCCGGCCCCGGGCTCAGCTCCAGACGGAGCGCCGACCTGTACCACCCGCAGCACGGCGACCCGCACCCCATCCTCCGCGGTCCACATGGCATGGAGGCTGCCGGATCGGTCGGGGGCGCTCACCAAGCTGAGCCGTCCGCTGCGGCGGCCAGGCTCAACGGCGGCGATCGGCGTCGCGGTGCCAGGGCCGTACCCCGGGGCCACGATCCGCGCCGTCCAGACGGCGTCAGGGTTGGCGAGGCCGTCGCCGGCCTTCAGATAGGTCACCACAAAACGTCCCCCGCCAGCGGCCGCGATGTCGACCCGCCCGAGCACGCCGTCTGAGGCGACCTCGACGGGGCGCCCGTAGCTCGCGCCCCCGTCCCGCGAGAAGGCCACGAGGACGCGCGGGGCTCCGGAGACTCCACCCTCCGTGTACCAGGCGGTGGCGACCGTGATCTCCGCGGCAGCCCCCTCCTTGGCGGCCCCGGCCGGCTCCCCAGCTGGCTCCCCAGCCGGCTCCCCAGCCGGGGGGTCTGCCGGGGGGTCTGCCGGGCCACTCGCAGCGACAGCCGGCCCGTTGACCGGGCATCCCTCGATGCGCCACCCGTCCTGATAGACCGGTCGAGGTTGGCTCCAGGTGCCATCGGGCGCGCGACGGACGCTCCAGATGTCCCGGACCTCGGCCTCAGTGCGGTCCCGGTACACCACCACCGAGGAGCCGTCCGCGAGGGCCACCGCGTCCGTTGGGCAGCAGTCGCAAACGAGCGCGTCGAGGAGCACCTCCTCGCCGAAGCTCCCGCCGGCACCGATGGTGCGAGCCCGCAGCTGCATCCCGCCGGAGCTGTGGCCCGCTCCGTGCTCGGCGACCTGACCGCCTGCACGCCCATCGAGCCAGACACAGAGCGCCCCACCCGTGGGCTGCGGGAGGAGGGAGACGAACCCGTGCTCCACGGGCTGCTGATCATCGTGGAGCCAGCCCAGGTCCCGGCCCGGGGGGCCGTCCTCCTCGAGGGTGAGCCGAACGCCATAGGCATAGGTCGAGTCACCAAGCCGCTCGAGGGTCGCGGCGAGCAGGGCTCCGGAGCTCAGTCGCGCCGCCTGAGGGACGTCGGCCCAGTTCACAAAGTACCGGCGTCCCGACGGGTCCCCCTCCGACGACTCCTTCGCCACGGTCCGCTCCGAGGGCGAGGAGGGATCGGGGTCCCCAAGCAAGACGAGTCGATAGGCGTCGCTCCCCCCGCCGGCCGCGCGGGCCGTCACCACCGCGGGCGGAACCGCAAGGTCGGAGAGAGACTCCGGGGGGCGAGCTCCGCCGTCCTCGACAAATACGGGGAAGCGGGCGCTGGTGGGGCTCGCCAGGGGCACGAGCTCGACCTCGAGCCGGGCATCAGCCGTGGGGTCGCTGGTGGCCTGGCTTCCCGATCCGAGCAGGATTGCGGCCACCCCCGCGAAGCCGACCGCGGTCCCGAGCGCCGAGAGGAGGCCCACCCGCTGACCGATCAGGAGGCATAGAGGCAGGGTGAAGAGCGGCGTCGAGCTGAACAGGACCGCCGCGAGCCCACCCGGCAGCTCGCGCATTGCGAAGTGATAAGGGAGCAGCCCGAGGACTGCGCTGCCCACCCCAATCAACGACGCCTTGCCCCAGACCGAGGCCGGGCCGGGCGCCGCCAGCATCGGCTCCACGAGGCGGCGCAGCTCCTTGACCGGGGTGCTGGCCTTGCCCAGGCCAGAGAGCAGCGCGATCGGGACAGCGCCGCAGGCGCCGCCCATGAGCCGCACGAAGCCGCCGGTGAACACGTCGACGTCCTCGAAGCGGCCCCGGCCCAGGGGGACGGCTGTGCCGATCGCGGTGGCCGCCGCCACGGCGATCAGCACACCCGCGACCCGCGTCGACCTCGAGTTCCGGTGCCCTGCGCCGTCGTCGGCCCCGTTTCGGTCCAGGGTCACGAGCAGCACGCCCACGAGAACCAGCCCCATGAAGCCCACGAGCCGCCCGTCGATCCGGTCTCCGGCGAGCGGCACCGCGAGCAGCGTCGCAACCGGCACGTTGAGCAGCATCACGGTCGCCGCGGTCTGAACTCCACAGCGACGGAAGGCCGCGAAGTACAGCGTGTCGGAGATGGCGAAGCCCAGGAGACCCGAGCCGAAGAGCCAGTACCACGCGTCGCCCACGGGCCAACGCCCGTTGCCGGCGAGCGCCAGGGCCAGAAAGAAACTCGCCGCCACCCCGTTCTTGAACAGGTTGGCGGCAGCGGGGCTGACGTCGCCGCGTGCGAGGACGCGGCTGATGGAGATCGAGGCCACCGCCCAGCTGGCGGCGGCGGCGAGGGCGCAGGTGAGCGCAGCTGTGGACACGCTCGGGGGGCGCCTCGGTCAGCTCTTGGCTTCTTCTTCGCCCTTCTCCGCCTTGGAGAGGACGACACCCTTACGGGCGTCCTTGCGGGCGAGCAGGTACTTGCCCGAACCCATGCCGATCTTGCGGACACGACGGCGACCACGGGTGGGACCGCCTGCTTTGAACTGTGACTTGGCCATAGCTTTGAACCGCCGTCCCGGGGCATCCGGGGCGAACGCGGCCAAAGAGAGTAGGAAGCAGACCGTCCCGTGTTGAGGGCCCTCGGGCTGGAAGATCCCAGGCCGTAGACTCGGGGCATGACCGGCCGACGCATCTTTATCGGGGACCTCCAGGGCTGCAGGGAGGAGTTCGAGGCGCTGCTCTCCAAGGTGGGCTACGACCCCGCAGGGGACACCCTCCATCCCGTCGGAGACCTCGTGAATCGGGGTCCCGACTCCGTGGGGTGCGTCCGGTTGTGCCGCGACCTGGGCGCCCGGCCGGTCCTCGGCAACCACGATGTCCACATGCTCCGGCAGTGGCATGACCCCTCCTGGAGGGGTCGCAGGACCACCCTGGAGGCCCTCACGCGGGTCCCGGACGGTGAAGAGTTGCTCGGCTGGCTCGAGCAACAGCCGCTGGTGCTCGGCTGGGACGATGTGGTCTGCCTCCACGCCGGGATCCACCCCTCCTGGGCCGACCCGGTCCGACACCTCGAGGGCAGGGAGCTGCTCGACGCCGAGGACGAGGACGTGGAGTTCGCGCTGCGCGCCCGCCACTGCGACGCCACCGGCGCCCAGCCCCAGAGCGACTGGCCGCCGCCCGGGGATCCCTTTCGGCCCTGGGACCACTTCTGGCGCGCCCGCACCGAGGAGACCCGGACGGTCGTCTTCGGGCACTGGGCCAGGCGCGGCCTCGTGGAGCTGGAGCGCACCCGAGGCCTGGACACCGGCTGCGTCTACGGAGGGGAGCTCACGGCGTGGATCCCCGAGGAGGACCGCCTCTACAGCGTGAGCGCCCGCCAGCGCTGGCACGGCGGATCATGACGCCCCCCGCGGCAGGCAAGGGCCAGCGCTACGAGGACCTCGATTGGTACGAGGCGCCGGAGGACTACGACGCCATCTATGACGTCGACACCGCGCAAGAGGCCGACTTTCTGGAGGCGGTCTTCGAGGAGTACGCCACACCCGGCCGCGGCCGCCGCGTGCTGGAGCCGGCCTGCGGCTCAGGTCGGCTGCTGGGCGCCATGGCGGAGCGCGGGTGGCGGGTCCGCGGCTTCGATCTCGGCGAGGCCATGGTCCGCTTCAGCCGCCAGCGGCTCCGGGAGGCGGGCCTCGCGGGGACCGTCGTGCAGGCGGACATGTCGGCCTTCGAGACCCCCGGCACGTTCGACCTCGCCCACTGCCTCGTGAGCACCTTCAAGTACCTCTTGACCGAGGCCGCGGCGCGATCCCACCTCCGGTCGGTGGCGAGGGCCCTGCGCCCCGGAGGGGTCTACGCCCTGGGGTTCCACCTCTCCCGGTACGGCGCCCAGCGCAAGGTCCACGAGCGGTGGACGGCCGAGCGCAACGGGGCGACCGTCGACTGCAAGGTCTCCACCTGGCCTCCGGACCCCTCGACGCGCCGCGAGAAGGTCGAGGCGCGCATGCGCGTCCGGGGGGAAGGAACGGAGCGCCGCTCGCGCACCGAGTGGGAGTTCAGAACCTATGACGCGGGGCAGGTGCGCGACCTCCTGCGCGGCGTCCCCGAGCTCGAGCACGTGGGCACGTACGACTTCCATTACGAGGTGGACGAGCCCCTCGAGCTGTCGGACGAACAGCTCGACACCCTGCTCGTGCTCCG
>CAJQPT010000184.1 GCA_905480285.1 uncultured bacterium
GGAGCGCTATGGGCCCGACGTGCGCCGGCCGGGGTCCTTCGCCCGCAACTGCCTCCTGGCGCGCCGCATGGCCGAGCGCGACGTGCGCTTCGTGCAGCTCTTCCACATGGGCTGGGACCACCACGGCAACCTGCCGAAGGACCTGACCAAGTGCGTGAAGGACACCGACCAGCCCTCCGCCGCGCTGGTCCAGGACCTGGAGGAGCGCGGGCTCCTGGACGACACCATCGTGGTCTGGGGCGGAGAGTTCGGCCGGACGGTCTACAGTCAGGGCGAGCTCACCAAGGAGAACTACGGCCGGGACCACCACCCGCGCTGCTTCCCCATCTGGCTCGCCGGCGGCGGGTTCGCGCCGGGGGTCACCCACGGCGAGACCTGCGATCACGCCTACAACGTGGTGCGGGACCCCGTCTCCACCCACGACCTGCACGCCACGCTCCTGCACCAGCTGGGTCTCGACCACGAGCGGCTCACCTACCGCTTCCAGGGCCGCGACTTCCGCCTCACGGACGTGCACGGGGAGCTGGTCCGCGGCATCCTCGCCTGAGGGCCGCTCGAACACGGGGAGGACCCGGCGCTCCTGCCGGGACATACCGCCAGCAGCCCCCTGCACCTCGCCCATGCCGATCGCCGCCGTCCTCTGCGCCCTCGTACCCGCGCTCCCCGCCCCTCAGGAGGAGGCCGCCCCGGCCGCCGAGCGCCCACCGACCCCCGGGCTGACGTCCCACGCGGCGCCGCGGCCCCTGGCCGAGGGGGCGGTGACCGAGGACTGGCCGTCGTTCCTGGGGCCGCGGAGGGACGGGATCTGCCGGGAGACCCCGCTGCGCTCGGACTTCGGCTCCACGGCTCCGGCGCTGGTGTGGGAGCTGGAGCGGGGGGACGGCTTCGCGAGCCCGGCGATCGCGGACGGGCGACTGGTGTTCACCCACCGGGTCGGCCGGGAGGTTCACGTGGACTGCCACGAGGCCCTGACGGGCGAGCGCGTCTGGCGCCACTCGTTCCCGTGCGACTACTCGGGGCGCTACTTCGATCACAACGGTCCCCGGGCGACGCCCACCATCGCGGACGGGCGCGTGGTCGTGCACGGCGTGGGCGGTCTGCTGGTGGTCCTGGACTTCGAGAATGGCCGCGAGCTCTGGAGCTTCGACAGCAAGGAGGTGCTCGAGGTGGGGGACGACTTCTTCGGCGTGGTCTCCTCGCCCCTGGTGGTCGGCGACATGGTGGTGCAGAACTTCGGAGCGCCGGGCGGACCGAGCGTGGCGGCGCTCGACCTGGAGACTGGCGACCCGCGCTGGCTCGCGGGATCGGAGTGGGGTCCCAGCTGCGCGTCGCCGGTGCTCGCGACCATCGCGGGGGAGCCGCGCATCCTGGTCATCGCGGCCGGCGAGTCCCGCCCGCCGGTGGGCGGCCTGATGATCATCAGCCCCGAGGGCGAGGTCACCACGCGCTATCCCTTCCGGAGCCGGACGACCCTGAGCGTCAACGGGCCCAGCCCGGTGCCCATGGGGAACAGCGTCTTCCTCACGGCGGCCTACAACGTGGGCAGCGCCGTGCTGGACGTCGACGAGGAGGGGCGCGGCGTCGAGCGCTGGCGCGACCGCCGCTCGCTGGCCCTCGAGTTCGCGACGCCGATCTTCACGGACGGGTTGATCATCGCCGTGGACGGCGTGTCGGGCCGGGCGGGGGCGCTGGTGGCCATCGACCCCAAGGACGGCAAGGAGCGCGCGCGCACGGCGCTGACCTTCGACCAGGAGATCGGGAGCGGCGACCGCAAGCGCACCCTCTCCACGAGCCTCGGCAAGGGCGCCGTGATGGAGGCCGATGGGGTCTTCTGGGCCCTGGGCGACACCGGTCAGCTGGTGACGGCGCGGCTCGGAGAGGAGGACTTCGAGGTCATCTCCCAGGCGCCGCTCTTCTACGCCGCCGAGACCTGGACCCCGCCGGTGATCTGCAACGGCCTCTTGTACGTCTGTCAGAACAACCCCGGCCGCGGGGACGGCTCCGCGAGGCGCCTGCTCTGCTACGACGTGCGGGGCGAGTGAGGGGCCTCAGGCCCGCCGCGCGGGCCGCCTGCCGTTGAGCATCCACCCGATCGGCGTCGGGCGGATGAGGAGCGCGTAGGTGAGGAGCAGCGCCGCGAGGCACGCGGTCACCATGACCCCGAGCTTCTGCCAGGCCGGGAGCTCCCAGCGGGCCACGGCCCCCTGGAGCAGGAAGACCAGGGGCAGGTGGGCCAGGTAGATCCAGTAGGACGCGTCGGAGAGGTAGCGGACCCAGGCGCGCTCCCGGTGGAAGAGCTTCGCGGAGAGCCCGATCAGGCCGAGGGTCATGGTCCAGGCGAAGGCGGCCTGCATGACGGCGGGGATGAGCGCCTCGAGCTCCCCGCCCTTGGCGCTCTCAGCAGCGGCCCCCGCGGTGAGGAAGATCACGATGGCGACGGCGAGCATCGCCGGCCAGCCGCGGGTGAGGCTGCGGGTGTCCGGGTCGAGGCCGCGGACAGCGGCACCGAACAGGAAGAAGACCCCGTAGTAGGCGAGCACCAGCGGGTCGAAGGCCAGGGCCGAGGACGTGCTGGGCCCGAAGAAGGTCAGCCCGCGGTGCAGCATGATCGCCTGGAACGTCGCGGTCAGGGGGACGACGGCGATGAGGGCCAGGGGGGACACGTAGAGGGCCGAGTTGGACGCGGGGGTCCACCGGGCGGCGATGGCGAACACCGGGAGGCTGAGCACGAGCAGGCCCATGAGGTACCAGAGGAACCAGAGGTGCCCGAGGTCGAAGTCGGCGAGCTCTTCGAGGAGCCCGCTCCCGGGGGGGCTCGGGTCCAGGACCTCGACGCTCTCCGACGGAGCGCCGGCGAATACCGCCGCCGTACGGCGGACGCGGTCTGGCATGACGCCCAGGTCCACGTCGTACTGGACGAGGCTGGCCACGAGCTGCGTGAGCCCCTTGCGCTCGTCGCCCCAGGGCCAGCGGGAGAGCTCCACCGGACTCGTGCCGTCCCGGTTTCGAACCCCCGGGTCGGCGCCCCGGGCGAGGAGCACCCGGCTGGCCTCCGGAGCGGCCCAGAAGGCGGCGCTGTTCAGGGGCGTGCCCTGGGACCCGTCGCGGATCTCCAGGTCCGCGCCGAGGTCCAGGAGGAGCTCGCAGACCTCGGGCTGATCCGCGGTCGCGGCCCAGTGCAGGGCGGTGAGCTTGAGGTCGTCCCTGGCGTTCACGTCCTCGCCCGCGGCGATCAGGGCCTCGACCCGCTCCCGGTCACCGGCTCGGGCCGCCGCCCAGAGGTCGAGCTCCGCGCCGCGGGCGCCTACCTCCGAGCCCCCGGCGACGTCCTCGAGGTCAAAGACCGAGGCCGTGGCGCGGACCCGGGCCGGCATGGCGGCGAGGTCCAGATCGAATCGGATGAGCCCTGCGACGAAGGTCGTGGCCACCAGGCGGTCCTCGGCCCAGGGCCACCTCGCCAGGTCCACCGCGCGGGTGCCGTCCTGGTTGCGGGCCTCCGGGTCCGCGCCGCGGGCCAGGAGGACCTCGCAGGCCGCCGCGGATCCCCAGAACGCGCCGCTGATGAGGGGCGTCGAGGCGGACCCGTCCCTGGCCTCGAGGTCCGCGCCGAGCTCGACGAGGAGCTCGCAGGCGGCGGCCTGGTCCTCGGTCGCGGCCCAGTGGAGGGCGGTCAGCTGGAAGTCATCCCTTGCGCTGAGGTCCTGTCCCTCCACGTCGAGCGCCCGGAGGCGCTGCAGGTCCCCGGCTCGGGCGGCGGACCACAGGTCGCGATTCGAATTCGTCGCCAGGCCCTCGGTCCCCCTCGGAGTCGAGCTCGCCCGGGAGGCCTCGGGCGCGTAGCGCAGCGCGAGGCCCTCGCCCACGGACCACTTCATCAGGGGGAGGATGGTGAAGCACGCGACGACCATGGGGACCAGGACTCTCCGGACCCGGTGCGAGATCAGGCCGCGCGCCCCACGCCGCTGCCAGAGCATCACTGCGAAGTAGCCGCTCAAGAGGAAGAAGAGCGGCATGCGGAAGCCGTGGATGAACGCGAAGAGCCCGGTCATCCCCTCCGTGCGGACCTCGTCGGTGATCGGCCAGGGGATGAACGACAGGGAGAGACACGCGTGGAGCACAACGCCGAGCGACATGGCGAAGCTCCGGACGGCGTCCAGGTCGTGGCGTCGGACCGATTCGGGGGCCCCGCTCGAGGGCGAGCTGGAGCGCGGGCTGGCGGTCGTGTCGACGGGGAGGGTCGTCATGTTCGGGATCCGATCGGCTGGGGGCAGGCCCCCTCCACCTTCGCACGGACCGCGCGGGTATTCTTCGCGCGGGCTTCGAAACCCCGGCTCAGCTCCCCGTTGGACCGAGCCCGGCCGGCCCACGGGCCGGCCACCCCTGGGCTCCGATGGCAGGGCACCGCGCGGGCCTCGGCCCGATGGGAGCCCGTTGGGGCCCGTTCAGGGCAGCTCGCGGATCCGGAGGTTCCGGAACTGCACGGGGGCAGCCTCGGCCTCGAGGGCGAGGTAGCCCGTGGCCGGCTGGCAGTCGCGGCCGCCGTTGACCTCTTCGCCGTTCACCCACAGTCGCACCTCGCCGTTGATGGCGCGGACGTAGTAGTGGTTCCACTCGCCGTGGGGCCGCGTGAGCCGCTGGGTCGGGAAGCTTCGGGGGCTCTTGGGCTGGCCCACCTTGTACGGCGCACCGCCCTCGTCCGAGTACTCGATGGCGGGCGTGAAGGCCCTCATCTTCGAGGCGCCCACGGGGAAGACGTCCCCGTGGCTCGTGAACCAGTTGGAGTGCTTGCCCTTGTTCTTGAGCCAGTTGGCCTCGTAGCCGAGGTCGAGGACCTGGACCTCGATGCCGCTGCGGGGAAGCGTGCCAGGGGGCAGGTCCGTGAAGGCGGACTCGGGGCACCACAGGAACAGGCCGGAGTTGCCGGCGAAGGTCTCGTGCTTCCACTCGACCACCATCTCGAAGTTGGTGTAGGTCTTCTGGCTCCGGGCGCCGCCCACGGGCCGCCCGGTGCAGTGGATCACGCCGTCCTCCTCGCGCCAGGTGGTGTCGTCGCCGTTGACGTTGACGAAGTCGGCGAGGGTGAGGGTCGTCCAGCCCTCGCCGTCCACGTGGGCGCGCTGGAGCTCGGCGGCGGGGAGCGCGGCCCACAGGCCGGCGGCGGCCGGGATTGCGGCCAGGGAGAGCTTGAGGAGGTTCATGGCGGGGTCAGTCCTTGGACTTGGCGAGGCAGTAGAGGAAGTCGCCCGTGCGCAGGTAGAGCCGGTCGCCCACGGCTACGGGGGAGGAGAGGGTGAAGGAGCCGTCGAGCTCGTTGACGGCCAGCTGCTTGAATTCAGGGCCCGCCGCGAGGACCACGGTGATGCCCTCCTCGTTGGTGATGTAGAGCTTGCCGTCCGCGAGCAGCGGGGACGAGGACACGGTCCCTTCGACGGTCCGCTCCGGGCCCCAGAGGGCCTCGCCGGTGGCGCCCACGATGCAGGTGACGAGCCCCGCGTCGTCCACCATGTAGAGGTGGGTCCCGTCACTCGCCGGGGTCGGAACATCGGGGCCGCCGCGGGTGTCCCAGCGCCAGCGCACGTCCTCGTCGGTCAGGGGCTCGACGCCGCCCGTGTCGATGGCGAGCACCGGCCGCTCGCGGGTCGGCGCCACCAAGATGTCGCCCACCATGACGGCCGACGGCACGATGCGGTAGTTCGTGGCCTTGCGCGGGTTGAGCCCGTCCACGCGCCACAGCTCCTTGCCGGAGTCGAGGGCGTGGCCCGTCACCACGTCGCCGCCGGTGATGACGAGCTCGGCGCCGCCCTCGCGCTCGATCACCAGCGGCGTGGTGTAGGCGTCGGGGGACTCGCGCGGCGCGTCGGTGGGCCGCTCGGCGTGCCAGCGGAGCTCGCCCGACTTCGCGTCGAAGGCCGCGATGTAGGAGGGGTCGTCGGTCTTCATCCCGTGCAGCACCTGCACGATCAGGAGGCCATCGTGGAGCACCGGGGAGGAGGCGTAGCCCCAGAGAAGCCCGAACGGACCCCAGCGCTCCTGCAGGTTGGTGGACCACGCCAGCTCGCCATCGAAGTCGTGGGCGCTCACGGTCCCGTTCCCGGTGACGGTCCACACGTGGGCCCCGTCGGTGACCGGAGAGGCCGAGGCGCGGTTGGCCTTGTAGTGGAGCTCATTGCCCTCGTCGAGGCTCCGCGACCAGCGCACCGCTCCGTCCGTCGTGCTCAGGCAGTGGAGCAGCATCTGGGGGCCGCCCGGATCACGGCGCGGCCGCCGCCGCCCCTTGGGCTGCTCCTCGGGAGCTTCGGGCGCGGGGGACGAGGCGGAGAGGACGAAGAGGTGGTCGCCGCTGATGGCGGGGGTCGCGCCGGAGAACGTGGGCATCGGGGTT
>CAJQPT010000185.1 GCA_905480285.1 uncultured bacterium
CGTTGGACACCAGGCTCGCGGCGTCGCGCCGCGGGGAAGCGCGCCTTGAGACTCCTGCACCCCATCCACGACCACGTCGCCTGGGCCCAGGACCCCACCCTCCTTCACGGGGCGACCGAGGTGCTCGATGGCCTCGGCCATTCGGCGCCGAGCCGCCGCACCAGGCGCTCGCGCCGCGACGCCGGCTCGATGGGCCGCAAGCTCCCGCTCGGCGTCCAGGTTGAAGATCCAGGCGATTGTCACCGACGCGACGGCGTTCGGGTGTCCCCGGCCGCCTCGAGCCGGTCGAGGAAGACCTCGGACAGCCCAGCGCGGCGCCGTCGATCGCGGTCTAGCGGGTCCCCTTTGAGCACCGCAGGGGTGAGCGGCGGCGGTAGCTCCGCGACCCATCGGTCGTAGTCAGGGCCCGCCCCCGGTGCCGCGTCGGACCACGCGGAGAACCAGCGCGCCGCGAAGTGCACATGAGCAACCTCTTCCCTCCCCACGCGTGCCACGAGTTCTGCGCTCTGCACATCGCCCGCCTGGCGCAGCAGGTCCTCGAATCGATGGGCATGCTCCAGGTTGCCGCCCTCGAAGCCAAGCCCCATGAGCGCGACGTACTGCAGGGGGGTCCGGCAGCCAAGCGTCCGCTCCCAGAACCAATCGCGGACGGCGTGGGTGCCATAGGGCGCGCCGAGTTCCTCCAGCCGAGCCGCGTAGCAGGCCGCGTGCCGTACCTCGTCCAGCATCACGGAGAACAGCTCCTCGCGGAAGGCGTCCGGCGCTCCCGGGAACGCGAGGATGGCCCAGCCGCAGAGCTCGGCCGCCTGGATCTCGTGGTGTGTGAAGACATGCAGCAGTCGCGCCACCGCGGAGGCCTCCCGAAGCGCTCCTGGCCGAGGGATTCGATCGGCGCGCGGGCTCACCCGGAGCCTCGGATCTCGACCGGGACCAGCGAGCCGAACGGCCTCAGGAGGCGCGGGCCCCGCCATGAGCGACGCGGCCGGAAGCTGGAGCTTGAGGCGCAGGTCATGGCCCTCGATGTAGGAGCGAATCCACGCCTCTCGGGTCACGCCGGCCGCCGCTCGGCCACGAGCGGCCTCGACATCTCTCCCCCCAGGCCCAACTCCCGGCCCCCCCCCGGGTCCAGGCTCAGCCGCCTTCGTGGGCTCAGGAGCCAACGGTCACCCTCGCGCCCTTGCTCTCGAGGAAGCGGGCGACTCGCTCGGAGAGCTCGCCCTGCACCACGACCTCCCCGCCCTTGACCCTCGCACCCGTCCCGAGGCGCTGACCCAGCGCCCTGGCAAGGTCGCCAAGGTCGCGGACGTCCACGCCCGCGAGGGACGAAACGATGGTCACCACCTTCCCACCGCGCCCCTTACGCTCCTTCCGCACGAGCCAGTGCGCGCCGGCCTCCATCGCCCGGTCCGGAGACACCTCGACCGGCTCTTCTCGAGCCGTGGCCGCCTCGCCGCCCTCTCCAGGCACGCCCGGGCCCCCCTTCGACCCAGGAACACCTGGGGCGCCCCGACGGAGCGCGGCAAAGTGGTTGTGAGTGAGACCCTGCTCACTCTCCCCTCCCAGTTCGACCTTCCGCTTGCTCATGATCAACCTCCTGAACCGCGCCCACGGTGCCCACCATGGCGCGCCAGCGCCAGCCCTGACTCAAGCTGAGATTTCCTTATGGAAGCGATCGCCCATCACGGTCCCGATCTCGGCTGCTCAGGGTATGCCTAAGGTGAGGCGGCCCGTACAAACGCCGCCCAACAACTTCTTTGACCGAGAGCAGCCGCATCTGCATCGGCGAATCAACCGCCCCCCCCACTGACCCACTGGCATGACTCTCCATCTGCCCTGCGCCGCCCTCAAGGCACTCACCACGGCCTCCGTCGCCATCCTCGCAACCACCGCCTCGGCAACTGCTCAGGGGGTGTTCATGCAGCAATCCAACGACGTCGTGGCCATCCAGATGGAGTCGGCTTTGCCGCCCTCGTCATGGTCCCCGAGCACCGTCACTCCCGGCTTCACTGGCCAGAGCTACTTCAGGTGGGACGGGCCCAACTTCTTCTCAACCCCAGGCAACGGCGTCTTTGGATTCGACTTCGAGGTCTCCACTTCGGGGTCGCACAGCGTATCGATCTACAACCGCCACGAAGACCCCGATCCGACCGAGGAGAATGACACGTGGGTCCGGATGGATGGCGGAAGCTGGGTCAAGGCGTTCTCCAACAGGCCTACCAGCGTCGGTAGCTGGACCTGGGAGACCAGGAGTGAAGCGGCCGGCGGCGCTTCGCTTACCTACACCCTGACGCCCGGTCCCCACCGCATTGAATTCTCGGGCCGATCGAACGGCTTCAAGATGGACCGTGTGCACATTTACCCCACAGGAGCCAACGGGGAGAACGCAGCCCTCCCCGAGTCGCCGAGGCGCTTTGGTGACGCGTACTGCACGACCGTCCCCAACAGCACCGGGCTGGCGTCCTCCCTCGAAGCCATCGGCTCGCCGATCGCATCGCAGAACGACGTCATCCTCTACGGCGCGGACCTTCCAATTGGGGCCCTTGGATACATGGCCGTGGCTCGCACGCAGAGTTTCTTCCCCAACCCCGGTGGAAGCGCGGGCAACGTCTGCCTCGGCGCCAACATCGGGCGCTATATCGGCGACGTTCTTGTGGCCGATGGCTCTGGACAGGTCTCCATGGCGCTGGACCTCACATCGATTCCGCAACCCACCGGATCCCAGCCGACCCTTGCAGGGGAGACCTGGAACTTCCAGTTCTGGCACCGGGACTCCGCGCCCGGCGGGGGCGCGACGTCCAACTTCAGCCGCGGGCTCGAAGTGACCTTCGAGTGAATCCCCGCCAGGGGCGCACGACGCCTGCCGGCCAACAAGCGAGCTCAGACCCCTCCAGGCCTGGGCTCGCTCGTTTACCCTGAGCGCGGCGTCCGCGTGAGTCGG
>CAJQPT010000186.1 GCA_905480285.1 uncultured bacterium
GTGTGTGCAAAAGTTTATGGCCCCCAATTCCGTCAAATTTACATGGTGTGGACAACTCGATGGATGATCACAGTCTGTTCATCGAGTAGGGTGTAATTATAAAACAGACGCAAAGAAAAGATAAACAAAATATGTGAAGGAATCTGTGTCTGATTGGACAGCGCCCAAGCGAAAGTCCTACACCCTGTTCGGCAGTGAGGTGTGTTTGCAGGCCTTGACTTCCATTACAGGGACTTCTTTCAACAAGATCAAGCGGATGGAGGATGCGATCACCGCCGGATCCTGCCAACCGTGGGAAGACCAAAGACGCTACAATGGCTCGAGCCTGTCCAGCCTCAGCAAAGAGCATGACGCTGACAGCTTCTTCAGCTTCGCCTACCACTACTTAACAGATACGATGTCCACACCCGGCCCAGTGTGTGTGGAGCTGCAAAGCCGAGGGCACGCTGAACTGATCGCAGAGTGGATTCAAGCCCGTGACGGCAACCCGCTTGCAGGTGCAAGTGCTGGCATCGGGTCTTCCATCGACCGAAGGTACTTGTCACACATCCAGCTGTCCGATCTCTTCGAGATGTACCAGGCCCACCATGTTTGCGACTTCGATTCCGACCTGGGAGCCGAAGCACTTACAAGGGCCAAGGCGAAACGGGACTGCTTCGATAACACCTACTGGAAGAACTGGAGCGACCTTCTACTCTTCAAGAACTCCGGACATCATGATAGGTGTGAAAAGTGTGCGGACTTTTGCAAGCAGAGAAGGGAGCACCCCGACCCAGAGGAAAGGGCAAAGGCTCACAGGGGCTTCCAACAGCACATGCAGCAGATGATCGACGATCGTCGGGTGGACTGCAGGCTGACTCGGCTGAGTGAGATGTCTTGTTCAGATGAGGCCGCAACTTCTGAGGGACTCTTGCATGTACGCATCGACGGCATGGACCAGGCGAAGTTCCGATGCCCTCGCAACATGGAGAGCAGCAAGAAGTGGGCTGGGTTGTGGAGGCCGACCTTGCACATGGTAGGAGTGCTAATAGAGGGGGTCTTAGAGATGTACTTCGTCATGGACGCCGATGTCCCGAAGGACTCGAACTGCGAATGCACATGTTTGTCATTAGCTCTCGATGAGGCCTCGAAGATCCTGGCAGAGCGAGGCCTAAACATGCCAAAGTACGTGTCCTTGAAGTATGACAACACCGGACGCGAGGGGAAGAACCAACATGTAGCGAAGTTCGAGGCCTTTCTACAAGCGAAGGGGCATTTCATCGGAGTTCAGGACGGCAACTCGGAGAAGGGCCATACACACGACGGCCTGGACCAGCGATACGCAGTCGCTACAGCTACCATGGGCGACAAAAAGTTGATCGAGGAGCCACATGGGTTTTGCGAAGTGCTAGAGAAAGACATGCAGCCGGTCAGGGGCCGAGTGGTGCGGGCAAGATACTTGGAGGCAACTTGGGACTGGCAGAGCTTCTTCCGGCCTTTGGAGGTATCCTACACAGGGATCGCAGCAAGCCATACGAAGCCGGATGTGTGCCACAGCAAAAGGTTTGTCGCAAGGAGTGAGATCGCTACCGTTGCAGAGTGGTCTGGCTTACAGATCGAGACCCCGGCCCCTTTCGTCTGCTACGAGCCCGACAACAGGGATGTCATCATGCTGTGCAAGCAGTTTTGGTCTTCGGACCAGTTGGCCCAGAATCCAATCGTGGCACTTCCCTACAAGCTCTTCGAGACACTGGAAAGAGGGCCTACCAAAAGGTTGCCTCGCAACACGCTCAGCGAAACTTCGGTTGCCCAATTTTTGAAAACGGCGAAAGCGGTTACCGAGGAGCCCTGGCACATGGATAGAGCCGGCCACTACTTGGAGAAGTTTGTCGCCAGAAACCAAGGCTTACTACCGATGCCGCCGCTACCTGAGTTGGGCTTCGTGGCAATGCCTGCAAAGGAGAAAAGCCCAATCATCCAGAAGCCGCCGCATGATGTCTGGACCAAGTACGCACCAAGGCCACCTGCAAAGATCGAGATCACACAGGCGAAGCCGCAGCCAAAGAAGAGAGACGCAGGGATGGCGATCTGGCACCTGCCAGTGCCAGCTGATGCCATTCTGCCACCACCGATCCTGACAGACGATCTGGCGGAAGTCCCTAAGGAAGTGATGCCTCGGCCGCTGCCGAAGAAGAGGGGCCGACCTCCGAAGCTGCAAACAGTTGGTTCGGAGCCAGCAAAAGCAAAGGCGAAGACGAAGAGCAGAGCAGTCCCAGCACCAGGTGCTGCAGACGCCCCGGCAGCAGTTGAAGACCCAGCACCAGATGCTGCAGACGCCCCAGTGCCAGATCCGGGTGCAGTCGCAGCCCGAGAAGCACCAGAGGCAGCCCCAGCAGCACTTGCTGCGGTTGCAGCACCAGCAGTAGCGACAGTGCCAAAGGCATCTGTAGCAGCAGTGCCAAAGGCACCTGTAGCAGCAGTGCCAAAGGCACCTGCAGCACCGGGAGCAGCACCTAAGACTGGCGGAGTGCCTAAGCATGCACCACCAGTGCCGAAGGGCGGCCCTGCAGCTCCAAAAGCTGCAGCTGCAAAAGCTGCAGCAGCAAAAGCTGCAGCTGGACCTACACCTCCTACCTACGCAGCGGATCTTCCTAGGGCACTTGGCTGTTCGAAATGTCGGTACAGTTATCGCGGCTGTGCTAAGTGCAAGGTTTAGAGGGGTAGATTGTTAAGTCTTTCATTTGGCTCGAGATCAGTCGACTCGAGTCGAGGGGGCGGCTCGAGTAGAGGGGTGGTCTGAATCAAAGACCCTACCCATTTGAGTCGAGGTGGCTCAAGTAGAGGGGTGGTCTGAATCAAAGACCCTACCCATTTGAGTCGACGCACAGTGTGCACAATGATGGTGTGAATATGCACGTGTATACGTACATATGTATATAT
>CAJQPT010000187.1 GCA_905480285.1 uncultured bacterium
GCTCCTGGTCAGGCGGATCGCCTCCTGCTCGGCGGCGAGCAGCTCCTTGCGCAGGTTGCCGGTCAGCTCCTGCATCTCGACCTCCTTGTCCTTGCGGACCGCCGCGAGGCGCTGCTCGCGCTCCTGCTCGAGCTGCTGGACGCGCGCGCGCAGCTCCTCGACCTCCTGGTCCGCCTCCTTGCGCTGCTCGATCGCGTTCTCGTAGCGATCGTCGAACTGCGGGTTCGGAGTGATGATCCGCACGACGCTCACGCCGTGGGGCTCCAGGATCGTGTTCATGCGCTGGCGAGCCTGCTCCGGAGCGGCCTTGTAGGTCGTGGGGTCCGCGGCATCGACGGCGCTGTAGAGGCCGAACTCGTCCCGCAGGATCGAGCGTGCGTAGGCCTTGATCCACTCCTCCTTGTAGTTGTCACCGAGCCCGGAGTCCCGCAGGACCTCGGTGGCGGCGCCCGGGATCAGCTCGTACTGGATCTTCAGCTCGTCGAACCAGAAGTTGGAGCCGTCCTTCGCCCGCACGGTGAGGTTGGGCGCCACGTTGGTCCCGCGGTAGCTGTTGCCAGCCATCACGTACTCCTGCGTCGTCCCGTCGAACTTGTAGATGTCCGCCAGGAAGGGGATGAAGAACTGGTAGCCCGGCGTGGTGATGACCGTCTCGGCGCCGGTGATGTAGTTGACCCGCACGGCGACCTCGTTGGCCTCGACGCTGGTGACGCCGAGGCGGCCTGTGACTCCGAGACCGACGAACCCAACGACCAGGGCCACCGTGACCCCCACGAGCACCTTGACCACGGTCGGGGGACCGGAGTCCCCGCCACCGCCACCTCGACGGGACTTCATCTTGCTCCAAGGGGTCTCGAAGCTGTCCCCGCCGGAGGGGCGGCGGGCCTTTCCGGACGGGGGCCAGCCGTCCTCGTTGTTCTCGGTGCTCATGGGTTCACAGGGTCATTGGGAGCCGGTGGGTGCCGGTTTCACGAAGAGAGGTACTCGAGCCGGTTCGCTGTATTCACACCGCCCCACTGATCTCTTCGGGAGGCTCCGCCCTCAGGAAGCCCCCGCACGGGCGTTTCTCCGCCAAATCCGTCAGAATCGTGCCATGGACTTCGACGCCAACGCCGCCTCGCCTGCCGATAGCGGCCTCTTCGGCCTGCCCCACGGATCGGCGGAGGCGCACGTCCACGTGCTCGGCGTGCCCTTCGAGGCGACCACCTCCTACCGCGCGGGCACCTGCCACGCCCCCGAGGCCATCCTCGCCGCCAGCCGTCAGGTCGATCTCTTTGACCTTCACTTCGACAAGCCCTACGAGCGCGGGATCTGGATGGCTCCCCTGGCCGCGCGGGTCACTGACTGGAACCTGGAGGCCCGTGAGCTCGCGGCACCGATCATCGAGCGAGGCGGCGCGACGGCGAGCGACGCTCCGGCGGTCGCTCGGGTGGATTTCCTGTGCGACGCTGTCCGCGGCGAGGTCCGCGCCTTCACCGAGCGCTGCTTGGAGCACGGTGGGCTCCCGGTCATCCTGGGCGGGGATCACTCGACGCCGCTGGGCGCAATGGAGGCCTGCGGTGTCCGCTTCCCCGGCATGGCCGTCCTCCAGTTCGACGCCCACGCTGACCTGCGCCCCTCCTACGAAGGCTTCCAGTGGTCCCACGCATCCGTGATGCACAACGCCCTGCACGGTCCTGCCGGGATCTCCCGCCTGCTCCAGGTGGGCGTCAGGGATCTGTGCGAGCAGGAACACGACGTCATTCAGGGCGACCCACGCGTCAGGACGCACTTCGGTCACGAGCTTGCCGCCGCCCGACACGGCAGTGGCACCCGGGCCCTGGCCCGGGAGGCCGTCGCCTCCCTGCCGGAACACGTCTTCGTGAGCTTCGACGTGGACGGCCTCGACCCCGCGCTCTGCCCGAACACAGGGACCCCAGTCCCGGGCGGGCTCGGGTGGGACGAGGCCATGATCTGGCTGGAAGAGCTCGCGGCCAGCGACCGGCGGGTGGTCGGCCTCGACCTGAATGAGGTGAGCCCCGGGCCCAGAGGTGACCCGGGCGGGTCCTCCTGGGACGCCATCATCGGCGCTCGCTTGCTCTACCGACTCATCGGCGCAGCTGTTGCCTGAACGGTCAACGGTCGTCGCCGCCGTAGCCCAGCGCTCGCAGCTCGGCGGCCGTGGTCTCGCTCGCGGCCTCGGTCCGCACCCCCAAGATCTGCCGCTGAAGTTCGGCCTCGAGGTCATTGGAGAGGCGGTCCACGACCTCCGGGCGGCGGTGGGAGACGTCCTCCAGCTCGAACGGATCGGAGTCGAGGTCAAAGAGGTGCACCTCGCCATCCTCGCCTCGGTGTAGCTTCCACCTGCCGGCGCGGATCGCGTAGCCGATGCCATCCACGACCGACTGCCGCGGTGACGTCTGCGCGAGGATCCGCAGATCCGCGTGCCCCACCATCGGCGCGAACCGATCCACTCCGGTGACCTGCTCGAGGAGCGCCTCCTTCCCCGGCAGGTCGAAGAGGTGCAGCAGCGTCGGAGCAAAGTCAGCGAGGGTCACTGGCTCGGGAAGCCGCCGCGGCGCGACCCCCGGGGCCCGGATCATCCAGGGCACGTGGAGCTGCTCATCCCAGAGCTGGCCGTGGCCCGGCGCGCCGTGCTGATTGAGACCCTCTCCGTGGTCGCCTAGCACCGCAATCACACAGTCGTCGCTCACCCAGCCCAGCTCCGTCCCCTTGCTGAGCAAGCGCTTGACCTGGCGGTCCACGAACGCGACCTCACCGTCATAGCCGTCGATGCCCTTCTCTAGCTCGTTCCACTGCCCCGTGGGGCGCTGCGCGCGCTCTGCGAATCGCCGCTCCCTCAGGTACGCACGGGTGGGATCATCCATCATGAAGCCCCGCGCGACCCTGAGCGGGGGCGTGTACGGCCCGTGAGGGTCGAAGAAGTGCACCCAGAGCATGCCCGGCTCCGACAGACTCACCTGGCGCTCCATGACCTCCAACGCGGCGGTCGTGACCTCCTTCGCCACAAGGGCCTTCGCCTCCGGCGCTGAGTAGCCATCGAACCCGGCGTCGAGCCCGAACTCCGGACGGAGGGGGAACGCCGCCACAACGGCGTCCGTGCGATAGCCGCTCTCCGAGAAGAGCTCCGCGAGGGTCTGCAGGTCGGGGCGCCGCCTGTAGGTCTTGCCGTCGGCGATGTTGGCGAGCACCCCGTGCTCGTGGGGAGAGACCCCGGTGAACATCGTCGTGTGGCTGGGAAGCGTCGTGGCCACGGGGGCCAAGGCGCGCTCGAAGAGCACCGACTCCGCGGCCAGTTCGTCCAGCTGCGGGCTCGTCGGCCGCATGTAGCCGTACGCACCGAGGTGGTCTGCGCGGAGCGTGTCGATGGTGATCACGAGGAGGTTAGGTCGCTCGCGGAGGAGCCCTTCCGGAACCTCTCCACCCGCGAGAGCGATCCTCTCCAGACCCTCCTCCGAGTCCGTGCCGCCGGAGGCCACACCCTGCGGCGCGGAGCCGCCGCATCCAGACGTCACCAGCCAGCAAGCCACGGCGAGCTTGGAGGGCCAGCTCGAATGACCTGCCGCCACAGATCTCGATCTGCCGGCGTGGCGCCGAGGGGCACGAGAGCGGCCGGACCCACCGAGGGTCGAGGCAGTGCTGAGCGCCACGGGTCCTCGTCCTACTTGGACCGCTCGCGCATGGTCACCGAGAGGTCCACCGCCCACCGGTCCTCGGGCACCTCGTGTGGCTTGACCTTCTTATCGGCGGTCCGCAGGTCGATGCTCGTGATCCGGAGCTTCCGGCTCCTCGACTCGAGCAGATAGAAGAAGTTGGCGATCCTCGCTCGGTCGAACCAGGCGTCCTTCTCCGCCGGCGTGATCTTGTAGGTGAGGTCTGTGTAGCCCGGGAGCGGGCTCGAGTCCCTGGGCTTCTCAATCTTCGGGTTGCCCCACAGCACCTTGGGGTTGGCCGCGATGGCGAAGATGTAGGAGTTGACCTGGTCAGCTCCATCGCCCTTGACGCCTTCCTTGGCGCTGCGTTCCTTGTACTGGGTGTAGCTGAAGGCGCTCCGCAGGATCCGTTGGGCGAGCTTCTCCGCGGCTCCTCCTTCTGCCACGGCAGCCTCATACCGAGCGATGGTCTCACGCTGCTGTGTGGCTTGCCAGCCGAGGAACGCTGAGCCTGCGAGCAGCAGGCCGATCATGATGCGAATCATGGGTTGTTACCTGTTCTCCTGGGGGACGTCAGTCGGCGCGGGATGAGAAGAGCTTCGAAGGATCCACCAGGATAACCTTCGCTCGGAAGTTGAGTCCAAGGTCCCCCTCCGTCGGGGTCAGCGTTGCCGGCTCGACCTCAAGGCACCAGGGCTGCTCTCGGAGCGCCGAATCGAAGGCCGTGATGTCATCGCTGGCCTCCGCAACGCTATCGGCGAAGAACGACGCGCTCAGGCGGATCTTCGTGTGCTCGGGCAGGTCCTTGTTCTTCTTCACGTAGTCCGCCTTGAGCGCGCGGAGTGAAGGGCGCCAGTCGTCATTGCCGTTCAACACGCCGAGGACACAGGTCATGGCCGTGAACGCCGACGGAGGCAGCGGAACCTCCTGGATGTCCCCGACCTCGCGTTTGAGGTCGAGCACCTTCTTGTTGATCATCCGCTCGATCGTCTCGAGCTCGTCCAGGGGCTCCTGGACATCGCCCCCGAACTCCACGTTGCCCTCGTAGGCCCTCGCCCTCACGACGAGATCCTTGGGGACTGGGTTCAGGATGGCCGGGCCGCGCGAGGCCTCGCTGCCGACGATGAAGGCGTTGACGTTCCGGAGGTACTGGAGGATGCCCGTGTAGTTGAGGGCGTCGATCTTCCGAATCTGGACGATGTTCACCATCCCGAGGAACGTGGTGAGCATCAGCGCGGCGAACGCGATGGGGAACTCGAGGCGCTCCCAGGCGCCGGAGTAGCTCAGCTCCTCCCTCCGAAGAGAGGGCGCCATCACACCACCGCCCAGCTGCCGGAAGGCGCCGCCGTAGGCTGCCACGAGCTGACCGGAGCCCTCGGACGGCTGCCCGGAATCCTCCTCGAAGCAATCGAGGACATAGACCGGGACGTCGAGCACGGTGCTCCCGATGAGCCCCGGGAGTTCCATGCCACAGGCGTAGATGGCGTCGATCGGCTGCGCCGTCCGGGCGGCCGAGATCGTGCGTCCAATCTCGCGACGAATGCGCCTGATCGCCTGGTCGATCCGCCGGTTCATTTCGATGGGATCGAGGGCGTCCACCGCCGTCTCCTCGGCCGCTGCTTGATCCGCCGCGGCCCCCTCATCGGCATCGCTGCCCGACTCCTCTGCCGCGGCGGAGGCCGCGGACAGCTCCGCGCCGAGGTGGGACATGGCGCCGATGTGGATCACGCGCATCTCACGCAGCTCGGCGCCGGCCACGACAGCGACGCACGTCGAGTGCTCGCCCACGTGGACCAAGAGCTGGGCATCGTCAATGTGGCTGATATCGGCGGCCAGCGCGGAGTTGACCATGGCCGAGCTCTCAAGCTCGGCCTCGAGCGGCTCGAGGCCCGCCTTCTCCATCGCCTGGATCGCGCGGCTGACGCAGTCCTTGGGGACGGCGGAGACGAGGAGCTCTGCCCCCTGGTCGTTCTCCGACATCACGTGGTAGTCCACGACGACGTCATCGATGTCGAACTGCGGCAGCTCGTTCTCGACCTCGAACTTGATGACCTGGTCGATCTTCCCGCGGTCAGCGAAGGGGAGGGTGATCCGGCGGTACGCGGCGTGATCCGCCGGGAGGACCAACGACACGTTCTCCTTGGGAACGCGGTGGGAAGCGGCCGCGTCCTTCAGCACTTCAGCCACCTTGGAGACGTCCCCAGCCAGGTATGCCGTGGTCTCCTCCGCGGTGAACTCACCCGCGTAGTACGCGGAGATCTTGTGACGCTTAGGACTCCCGTCCAGGACGACGAGTTCGAACCTTCGGGGACCGATTCGGATTCCGCAAGAGCGTGCCATTCAGTTGATTTGGTGGGGCGTGCGGTCAGCGAGCCGCCAGCGGACGGGCGAGGGCGTCGTAGCGGGCGCGGGCGGCGGGGGGGAGTATTCGGTTTCGGATCTTGTCGTCGAACTCGGCGCAGAGGGCCCGAAACTCGGGTTCCATCGCGTCGAGCGTGGCGACCTGATGCCGGTCGCGGATCTCCCGCTGGCGGCTGTCGTATTCGTCGAGCAGTTGATTCAGGACGCGGCGGCGGCGTCCTGAGAGTTCGAACTCCTCTGAGAGCGCGTCAGCGTATCCGGCCAGAGGGCTCGGGCTCGGAGTCTGTCGGGAAACCGCTAGCCCAGCCCCAAGGCCCAGGAGGAACCAGGAGACGGCCAGAGCGAGTGACCAGGCGCGGATGTCCTTCACGGCTGAAGATCAGCGCCCACCTGCGGGCGTCGATGCGGCGTCAAGCTCCAGCTCGAGCCTTTGATTCTCCTCATCGAGCTCCATGAGCGCCTCCTGAAGATCGTTGCCCGCGTCGAGCCCCGAGACCTCGGGTCGGTCGCCACCCGAGAGGAGGAGGGTGGTCACCACAAGGCCAGCGGCGGCCACCGCGACCAGGGCGCGCGAGAAGGCCAGGACCCGCCCCGCGGGTCCCCCATCGGGAGCCCCATCGGGAGCCTCAGCGTGAAGTTCACGCTCGCTGGAGGACCGCGGGGCGACCGCAGGAATGAGGCCGACATCGCCAGCCAAGGCCCTGCGGGCGACGCGGGCTGCGAAGCCATCGGGCACCTCGACCTCTGGACTCGCGACGAACCACTGCCGGAGGGTCTGCTCCTCCTGGACCGCCTTACGGCAGGCCGGGCAGTCCATCAAGTGGCGTCGTACGGTGCTACCAACGCCGTCAGTGACCTCGTCGTCAACGAAGGTCGGAACAAGCGCAAGAACGACCTCGCACTGAATCGGTGATGTGGAACTCATACCTCGGTCTCCTACTCAGGAGGATTGGACTGGCTGGCCGCGAACTCCGGATGGAGCTGAAGGAGGCGCTTCTTGAAGCGGGCCCTCGCGCGGAACAGACGGGACTCGACGGTCCCGATGGACACCTGCAGCACATCGGCGATGTCCTGGTAGCGCATTTGTTCGAGCTCTCGCATGACCAGGACCGTCCGGAAGATCTCCGGGAGGTCATCCATGACGCTCCGAGTGATCTCCGAGATCTCGGCCTGCTCGAGGCGGGCATCCGGGCGGATCGACTTGCGCTCGGTGGTCTCGTCGACGGAGCTGCTGACGGCCTCCGGGTCTTCCACGGCCCTGATCGGGCTTCGCCCCTGGCGCTTCATGAAGTCCAGGACCGTGTTGACCGCGATCCTGTACAGCCAGGTGTAGAAGGCGGAGGATTGCTGGAACGTCTCCAGGCGGCTGAACGCCTTCAGGAAGGTGTCCTGGACGATGTCCTCGACCTCCACCGCGCTGCGAGTGTAGTGGCGGACCAGCCCGAACAACCGCCGCTGGTACCGCTCCACGAGCACCTCAAAACAACGGGCGTCCCCGTCCAGGGTCCCCTGAACGAGCAAGCTGTCGTCCTGTCTCTCGAGGCTCGGTTTGTGCATCAGCGCTCCCATCTTCGGAAGCGTGGACGCCTCGATGGACACGCTATTCCCGGTCGGGCGCAGATTCGGCGGCCGCGGGGGCCTGGAGGGGCGCCCTGAGGGTGTGCCCCATGCGCTCCTTCTTGGTCCTCAAGTACTTAAGGTTATTAGGGTTAGGCTCAACCTCAAGGGGCTCCTGGCCGGCCAATTCCAGGCCGTAGCCCGCAAGCCCATGGATCTTCTTGGGATTGTTGGTGAGGAGCCTCATCTTCCGAACGCCGAGGTGGAACAGGATCTGAGCGCCGATCCCGTACTCGCGCAGGTCCACAGGCAGGCCGAGGGCCTCGTTGGCCTCGACGGTGTCCATGCCACCGTCCTGAAGGTGGTACGCCTTGAGCTTGTTCGCGAGGCCGATCCCGCGGCCCTCCTGGCGCAGGTAGACCAGCACGCCGCGATCCTTGGAGGCCAGCATCTTCATGGCCTGGTCGAGCTGCATCCCGCAGTCACACCGCTGGGAGCCGAACACATCCCCCGTCAGGCACTCCGAGTGGACCCGGACGAAGACCTCCCCATCAACGGGCTCAGAGGCTCCTTCGGCCTCGTCCCCGGTGACCAGACCGTGCGAGAGCGCCACGTGCTCCTTTCCGTCGATCTTCGAGCGGAAGAGGTGCGTGTGGAACAGACCGTAGTCCGTCTGGAGGGGAACCGGCCGTTCGACCACGGGCTCCACGAGCTGCTCGTTCTTGCGTCGATACTCGATCAGGTCCGCGATGGTGCAGATCTTGAGGTCGTGCTGGGCAGCGAAGACCTCGAGCTCGGGCATCCTCGACATGGTCCCGTCGTCGTTCATGATCTCGCAGATGACGCCGACCGGGGAGCCGCCCGCCAGCTGGGCGAGATCCACGATCCCCTCGGTCTGACCGCCGCGCACGAGCACCCCGCCTTCCCGTGCCCGGAGGGGGAAGATGTGCCCCGGCCGCGCAAGGTCTGAGGCCTGGGACGTCGGAGCCGCTGCGACCTCGATCGTTCTGGCGCGGTCGGCTGCGCTGATCCCCGTCGAGACCCCGGTCGTCGCCTCGATCGAGATCGTGAAGGCCGTCCCGTGGGCATTGGTGTTGTGCGCCGCCTGCATCGGCAGGTCCAGCCGGTCGCAGACCTCTCCCGACATCGGCGTGCAGATCAGACCTCGCCCTTCCTTGGCCATGAAGTTCACGGCCTCCGGCGTGATCTTGTCAGCGAGCATGGCGAGGTCGCCCTCGTTCTCGCGGTCAGGGTCATCGACGAGGATGATCATGCGCCCCTTCTGCAGGTCTTCGATGATCTCGGGGATGGAGGAGATGGGCATGGTGGGGCGGGACCGGTTGCGGACTCTGGCGGAGATTTGACGGGGCTTTTGGCGAGCCATCCTAGGTCGCGCTGGGCTCCGACCCGACCGCTATCGCTGTGGATCCGCTGCGATCTCTGCCCAGCTCCTTCCCATTGGCGTCGGGCTGACGTCGACGCAGCACCTAGTAATATCCCCAACATCGATACACCGAGGGCAAGGAGAGTCCTAGGCCATCGCAGCGAGCTAGTGGAAAGGTGGGTAGAGTTCGGGGAGAAGCTCGGAGAAGGGCACATAAACAACATCAAATAAGTGACTTACGCCCATTCCACAACGCTCCACGCGGTGTGGAGAACTCCCCGGCACACGACGAGGGAGGCGTGAGAGGCCTGCTCGACTTGGCACGGCCAAGTCCGGTGTCTCCACAAGAGATCCACAGGAGAAAGGCTCGTTCCACAGAGGCCGTAATGACGAGAGAAAAGGAAGTCGCAAACAAGTGGCGACCCCCTTGCCCCTTCTCGTCAGGGGTTGCAGCCCGCCCCAGTCCCCAGTCCCCTCCTCGATGTACCGCACCCTGCTCATCGGTATCACCGCCGCCTCCCCTCTGTTGGTCATGGGCGTCACCCGTCAGTCCAACCTGGAGCGACGCCTCGTCTCACTGGAAGAGTTCACCCAGCAGGTCCCCGCCCGCCAGGACCGGGAGCTCCACCAGCTTTCGTCACGCCTCGATGGACTGCCCGGAGAGGGTCAGGTCACCGCCCTTCAGTCTCGGTTGCACTCCCTCGAGGCTCGCCTCGCCGACGCTCGACGGACGCTGGAGTCCCAGCGCGACGCTCTGGACGAGGTCTCACAGATCGCCTTCAAAGTCCGGCGGATCGATGACCTTGAGCAGGGGATGAACTCTCGGTGGGCTGGCTTTGTTCGAGCGCTGGACGCCACGACGACGCTGGTCGATGAGACACGGGCCGAGCTCGGCGACGTCCGCTCGCAGCTTGCTGACGGCGAGCAGGATCAGGTGGACTCCAGCGGACTCTGGTCGGCAACGGTGGGACCCACCGTCCAGCTTCGAGGGGCTTCGACCGTTGGCAGCGGCGTGCTGCTCCAGTCCCGACCCTCCGAGGCCAACCCCGAGGCCTACAGGACGCTGATGCTCACGTCGTGGCACGTGATCCGCGACATCCGCGCGGACTCCCAGGACGCGGACTGCCCGATCCCCGTCATCGTCCGAGATCTCGACGGCGCCAAGAGCGAGTTCACGGCGACGGTCCTGTCTCACAGCGTCGAGCTGGATTCTGCCCTCCTGATCCTCGACTCATGCGAGCGCTTTGACGTTGGAGCCATGCTGCCCACGCGCGATCGGCTGGCCTCCACGGAGGTCTTCGAGGACGTGGTCGCCGTCGGCTGCCCGCTTGGAAACGACCCCATTCCGACCCAGGGGCACCTCACCGACCTTCATCACGAGGTCGCTGATGCCCGCTTCTGGATGATCTCCGCGCCCACCTACATCGGCAACTCCGGCGGCGGCATCTACGGGCTCACCTCCCACGAGTTGCTGGGCATCTTCTCCAAGATCTACACGCACGGGTCCATCCGGCCGACCGTCATCCCCCACATGGGTCTGGTGACGCCGCTCGGCGCGATCTACGACTGGATCGACGGTAGCGGAGTCGCCTCCATCATCGAGGGCGCGGGGAGCGCCATCATCACCCTCGACTGAGTGATCAAGACCCTCGGCTGAGTTATCAAGACCCTCGACTGAGTTATCGAGACCCTCGGCTGAGTTATCGAGACCCTCAGCTGAGTCATCAAGACCCTCAGCTGGGCCAGCGTCGCTTTCAGCCGGGGGGACGCTAGCCCGCTGACGAGCGGCCCGTCGACGGTGCCCCAGTGACCCCAGGGCTCGCTCTCCGGGCGCCGCGAGAGTTTCCCGTCCAAGGGACTGGCGAGCCTGCCGGGGTTCACCAAAGGTGAGGTCATGGGACCTCGGTGCCCCTCCCTCGCGTGCGCCCCTGCGCTCGCAGCGGCCCTCTGGGCGGTCCTCGCAACCTCCGGTGGCGCGAATGCACAGCTCGCGGCGCCCGTCGAGCTCACCTCGACCGTGAACGGCCCGAGGCTGCTCCCGTCGGCGGACGTGGATGGCGACGGGGACCTCGACCTCCTGGTGACCGACGCTGGCGGCCACCGCCTCTTCTGGATCGAACAGGCCCCCGGGGTCGCCGGCGAGCTGGCGCTGCTCCTGCAATCTCCGTCTCCCTCCACCTACTGGGACCTCTCCGACCTCGACGGCGACGGCGACCTCGATGTCCTCGCGCTGACGAGGTCCCCCTCTCAGCTGTACGTCCATGAGCGAGATGGTGACCGATACCGCGCCGCTCGACGCGTCGCCGGCTTCTCGGGTGAGGCCCTGGACCTCGATGTGGGCGACCTCGACCAGGACGGTCTCGAGGACGTCCTGATCGCATTCGATGCCATCCACCCGGCCCACCGTGGACACTTCATCCTCCGAGGCATCGGTGGCGGCGGCCTCGGCTGGCCCACGCGCTTCACCCCTGGAAGCCAGGGAGCCGCCGGGATCGTCACGGGTTCGCAACAACTGGCAGACCTCGACAGCGACGGCGACCTCGACCTCCTCGTCCTCGACCGTGACCTCCGCCGCATCGTCTGGTTCCGAAACCAGGGCGCGACCTTCGCGCAGGGTCCGCTGATCGTCGATCAGTTGAGCCAGCTGTGCTCCGTCGAGGCCCTTGATCTCGACGGGGACGGTCGACTGGACCTGGTCGCGAGCGGCACGTCGTCCAGCCTCGACTTCGGGCAGGAGGTCCTCTTCTACCGAGGGGCGAGCAGCGGTGCGTTCATGCCTCCGGTCACGCTCGCGACCGAACCCAGGATCGAGCCCTCCCCGCTCTCGACCGGCGACGTGGACGGCGACGGTGACCAGGACCTCCTGTTCCCCGCCACCATGGGCGCGCCCCACTGGTTAGAGAACCTCACCTCGGGGTTCGACGTCCAGCCCCGCCCCTTCGCCGCGGAGCCGGGCTGGAGCGTGCTGGATCAACAGCTCGTCGACCTCGACCGCGACGGCCTGCCCGACCGCGTCGTGGCGTGCTCCACGGAGCAGGTCGGCTGGAGCCCCGCGCTTGGCTCCGGAGCGTTCGGCCCGTTCCGTGAGATCACGCGGCGCGCGGATGGA
>CAJQPT010000188.1 GCA_905480285.1 uncultured bacterium
GCGCCGAGCCTCTGGGCTGCCGGTGGCGCCATCGGTGAGACGGGCGATGGATCCGGCGCCTGGACCGCCGCCCTCATCCGCGCCCTCGCGGAGAACAAGTTCATGGGGCTGTTCTCCCTGCTCTTCGGCATGGGCCTCGCGCTGCAGGTGGACCGCGCGGAGGCGAGGGGCGTGAGCCCCGCGTCGTTCTACCCACGACGCCTCGCGGTGCTCGCCGCCTTCGGCGTGCTCAACGGCGTCTGCATCTTCTTCGGGGACATTCTGCTGCCCTATGCCGTCGCGGGAACGGCGCTCTTCCTGCTCCGCCGCTGCTCGCCCCGCACGATGCTCTGGATCGCCGGGGCCTTCCTCGCCGTGGGGGTCACGCTCTCGGTGCTCTTCGAGGGCATCTACGTCGACGGCTCCAGCGGCAGCGATGGCGAGCGCGCGCTGGATCAGGCGCTCGCAGAGGGCACCTTCCTCCAGGGCTCCGCCGCCCGCGGCCAGGTCTACGTCCTCTGGCTCTTCCTCTCGTCGATCATCGCCTTCAACTGGCGGATCATGGCCCTGTTCCTGGTGGGCGCGGCGCTGCTCCGCCGGGGTTGGGCGAACCCCGCGGCACGGCACCTCCATCAACGACTGGCGGTGATCGGCCTGGCGGTTGGCCTCACCATGGAGGCCGCATCCCTCCTCCTCCACGGACGAGAGGACCTCCCGGTGGGCCTGAGGGTCGCCGACGTGCTCCTGCACCAGTTCGGCGGCCTATCCCTCTCTGCGGGCTACGCTGGCCTCGTCGCCATCTGGTGCGCGAGCCCTCTCGCGACCGGCCTCCGCCGCTCGATCGCCGCCACAGGGCGCATGGCGCTGACCAACTACCTGGGCCAGAACATCATCGCGGGCCTGATCTTCTACGGGCACGGCGCGGGTCGTCTGGGTGACTTCTCCCGCCCACAGCTCGTGGGGCTCGCGGCGCTCATCTATAGCGTCCAGGTGGTGCTCAGCACCCTCTGGATGGCCCGCGCGAGAGGCGGTCCCTTCGAGCTCCTCTGGCGGCGGCTGACCTACCCCAAGCGCAGGCCCGCGGAGACCGACGGCTAGCGGTTGAGGATCCGGTCGAAGAGCAGCTCACCGAACGGAATGGGGTGCTCCATCTGGGGCAAGTGTCCGCAGGCGTCGAAGAGGTGGACCTCCGCACGGGGAACCCGCTCCTCGACGAGCGCCCGTGCTTGCTCGTAGACGACCACCCCGTCCTGCCGGCCCCAGACCATGTGGACCGGATAGTTCGCGGCCTGAATCGACCGGTGCTCCTCTTCTAACGGACGGCTCGAAGACCACGTGGACAGCAGCGCCCGGGCGAAGCCCTCATGGCGGGCCCACGGCCGACACCTCTCGGTCCAGTCAGGGAAGGCTCCTGGGTCGAAGAAGTCAGCGGCCTGACCCTCCGCCCACGTGGCCAGCACCTCCGCCTCGAAGCGCTCGACCTGCTCGGGTGTGGGCGGGGTCGGATCCGGGGCTGCACCATCGCCCGGTGAGAACGAGCCCGGGCTCACCAGCACCAGGGTCCTGATGCGGCCTGGCTCCAGCGCCGCGACCCGGATCACCACGGGCCCCCCCATGGACAGCCCGGCGAGGTCCACGGGCCCATCCACCCCGAGGTGGTCCAGGAGCTCCAGCACCTGACCCGCGAACAGGTCCACGTCGTAGGCCACGTCGGGGTTGCTGCTGTGACCACGACCGTAGAGATCGAGCCGCAGCACCGGTCGGCCCCTGCGCACCGCCTCTTCAAAGGTGGGGTCCCAGATAAAGGAGGGGACCGAGAACCCGTGCACGAGCACGAGCAGCGGGAGGTCCGTCTCGCCCAGCGCCGGACCGGAGAGTTCGTAGTAGCAGTGCCCGTGGGTGAGCGGCGCGAAGGACCCCGTGGTCACGCCCGAGCGGTAGGCCGCGTCCTTCGTGATCCACTCGCCGCCGGCAGGCGCCGGGATCCCAAGCGGCTCCGGCTCGCCGCACGCCGCCATGAGCGCGAGGAGCAGGCCCGCGAGGGCGCGTTGACCGAGGTGAGGGGTCCGTGGACGAGAGCAGATTCGAGATGACATGTGACGGCGGGGGACGCAGGCAACGGTCCCTCTGGCGGGCAATCACGCGACCCGCGCCGGGCGACCGGTTGGGACACTTGTAGCACCTGCCGGCCAGGAGCCGCCAAGGGATCCCGCAGGCGCAGACTCCTCGCGGGGCCAGATCCGGCAGGATGGAGGCGCCCCGGTCACGGGGCGTCATGGATCAACTCTGGGTACAAGCGCTCTTCTGGGGAGCGGTCTCCGGCGGCGCTCTCGTCATTGGCGCCGCCATCGGGTTCCTCGTGCGCGTGCCCAAGACCGTGGTCGCCGCCGTCATGGCCTTCGGCAGCGGCGTGCTCATCTCGGCCCTCTCGTTCGAGCTCATGGAGGAGGCGTTCCAAGAGGCGGGGACCGGCGCGGCGGCGGTGGGGTTCCTCGCGGGCGCCGGGCTGTACGCCGGCGCCAACGCGCTCCTGGCAGCGCGCGGCGCCAAGCAGCGCAAGCGCTCGGGGGACCGCCAGCCCAGCGAAGAGGAGCAGTCGGGCAGCGGCGCCGCGATCGCCGTGGGCGCGCTCCTCGACGGAATCCCGGAGTCCATCGCCATCGGCCTGAGCATCCTCCACGGCGGCGCGGTGAGCGTGGCCACCGTGGTCGCGATCTTCCTTTCGAACCTCCCCGAGGGCCTCTCCAGCTCCGACGGCATGAAGCGATCGGGGCGCTCGGCGGGCTACGTCTTCGGCGTCTGGACCGCCATCGCCGTGGCCTGCGGCCTCTCCTCCCTCGTGGGCTACCTGGCCTTCGACGGGGTGTCCCCCGCCGTCGTCGCCGCCACCACAGCCCTGGCCGCGGGCGCCATGCTGACCATGATCGTCGACACGATGATCCCCGAGTCGGTCGAGGGCACAGGGAGCCGGGCGGGGATCTACGCCGTGCTCGGGTTCCTCTTCTCGTTCACCCTGAGCCATCTGAACCCCTGACTCCTGAGGCCTCTCGCGAGCCGAGGCCCCGGGTGCAGCGAGTGCCCTCGCGCAGGGTCCCCGGGTGCAGCGAGAGCCCTCGCGCAGGGTCCCCGGGTGCAGCGAGAGCCCTCGCGCAGGGTCCCCGGGTGCA
>CAJQPT010000189.1 GCA_905480285.1 uncultured bacterium
ACGCGGGCGACGATGTGGTCGATGAGCCCGAAGTCCTTTGCCTCTTCTGGAGACATGAAGTTGTCTCGCTCGCAGGCCTCAGAGAGGTCCTCGGCGCTGCGCCCTGCGTGATGGGCCATGATGCCCTCAAGCTGCTTCTTCATCTTGAGGATCTCCTGCACCTGGATCTCCATGTCGAGCGCGGTGCCGCCCATCCCGCCGTGGGGCTGGTGGATCATGACGCGACTGTGCGGGAGCGCGAAGCGCTTGCCCTTGGCGCCGCCGGAGAGGAGCACCGCACCCATGGAGGCCGCCTGCCCGAGGCAGTAGGTCTGGATGCTGGGCTCGACCAGTTGCATCGTGTCGTAGATCGCCAGGCCCGCGGTCACGGAACCGCCGGGCGAGTTGATGTACATCTTGATGTCCTGGTTCCGGCCGGTCTTGTCTAGGAAGAGCAGCTGGGCCATGACCGCGTTGGCGACGTTGTCGTCAATGGCGGTGCCGAGGAAGATGATTCGATCCTCGAGGAGGCGGGAGTAAATGTCGTACTGCCGCTCGCCTCGACCGGTCTTCTCGATGACAAACGGGACCGGGTAGTAGTTCTGCATGACGCCTTCTCTAGAGGTTGGGGGGCGCAGATTCAAGCGAAGATGGTGGGTGGGCCCTGGCCCCTCGCTTGAGGAGCCACGGATCGGACGCCGCTCGGGCGCCCGGACGCTCAGGCCGGACTCTGGATATCGGCGCTCTCCCGGAGGAACCTGCGCACCTTCTTCTCCAGGATCTCGATCGCCAGCTGCTGGCCGAGGTTGTTCTGCTCGTAGTACTCCTTGACCTCCTCGATGGTGGTCTGGTTTCGGCCCGCGATAGCCGCCAGCTCCGTCTCGAGGTCCGGGTTGGTCACCAGGAGCTCCTCCTTCTCGCCAATGGACTCGACCACCAGCAGGGCTCGCATGCCCTTGGCGGCTTCGGCCTCGGCGGTGGGACGCTGCTCTTCCTGGGCCTTCTGGACGTCCTCCTCGGACGTGCCGTTACCGGCAAGCTCCTGGGCGAGCTGGTTGAGGCGCGCCTGGATCTGCTGCTCGAGCATGGCCTGGGGCAGATCGAACTGGCACTGCTCGAGCACCTGGTCGAGGAGCGCGGACTCCTGACGGTTGTTCTCGCGCTCCTCGGCGCCCTCGCCGAGGCGCGCCGACACGAAGGCCCGCAGCCCGTCCATGTCGCTGACCTCATCGCCGAGGATGGCGAACAGGTCCTCATCGGACGGCGGGGTGAGGTTCATGGCCTGCTGGACGTCGAGCATGCAGGTGCCCTCCTTGCCGCGGGCCTCCTCGTTCTCGACGAAGTCCGGGATGGTCATCGGGAAGGTCAACTGATCGCCTTCCTTGGCGCCCTTGAGACCCTCTGCGAAGGCCTCACCGTCGACGCCGGGGGGCACGCTCATGGCGTTCAGGCGCATGCCCTCGCGGTCGAAGACCTTCTCTTCACCCTCCATGAAGGAGAGGTTGCCGATGACGAAGCCCTTCTCGTCGATGCCATCGTCGCCGGCCGCCTCGGGGGTGGACTGCTGCTCCCGGATCTCGCCGATCGTGGTGTCGATCTGCTCATCCATGACGGGCTCCAGCTCGCTGGTGATCGAGAGGCCCTTGTAGTCGGGCAGGTCGAAGTCCGGCCGCAGGGGCACCTCGAACTCCACCACGAAGGATCCGTCGTCGGCGAGGTCGAGCTCGGCGGGGTTGAGCCGGGGGTGCGCCATGGGCTTGAGCCCATGCTCCTCCATGGCCTGGCCGTAGCCGCGCTGCACGAAGGACTCCTTCACCTCGCGGCGGATGCCGTCGCCGAACTTCTTCTCGAGCACCGCCATGGGGACCTTCCCCGGGCGGAAGCCCTTCATGTTCACATGCTGCGAGGCGTTGCGAAGACCACTCTGGACCTCCTGCTGGAACTCGTCGGAGGGGACGGTGATGGCGACCTTGGCGGTGGCCGCGGTGGAGGTGTCGACTTCGAGCTGCAAGACAGTCGGGGCCCTTCGAGGGCGTCGTCTGGAGTTGATGGCGGCCCAGGGGCCACCGGGTGAGATCTGGGCCCAGGGGGGCCCGAGACGAGAAGATCGGGGCGAAGATTGGAACCGTCGCGCGTCGCTGAGTCCAGTAGCGCCGAAGGAACCCGTACCTGACCCATGCTTCGAACCCTCACCCAGATCCTCATCGCGGTCGCCCTGGTGGCCGCCGGCGGCTGGACCGCCCTCAAGATCGTCCAGGGCCGTCCCGCAGCCCCGGAGCGGGAGCTTCCGGGCCCACGGCCCGTTCCGGTGGAGTTCGTGGACGTGATCCGGGGCCCGGTTCCCCGCACCGTCGAGCTCCAGGGGACGCTCTCGGCCTCCCGCCGATTCCTGGTCTCCAGCGAGCTGGGGGGGCGGATTGCCGCGCTCCACCCCTCGCTGCGCCCTGGCCAGCGGATCCCCGAGGGGGCTCTCCTGCTCCGGGTGGCCAGCGAGGAGGTCGAGCTTCAGATCATGGCCCAGCGGACCGCCATTCAGCTGGCCGAGGCGGGGGCTGAGGCCGCCCGCAGCGACCGGGCCCGCGCCGAGGCCGCGTTGCGCCTGGCCGAGGAGACGCTGGAGCTGCTCCGCTCCGAGGAGCAGCGCTGGAAGGCTCTTGTGGAGGGTAGCGGCGTGGAGCAGGCCCGCTATGACCTCGCGCGGAAGCAGACGTTGGCGGCGGCGGGGTCCGTGGAGGAGGGGCGCGCGCGCCTCGAGGCCGCTGGCGCCGCCGTGACGGCAGGGGGGCTGGAGGTCCAGCTCGGGTCGGAGCAGTTGGCCCTGCTGGAGTCGCGGCTCGATCGGTGCACGGTTCGGGCCCCCTTCGAGGGCCGGTTCGTCCCCGGGGTGCCGGGAGGGACGCCGCCCGAGGTCGGGCAGGTGTTAGCACCGGGAGTCCCGGTCGGGACGTTGGTGGACGTGGGGAGCCTGAGGCTCGTCGCCGAGGTCCACGAGGACGATGTGGCCTCGGTCGGACCGGGCTCCGAGGCCACGGCGGCGCCGCTGTCCCGGCCCGGGTTGATCCTCCAGGGGACGGTCACCGCCGTGGGGGCCGAGGTTCAGCCCATCACCCGGTCGGTCGTCGTCGAGGCGCTGTTTGACGGTGCGGAGGGCCTGCCCTCGGGCTCGGCAGCGGGGGTGACCCTGCGCGGCGCCCCTCTGCCGGATGCGATCTGGCTGGACGAGCGCTGCATCGCCTTTCGCGGCGGCGGCCCCGTGGCGTACGTCCTTGTTGGGGCCTACCCAGAGGGAACCGCGCGGGTGGAGGAGCGCGCCCTTACGCTCGCTCCTGGGGGGTACGACGGAGGGCGGGTGATCCGGGCTGGACTCGAAGCCGGTGACCGGGTCGTGGCCTCCTCGATCCAGTTGGTGGGTGACGGCGCGCTCGTGCAGATCGTCAGGGCGGACCAGGGCGCCGGCTCGGCGTCGGAGGGCGCCGGGGCATTCGACAGCTCCGGGGGCCCGATGGGCTCTGGAGGCTCCGGGGATCTTGGGGGCAAGGCCCGATGATCCGCTGGCTGGCCAGCCTGGCCGTGCGCGGGCCGGTGGGCGCAAACCTGGCGATGATCGCGCTGATCGTCAGCGGGTTCGTTGTGTATCGGGGGATGCCCCGCGAGGTCTTCCCGGACTTCTCCCTGGAGGCCGTGGAGGTGTTCTCGGTGTACCCCGGTGCATCTCCAGTGGACGTCGAGCGCCTCGTGACTGCGCCCATCGAGGACGCCCTCGATGGTCTCGAAGGCGTGGACGAGATGCGCTCGGTGAGTCGCGAGGGCGTGTCGCGGGTCAATCTGACGTTGGCGGATGGGGCGAGCATCAGCAAGGTGCTCTCGGACGCTCGGGACCGGGTGCGCGGCGGCGATGTGAGCCTCCCCGGCGACGTCGAGGATCCCCTCCTCTTCGAGGTGGAGAACCGCTTCCCGGTCATCGCGGTGTTCATCTACGGCTCCGCGGACGACCTGGTGCTGAAGCGGGTGGCCGAGGAAGAGGCGCGAGCGCTGGAGGCGCTCCCCGGAGTGTCCTCGGTCGTCTCCACGGGACTGATCGAGCCGCAGATCTGGGTCGAGGTGGTGCCCGAGGAGCTCGACCGGCACGGGCTCACTCTGGACGTGGTGGAGGCGGCCATCCGCGGCCGTCTCGCGGAGGCGCCGCTGGGCAGCCTGGAGGTGGATGAGCGCCAGCGGCTCCTGCGCGTGGGCGGCGACGTCCAGTGGGGTCGTGACCTGGAGGCCTTGCCGGTGGCGTCGTCCCCCGGAGGCGCGACGGTCACCCTCGGGCGGATCGCGCGGCTCACGGAGGCCTCGTCCCGCGGCTCGTCGCGAGGCCGATTCAACGGACACCCCTGCGTGCACATGCAGGTCAACAAGGACGAGGGCGCCGACGCCATCGACGTGGCGCGCACGGTGCTCGATCACGTGGGCGGCCGCTCGGACTCGATGCAGCCCGGTGTGGCTATCGGGACCAACAGCGACCTCTCCATCTACGTCCGCAATCGCCTGCGGACCATGTACGAGTCGGGGTTGGTGGGCGCGGGGCTGGTGCTGCTCGCGCTGCTCCTGTTCCTGAGCCCGCGGGTGGCGCTGGTCACCGCGCTCGGGATCCCGCTGGCATTCCTCGGCGGCATCCTCGTCTCCGGCGCGGTGGGGGTGACCATGAACATGATCACCATGTTCGCCCTGATCGTCGTGCTCGGCATGATCGTGGATGACGCCATCGTCGTGGGCGAGAACGTCTACCGGCGCATGGAGGAGGGGGATTCCCCCGAGGTGGCGGCGGTGGAGGGGACCGCCGAGGTCGGGCGCGCCGTGATCGCGACCATCATGACCAGCATCGCGGCCTTCTTGCCGATCCTGCTGCTCCCCGGATCCACGGGCATGTTCCTCCGGCCGCTCCCCATCGTGGTCACCGCGTGCCTCGTGGTCTCCCTGGTGGAGGCCTTCACGATCCTCCCCTCGCACCTTGCCCACTGGACCTCCAAGCGGGCAGTGGCCCGCATGCAGGCGCAGATCCGGAGCGGCGGCGGCTCCGTGCGCCGCTGGTACAGCCCGCTGCAGGACGCCTACACGCGCCTCCTGGCCGGCGCTCTCCGCTGGCGCTACGCGACCCTGAGCTTCGCCCTCGCGGTGGGCGCCGTGGTGGGCGCCGTGGGCGTGACGCGCATCCCCTTCGTGCTCTTCGACCAGTTCGAGAGCCAGCTCTTCTTCGTGTCCCTGCGCCTCGATCCGAGCGCCAACCTCGACGACACCGAGGAGCTGTGCCAGG
>CAJQPT010000190.1 GCA_905480285.1 uncultured bacterium
TTTTCTGCAATGTATTTGCAAGTATGCATGCACCGAGCTCGGACCCGCCACTGGAGATGAGACGCAGGGCAGCACCGGCTCGTTCATATTTTTTGATTTTACGAAGTGTTTTATGGTCCTCTCTCTCTCTATATATATATATATATACATATGTATTTATACACCCCGGCAGCGGCATTGCCGCTCAGCGTCGCGACGCTAATGCACTTCGCGTTTTTTTTTAATGCGCTTCGCGCTTTTTTCCCGGCCGCAGCGGCCTTGCCGCTAATATATGCACCGCTGCAAGCTTCAGGGGAGCGGCAGTGCCGCTATATCGTGAGCGGCAGTGCCGCTATTCAGGTGAGCGGCAGTGCCGCTGTATATATATATATATATATACATATACATACACACATATCAGGTGAGCGGCAGTGCCGCTATCAGGATAAGCGGGAGTGCCGCATGCTTGCACAGCGGCAGCGCCGCTTCAGGGGAGCGGCAGTGCCGCTATTCATGAGCGGCAGCGCCGCTATTCAGGTGAGCGGCAGTGCCGCTATATATATATATATATACACATATCAGGTGAGCGGCAGCGCCGCTATATCTATAGCGGTACATCCGCACCAAGCGGCAGCGCCGCTATAGCGGTTCATCCGCAGTTGTGTCTGTGGTCTGTGTGCGTGTCTGTCGGATGGTTTCGTTGCATTCGTTTTTGTCTGTCCGTGTGCGCGTGTGCGTGTGTAGCGGCATGCACCGCTGAACAAAAAAGAGCGGCATGCCCGCTATGTGAAAAAGGAGCGGATCCATCCGCTATGAGCGGCTATGCCGCTAGATATAAGAAACTCATGAACACGTGTGCACAGTTTTATCCAAACTCATTGCTGCTCAAGCATTGTTTCTGTAACTTTTTACCGCCCCTCGCCCCTTTTTTTCGCGATGTCTGCTGCATCTCGCGAGTGCAGTCGCATCGTCGCACACCTTGAAGCTGTGAAATCATTGTTAGGTCCCCTGACGGGGCAAAAGCATAGCTTTTGCAGCGCCGCTCAGCGCAGCGTGTGCACCAAAGACTTTGCACTACTCAAAACGGGTGGGCTGCAGTCGAGTGCGTCGTTGATCGGGCAAGTCATGTCCGCAGTGAAAGCGGCCGGGTTCACACTTGAGGACGAGGCTGCACTGGTAGATCTCCTCGCTGACAAGTCCACAAGTGCAGCCGATGGCGGCTCGAGCGAAAGAAAGTACCAAGACTGGACCTCGATGCTGAACTTCCTCACCGAGTCGGTGCACAGGAGCTTTCAGGGGCCAAACAAGGTACTGGCCTTCTTCGGCTTTCTCGCGGAGGCGGGCTTGCAAGTGCCTTCAGAGCCGACCTCGCAGATGATGGCCATCATCACGATGCTGTGTTGCGAAGGTGTGGCGGTTGCAACAGCGAAAACGATTCAGGAGAAGAGCTTCCAAGTGAAGATCACCAAGCGCTGGTACAAGGGCTTTCTCTCGCAGAAGAGCTCGAAACCAACTGTTTGGGTGTGGGATCTTCCGCAGTGTCCTGAAGATCTGCGGCTCCAGCATCCTGAGTTGTATGCCAAGATGTACAAGGATGAGCCGCCAATCGCCTGCCCCATCGACCCCATGATCATGGAGATGATGTTGGGCGCCACTCGCATGAGAGGACCGAAGGGCTGGCAGCAACAGAACATGCCACCGCAGAACCTTGGTATGCAGATGCAGAACCTTGGTATGCAGAACCATGCTCTGCAGAACCTTGGTGTGCAGAACCTTGGTGCGCAGAACCTTGGTATGCAGAACCTTGGTATGCAGAACCCGGGTATGCAGAACGGAGTGGTCACATGGCCAGAGCTGCAGAATGTTCTCGGTCAGATCCTTGCCGCCGTCAAGGAGAATCATGGGGCTCCGCGAGCTGGAGGGCTGCAGTTGTCGTTCCCTGGAGGACAAGGAGAGCGCCGGGCAGCCATCGTCGACAAAGACCCCTATGACATGGCAGCGCTCGACACCTTCAGCGCCAGCGATGCCCCGTCGAAGAAGATGAAGAAGAAAAAGAAGAAGAAGAAGAAGTCCGACATGGAGACTTTGGACATCATTCGGCAGGCCGAGGTCGAGTCGAAGAAGGATAAGAAAAATAATGGAAAGAAGAAAAAGAAGGAGACCGTCGAGGCCGAGGTCGAGGCGACGAAGGAGAAGAAAAATAGTAATAAGAAGAAGAAGAAGAAGAAGAAGGCGAGGACAGAGATCGTCGAGGCCACGGTCGAGGCGACGAAGAAGAAGACGAAGAAGAAGGCGACGAGTGGCACGATGACAGGGAAGAAGAGGAAGGCTGCAGCATCGTCATCAGTGCCGCAGAAGCCGCCAGAAATCAAACATGAAGCGACGAGAACGCAGTATGTGGCCAAGACCAACACGGGAGGCGCGAATACTGCAAGATGTGTCAAGTACGGTCACGGCATGACCGCGGAGGCTGCCAAAAAGGCGGCTGCGACGTGGTTGCGCAAGCGATGCCGAGAGCTGGGTGTCGAGGCGACATGCTTGCATTAATTGATGAGCTGGGCACATTATAATTGGGCAATATAATCTGGAGTTTTGTTTTGCCCTCGTTTGTTTGCATTTTTCTTTATTTATTATTTTGCAGTGTTGCTAACATTTTCGGGCAATGTTTCGGCCCGTGCATGTCTAAATCGCCGAGGATATG
>CAJQPT010000191.1 GCA_905480285.1 uncultured bacterium
CAACGTGTCGACCATGCGCTCGGCGTCGGCCTCGACGCCCACGTCCCCCTGGATCGCCGTCACGCCAAGCTCACCGGCTGCGCGCTCGAGCGCGTCCGCGTCCCGTCCGCTGATGGCGACGGTCACGCCGAGGTCCACCAGCGAACGCGCGATGGCGTGGCCGATACCGCTGCTCCCCCCGGTCACGAGGGCCCTCTTTCCTTTCAGTGCGTTGGATTCAGTCATGGTCTCAAGTTCATCTCCGCCGGCGCCGCCTGGGGCGCGAGCTTGGGCGGGCCGAGAGGGCATCCTCCGGCCAATCATGCTTGGGGTAACGCGTGCGCAAGTCCTTACGCACGTGGTGGTAGGCGTCCTTCCAGAAGCTCGCGAGGTCGTCCGTGACCTGCTGCGGGCGGCCGTTGGGCGCGAGGAGATGGAGCAGCAGCGGGACCTTGCCGCGGGCCACGCGCGGGGTCTCGGGGAGCCCGAAGATCTCCTGGATCCGGACCGCGAGCACGGGCGCCCGCTCGCCGTCATACAGGAGCCGCAGCCGCGAGCCGCTGGGGACCTGGACGCGCTCGGGCGCGTGGGTGTCGAGGCCCACGCGCTGCGCGTGGGTGAGGCCACCGAGCAGGACGTCGACGACCGGGGCCTTCTGCAGGTCCGCGAACGAGCGGCGCCCCGGGACGAGCATCGGGAGCAACGCTTCGAAGGCGGCAGCGTCTGGTTCGGGGAGCTCGAGCTCAGGGGCGTGGACCCGGAGGAAGCGGATGCGCTCCACGACCCCGCTCACCTCCTCTCGGTCGAGGCCGAGCGCCGCGCTCAGCTCCTCCCGCGCGGCCTCCATCAGCACCGCCTCAGCAGCCGGCGCGTCCTGCACCGGGTGATCCGACTCCGCGAGCAATAGGGGCCCGAGCAGCTCCCGGCGGAGCCCGACGACCCGGCGCAGCCGCGCATCAAAGACGGGCACCGTCTCAACGCGCACCTCGCCGCCGTCGACCCACTCGCGCTCCACGGCCGAAGCCATGCGCACCAGGTCCTCGTCGCCGCGCCGGAACCCGGCCGTGACCTGGATCGCGACGAAGAGCTCGGCCTCGGTCACGCCACACTCCCGCGCCAACCGCACGCCACGGCCGCCGGCCATCACCGCGCGCTCTCCGTCATCGGTGCGGCGCCGACAGAGCCGGTCGGAGAACGCCACGTGCACGGCCCGAGCGAGGGCCTCCTCGGCCCCGTGGGCGTCGAGCGCCTCCCCTCCCGATGCGCCGCGGACGCGCCTCAGAATCTGATCCCTCGCGCGCAGGACCTGGCGCGCCCCCCCCTGGATGAGCTCCCCCACTGGCGTGGACGTCCGGCGGCTGGACTCGAAGGCGTGCAGGGCTGCCACCCGCTCGAACAGATCGGACTCGGTGGCGTCGGGGCGCGGAGCGTGGGGTCCCCGGGCCGTGCGGAACGGGTCGCGCTCCGAGAGCATCGCCGCCGCCAGCGCCGCCTCCTCGGCGACCCCCAGCTCGGCGCCCTCGTGCACGAGGGCAGCCAGCCGCGGGTGGAGGGGCAGCCGCGCCAGCGACCTGCCGCGACCCGTGATCTGTCCCCGCCGGTCGAGGGCGCCGAGGGCGGCCAGCAGCTCCAGGGCCCGGGCCGTCGCGTCGGGGCGGGGCGCCTCGAACCACGGGAACGAGCTCACGTCCGACTCCCCCCAAAGGGCGAGCTGGAGCACGGCTCCCGCCACATCGAGGCGGCGGACCTCTGGCTCGAGGGCGGGCTCCAGATTGCGATCGTCGACGGCGCTCCAGAGACGCAGGCAGAGCCCCGGCCCCAGGCGTCCGGCGCGGCCCGCTCGCTGATCTGCCGCCGCGCGGTCGATGCGCTCCACCTTGAGCCGGTCGATTCCGGCGCCGGGCTCGTGTCGCATGACCCGAGCCTCCCCGCTGTCGACCACCGCCCGAACTCCCGCCACCGTCACGCTGGACTCGGCCACGTTGGTGGAGAGCACCACCCGACGGCGCGGCCCCTCACGCAGGGCGGCGTCCTGCTTCTCCGGCGGGAGGTCACCGTAGAGCTCGACCACGTCGACCCCCTTGATCGATCCCAGCGCCTGACCACAGCGCCGGATCTCCCCCACCCCCGCGAGGAACACGAGCACGTCGCCCTCGGAGCGCTCAAGGGCCTGGCGGACGGCGCGGTTGACGTGGGTGGCCAGCGCCTCCCGCCCGTCCCGGCTCCCCGCCGCGCCCCGCTCGGCCGGGACGAAGTCGACCTCGACGGGGAAGAGCCGTCCCTCGCTGGTGATGATGGGCGCGGGGCCCGTCGCGCCGCCGAGAAAGGCCGCGATCGGCTCGGCCTGGAGCGTCGCGGAGGTCGCGATCAGCCGCAGATCCTCGCGCGCCTCCTCCCGGACCCGACGGGCCATGGCCAGGGCGAGGTCGGCTTCGAGGCTGCGCTCGTGGAACTCGTCGAAGACGATGCAGCCGACGCCCTCGAGGAACGGGTCGTCCTGGAGCCGCGCGAGGAGGATCCCCTCGGTGCAGAAGAGGACCTGAGTCTTGGGGCCGGCCTTACGGTCGAAGCGGACGTGGTAGCCCACCTCTTGCCCCAGCTGCCACCCGTTCTCCTCGGCCACCCGGCGCGCGGCGGCGCGGGCGGCGATGCGCCGCGGCTCGAGGACCACCACCGGACCCAGACCCGCCCGCAGCAGCGCCGGCGGCACGCGGGTGGTCTTGCCCGCCCCCGGCGGGGCGACGAGCACCGAGACGCCGCGGTCCCGGGTGGCGGTCAGGACATCCTCGAGGACGTCCTCGATCGGCAGCTCCGCCATCGGTCCCCTCCCTCGCTGCCGCTGATCGTCCTGTTGACCCATCTGGGAGCAGGCCTCAGTTCATCGCCGCCTGGAACGCCGCGCGGATGGCCTCCACGCGGCGTCGGTTGGCCCCCAGGTCGGAGTACCCAAGCCGGGACGCCGAGCGGACCTGGATCACCCCGGCGTCCGCGTCGAGCCGCGCCTCGAAGTCGTCGCGGAAGCGGAGCAGCCGCGTCTTGAACACCGCGTGCACGTACTGGGGTTCACGGGTCTCGAGGGTCGCCTGCGCCCCGAGCACCTCCGTGAGGGCGTCGAACGCGCTCTCCGGATCGACGCCCGCCGGGATCGACAGGGGCTCCACCCGCGATGCGTCCCCCTGAGCCGCCTCACTTGAGACGCAATTCGGCGACCCTGGACACGCTCGGAGCGCCCCCCCCTCGAGACCGACCGCGGGCCCCACGCAGCTGGTGGCGACGAGCAGGAGCAGGCCGGAGGCGAGCACGGCGGTGGCGAGCATGGCGCGGAGGGTCATCGGAGAAGAGCGTGTCCCTCGGAGTCTCGGAGAAATCGGGCCCCAGGGGAACCTGTGACTTCGCGCCCGTCGGGCACCCGAGGCAGGAAACTCACCGCGCAGGTCGGTAGGATCGGGGCCGTAGGGGGAAGAGGGGCGCGTTCCGCACCCTGCTCGAACATCATGATGGGTTTTTGTCACCTGGAGCTGCTGCTCCACGCGAACACGACGTGGGTCCTTGGGCTTGTGCCTGCCGGAGGGACGAGCGTCCTGGAGAAGCTGCCGCTGATCCTGGGCGGCGCGATCATCGGCGGGTTTGTGGCCTGGTTCCTCGCCAAGCGGCAGAGCCTGACCCAGCACCGGGTTCAGCAGGAGCTGTGGGACCGCAAGTTCAGGCTCGCCGAGGCGGACCGCGAGTCCGCGGTCACGTCGCTGAACCAAAACAACATCGACGTCAAGCGCGTCAAGGGGACGTACGAGGCCCACGTGCAGCGCATCACGGGGCTGCAAGCGGAGCTCGCGTCCGAGCGCGCCCACGTGGATCAGCTCCGGGCTCGCATTGACGAGCAGGACGAGGCCACTCAGGGGCTGCTTGAAGCCCGCGACTCGAGCGACGCCGCCGCCAGCGCGGCGCGGTCTGAGGCGGAGCAGAAGGCCAGGGGCCACCGGGAGGTCTCGCAGGAGCGTGACGAGCTCGTCGCCCGCGCGGAGGCGCTGGAGTCCGAGCTCGAGCAGGCGCGAACAAAGATCGCCGAGGACACCCAGTCCTTCCGCTCCTCCATCGCCGAGCGAGATGAGCAGATCGCAGAGTGGCAGCGCCGCCACGCCGAGGATCAGGAGTCCACCAGCGCCACGCTCACCGGCCTCGAGGAGCGCATCCTCGAGCTCGAGCCGGCGCCCGCGCTGCTCGAAGAGACCCGGCTCGAGCTCGACGAGTCCCGAGCTGAACGCGCGCGACTCGCCCGCGACAACGCCAGGGCCGTCGAGGAGATCGAGGCGAAGACCGCCGAGGAGCTCGAGGACCTACAGCGCGCCCACGACGAGACTCAGCGCACCGCGGGCGCCGAGGCCGCGCGGGTTCAGGCCGAGCTGCGAGAGCGCCTGGCGGAGCTGGAGCCGCTCCCCGAGCAACTCGAGGCCGGCCGCGTCGAGCTGGAGCTGGTCCGGGCAGAGCTCACCGCCCTGCTGGAGTCGAGCACCGCCGAGAAGGAGGCCGCGACCGAGGAGCTGGAGGCGCTGCGCCGCTCCAGCCAGGAGGCGCGCGAGACGGCGTCGTCCGAGGCCGGCATCATCCAGGGGCAGCTCCAGAGCCGCCTCGCTGCGCTCGAGCCCCTCCCGGAGAAGCTCGAGGCCAACCGCGTCGAGCTGGAATCGGTGCGGGCCGAGCTCGCCTCGCTCCTCCAGTCGAGCGCCACCGCGCAGGACGCGGCGGCGGCAGAGCTTGCGACCCTGCGCCGCTCGAGCCAGGAGGCACGAGAGGCCGCCTCCGCCGAGTTCGGCGTCATCCAGGGAGAGCTCCAATCCCGTCTCACCGCGCTCGAGCCTCTGCCCGAGCAACTCGAGGCCACCCGCAAGAACCTCGAGACGGTGCGAAGGGACCGGGACACCCTGGCCGAGTCGACGGCCGCCGAGATCCTCGACCTGAAGGGGCAGATCCAAGAGCTGCTCCCGCTCGAGGGGATGCTCACAGGCAGCCGCAGCGAGGCAGACAAGCTCCGCAGCGAACTCGCGAACCTCGAGGCAACCTCCGCCAACCACGAGTCCGAGCTGCGAGAGCGCATCGCCGAGCTGGAGCCGCTCCGGGAGCAGCTCAGCGGCGCGCAGAGCGACCTGCGGAACTCGCGTGACCGCGTCTCCGAACTCGAGCCGCTGGTCTCCCGTCTCGCCCGCGTGGAGACGGAGCTCTCCGCCGCCGGAACAGAGAACAGCTCGCTGAAGACCTCGAGCAGGGAGGAGATCGACGCTCTCGAGGCGAAGGTCGAAGAGCTCGAGCCCGTGATCCTCGAACTGGCCCGCCGCGAGGGTGAGCTCACGGTCATGCGCGAGCGCATGTTGACCCTGGAGCCGCTGCCCGCACAGCTCCGCGACCGGGAGGCCGAGCTCGAGTCGCTTCGCGCGGGCTCGGAGCAGCGCGAGGAAGGCGCACGGTTGAGGGAGCGTGAGCTCGAGCAACGCTTGAAGCAGCTCGAGGGCATCGAGGACGAGTTCCTCGCGACGCGCAAGGAATTCGGCGACTTCAAGAAGACCGCGGCGCGCGATGCGCGGGCCTCGGAGCTCGACGCCAAGCGCCTCGCGACAGCGCTTGAGGATGTGTCCGCACGGGCAGCCGAGGTCGAGACACTCCGAGGGCGCCTGACCGAGCTTCAGGCCTCGCAGAAGGCCGACCAGCGTGAAGCGCACCAGCTCCGGGGCCAGTCCACGAAGCTGGAGACTCGACTGACGAGCACCAAGCTGAAGCTGGACGAGCATGCCGCCCAGCTGAAGGAGGCTCGAGCCGAGCTCACCAAGCTCCGCCGGGTCGCGGCTCGGGCCGAGGCCAAGGAGCAGACCGCGGCTGCCAAGGCGGCTTCAAGCAAGGCCGCAGCCGCGCCGAAGAAGGCCGCCGCCAAGCGCTCTGGTACGAAGGAGAACGTGAAGACCCTCCAACCCGCGCCTCGTCGCGGCCAGGACGACCTGACCGCGATCAGCGGCATCGGCCCCAGCTACGAGAAGGTGCTGAAGAAGGCCGGGATCCACCGCTTCGAGCAGCTGGCGACCTTGACCGCGCCCAAGCTGTCTGCTCTGGCCGAGAAGATCGACATCCCGGTCGACCGGATCAAGAAGGACCGCTGGATCCAGAAGGCCAAGGCGCTGCACCAGAAGAAGAGCAAGTCGTAGGGCGCAACGCCGCCCCTCAGAGGCCGCCGCATCAGAGGCCGCCGCATCAGACGCCGCCCCATCGGACGAAGAGCCCGGCTGTCCAAGCAGCCGGGCTCTTCTCTGTTCGCAGCGGCGCGCGACCGGCCCACAATGGGGCGATGCCCGCCCGCCCTCCGACCACCGCTGAACGACCGCGCGAAGCCCGGCCCCCCCAGGCGCCCGGACCCGATCGGTACGGCCTGGCCGCCTGGGTCTACGACGTCGCGACCGCTGGCTGGAGCGGGGGAGCGATCTGGCGTACGAGGGCCCGAGCGCTCGAGCACTCCGCTCCTGGCTCGACGCTGCTGGTCCCCGGGCCGGGCACCGGACGGCTGGTCGTAGAGGCCGCTCGTCGCGGCCTCAAGGTGACCGCCGTGGAGCGCTCTCCACGGATGCTCTCGCGCTGTGAGCGGCGCGCCGCTCGCGGCGGCCTCCAGGTCCAGGTTCAGCTGGGGGATGCCCGCGACCTCCCGGCCGAGCCGCTCTATGACACCGTCGTCCTGGAGCACTTCCTCAACGTGTTTCCGCCCGACCAGATGGTCCACGTACGGGACCAGATGATCGCGCGGGTACGCCCCGGGGGCGTTCTCGCCGTGGCGGACTTCACGCCACTCGATCCGCAGGCCTCAGGGCTCGCAAGGATGGCCCAGCGGCTCCATCATGTGACCCCTCTGGGAGGCTGCGCACTGCTCACGGGGAACGCCATGCACCCGATCTACGACCACGGCCACGACCTCGAGGGGCGGCCAGACCTCTCCCTGGAGGCGATCCACGACGAGCGCAGCTTCGGCTACGGGCCCGCCTGGTTCCGGTGCTGGATCTTCCGCCGGCGGGAGGCGAGCAAGTGACCGCCCCCGCTCCGTCCATTGCCCGCGCCACCGCGGTGGCCCTCGCCAGCGGCACCCTGTTGCTCGTCGCCTTCGTCGTCCTCGGATGGCGCGACCTCGACGCCGCCTGGGCCGGGCTGGACTTCAACGCAGCGCTCTTCGAGGACTTCCTGGGCCCGTACTGGCAGACAGCCTCGGCCTTCGCCGCCGGAGACTGGGAGCCCGCGAAGGGCTACCTCTACCCCGCCTTCGGCGCGTGGCTCCTCGCGCCCCTCACCGTTCTCGGCGACGCGGCGGCCTCCTGGGGCTGCGCGGCGGCCATGGGCGGCGCCGCCTGCCTGCTGCTCGCGAGCCTCTTCACCCTGCGCCCGCCGTCGAGCTCCTTGGAGGCCGCAGCCGTGGGGGTCGCGGCGCTGCTCGCCCACCCGGTCGTCCACGGGGCGTACTGGGGCCAGGCCGCCCTGCCGGTGGCCGCCCTCACCCTGGCCGCCCTCGCCGCGTGGTCCCGCGGCCATGCGGTCGCTGGAGGCGCCCTCCTGGGGATCGCCGCCGCGATCAAGCTGACGCCGTTGGTCTTCCTCGCGGCTCCCCTCTTCAGTCGAGATCAGCCCGGCCTGCGGCGCGCCCTCGCCTGGGCCGTCGGCTCGTTCCTGACCTGCGCGGTCCTCCTCCCTCTCATGGCCATGGGCCCCGCCGGGTTCCTCGAGTTCCACGTGGAGGCCGCCCGGAACCTGCGGGCCCTGGCGAGCGAGGCCTCGACCGCGGCTGGCGGGCGAGGGAGCCAGGACCCCGGCGCGCTGCTCGCGCGGTCCGCCGGCCAGGGAGCGTTCTGGGTCGGCAAGGCCATCGGGCTCGCCGTGTCGATCCTCCTCATCCACGGAGCTCGAGCCGAGCTCCGTGGACCGGCGCCGCGCTGGGACCTCGTGTTCGTCCTCCTCGCGGCGCTCCCCTGGCTCCTCGTCACCCCCACCTGGACCCACGGCCTCATCTGGATCGTGGTCGCGTGGCACGCAGGGTGGGGTGGCAGCCTCGCCGGCCGAGGCCTGGTCCTCGCCTCCCTCGCCCTGGGCTCCCTCCCGCTCCTCCGTTGGACCGATGACCCCGTCCGTCACGCCGAGCTCGGACTCCCCGCCGCGGCGGCGGCCCTCGCGCTCGCCGCTGCGCTCCTCGCCAGGCGGGAGCCTGCCGCAGATTGAACCGGCGGACGGATCCGGCTGATCCGTCGGCCACCTGAACGGATCGAGGCTGCTGGGCCGGCCTGCTGGGCCGGCCGCTTGGACCTAGCGCCCGGGGAGCTCGCTCGCCGGAGCGGGCCCGCGCCTGAGGCGCTGCTCCGCCGCAGCCTCGACCGCATCCAGGGCGGCCCCCATGCGCTCCACGGTCTCCGGTGACTCGGTCATCGCCATGATGGGCTCGAGCTCGATGGGCTCCCCCACCTCGATGGCGACCCTGCTGAAGGGAAGCGGGACCAGCAGGCGATCCCAGGTCCGGAGCTTGAGGCCCCACGAGCAGGCGAAGGAGAGCGGCACCACGGGGCTCCCCGAGAGGCGCGCGAGCATGATCGCTCCGGGCTTGAATTCGTGCGGCGGCCCCTTCGAGCCGTCCGGCGCGATGAGGGGCGAGAGGTTCGCCTCCTTGATGGCCACGTACATGTCCCGCATGGCGAGGGCACCGCTTCGGCGGCCGGAGCCGCGAACGGCGGTCACGCCCAGCTTGTCCAGCAGCCGCGCCCCCAGCTCGCCGTCCTTGGACGGGCTGACCAGCGCGCCGGGCACGACGCCCCGAGCCTGAAGTCGGCGCACATAGGCCACCCCCATGATCTGGCGCTGGTGCCAGATGCAGGGGATGAACCGCTCTTCTCGCTGGAGCAGCGGTTCAAGGTGCTCCTCGCCGTGCACGCGAATGCGCAGCGACGCCCAGTAGAGGCGTAGCGCCTGGGCGAGCAACCACGCGAAGCGAGGGAAGAGCTCGGTCCGCCACCGCGGCATCGGCTTCTGGGCGCGCGGTGCTCCGCGCTCACGATCGGGGAGCGCCGGCTGGTCGGACTCGGTCTGCGATCCACCCATCGGGTTCAGCTGCTACCGATCTTGCCGGCCTGAATACGCTCCGAGAGGATCACGGCGAGCCCGCGAATTGTGGGCTGGTCGAAGAAGTCGCGGATGTCGAGGCCGCCGGGATAGCGGGCCTCGATCAGCCCGTGGATCTCGGCGAGGTCGATAGAGCTCATCCCCTGCTCGAAGAGGTTGTCCTCCGGGCCGAAGCGCAGCCCGTCGAGCACGTCAGCGCAGAAGCCGCACATCATCGCTTCGATGTCCACCGGGGCACCCGAGCCACCGGGCGGCTCCGGGCTGGCCTCCTGCGCGCCCGCCGCGGCAGCATCCGCCGCGGCAGAGTCCGCCGCGGCAGAATCCGCCGCGGCAGAATCCGCCGCAGCGGCCTTCGGCGCCTCCGACGGCGCCTCCGACGGCGGCGGCGCGAGGACGGCGAGCGCCTCGTCGAAGTCCCCGGCGAGCAGGTCCGCCGCGAGCCGCGCCCGCTGGACCTTGCCGCTCGTGGTCCGCGGGATCTGCTGGACCGGAACCACGAGGTCGACGCCGATGCCGTAGACGTCCGACAGGTGCTGCCGCGCGGCGACCGCGGTGTCCGCGAAGCTCGCCGGGTCGCCCCGGTGCACCATGAACACCGCCGCCTCCTCGGCGGCCCCCGCGCGCTGGACCGCAGCCACCGCCACCCGCAGGGCGTCCACGCCCAGCGCCGATTGGAGGCTCTCTTCCAGGTCGTGCGGGTACAGGTTCTGGCCGTTGACGATCACCAGGTCCTTGAGACGCCCGGTGATGTGCAGGGCGCCGTCTCGCATGAAGCCCAGGTCCCCGGTGTCGAGCCAGCCCTCGCCCTGCAGCGCCGCGGCCGTGGCCGCGGGGTCATCGAGGTACCCCTCGGTGACGTTGTCACCACGGATCCAGACGCGGCCGACGTGGTCCTCAGGGAGGCCTCCACCGTCTGCGCCCGTGATCCGAACCTCCACCCCGGGGAGCGGCCGGCCACAGCCCACCGTCACCATGGCCTCTTCTCCGCCCGTCTCCTGGACCCGATCTCCGAGCCCTGAGGCCTCGCGGGCCAGTCGGATGCCCTGGATGATCTCGCCGGCGGCGGGGAAGGTGACCGCCAGGGTGGCCTCGGCCAGGCCATAGACCGGGAAGATGGTCGAGCGGGCCAGGCCGACCGGCGCGAGGCGGTCGAGGAACTCCTCGGAGAGGGCCAGGGAGATGGGCTCCGCGCCGTTCATGATCAGCCGCACGCCGGAGAGGTCCACGCCCTCGGGGATCCCCTTGCGGGCGATCGACTTCAGGGCATGGCGGTAGCCGAAGTTCGGGGACGACAGGATGGTCGACCCGAGGGCCGCGGCGTCCTGGAGCCAGACCAGCGGGGTGCGCGCGAAGGCGGAGGTCGGCATCAGCGCCTGATCAGCTCCCCAGCGCAGGGGCGCGAGGTGGAACCCGACGAGCCCCATATCGTGGGAGAGCGGCATCCAGCTGAACGTCCGGTCGGCCGCGCCGAGCCCGATCCCCTCGCCGATGGAGCGCAGGTTGGCGAGGGCCTGGCCCTGACGGATCATGACGCCCTTCGGCGCCCGGGTGGAGCCCGAGCTGAACTGGATGAAGGCGAGCTCGTCCGACTCACGCGGTACCTCCTGCCCGGGGACGCCGCCACCGACGGGCCAGGTCCAACGCTCGGCGAGGTTCGCCTGGTCGAGCAGCCCGAGCCCGGCCTCCTCGATGACGAGCGCCGCGCCCGCGCGTCGCTCGAGGATGTCGACGATCTTCGACCGGCTCGACTCGTTGGAGGGCGGCGCGAGGGGCACCGCGATGAGCCCGCCGAGCTGGCACGCCCAGAAGATCTCAACAAACGCGGCGGGGTCATCCACGGGCATCACGACCTCCTGACCGCGCGTGATCCCCGCGCGCTGGAGGTCTCCGAGCCGCTCGAGCGCGGCATCCCGCAGCTCGTCGACGGTCATCCATCGGTACTGGCCAGGCTTCTCGAAGAAGCCGAGCCGCTGCTCCCCGCTCCGCTCGGTGCGGAGGAGGTCGACGAGGGTCTTGGGTTCGGACATCGGAGGCGTTCGCTATCTGCGCGTGACGCTCAGCGGGATGGGGTCCCGCGCCCGGAGGTTGACGCCGGGCTCGATGGCCGGCGCCTCGGGGGTGAGCGCGTCGAGATGGTAGCGGGAGGACGCCCAGACGAGATGCTGGACCGTGGCGTTCAGGGCGAAGCCGTCCCCGGCGCAGCGGCGCGGCCCGGAGGAGAACGGGATATAGGCCCCCCGGACGGGGGCGATGCCGGACGCCGGGATCCGAGAGGGGTCGAAGCGCTCGGGGCTCTCCCAGTACGCCGGATGGCGATGCAGGATGTAGGGGGTGATCAGGATCTGGGTGCCCGCCGGCACCGGGTGCCCGGCGAGGACGTCGTCCTTGAGGGCCTTGCGCGTGAACATCCAGACCGGGGGATAGAGGCGCAGGGTCTCGTGAATGACCCGCGAGCCCAGGTCGTAGCGGCCCTGGACCATCTTGCCGTCCATGATCGCAGGCCCGGCCTCGTCCACCTCCTCGGCGAGGGCGAGCTGGACGTCCTGGTGGCGGGCGAGCAGGGACCAGGCCCAGGCGGTGGTCGCCGCCGTGGTCTCGTGACCCGCGACCAGCAGCGTCATCAGCTCATCCACCAGCCCCTCCATGTCGAGGGGCTCCCCGGAGTCACGGTCCCGCGCGGCGAGGTAGCGCCCGAGGAAGTCCTCGGTCTCTCCGGCCGCCCCGCGGGCGCGGCGGGCCTCCACCAGCTCGCGGACCACCGGCCAGAGCTGGCGGAAGCGCATGGCGAACATCAGGTCCCGCTGGACGGTGTCCACCACGAGGTTGAAGGGGTTCCCGCCCTCGCGCGCGTCGAGCGCCTCGAGGTCGTCTCCGAAGACCGAGCGGAGGATGATCCGCAGGCCAAGGCGGTTGGCCTCATCCACGATGTCGAGCGGCTCGCCGCTGTCCGCGTGCGCTTCCCAGATCTCGGCGCGCTCCTCGATACAGCGGGCGATGAGCCCCCCCATGGCGCCGACGCTCGGTCGACTGAACGCGGGCTGAAGCATCTTGCGTCGCGTGCGCCAGTGATCGCCGTCCGACACGATGAGCCCGTCCCCCAGCAGCATCTTCACGCGCTCGAAGCCGACGCCCTTGCCGTAGTCGGGCTGCCGCCGCGTCAGGATCTCATGGATCGCCTCGGGATCGTTGAGGACCCAGACCGGCAGGCCGCCGTCCCCGGCCACGTTGTCGGCGCCACCCTGCGGTGGAATGGCCCAGATGTCCCCGTACTCCGCGAAGCCTCGCTGGAGGAAGTCCAGGGTCTCCTGGTTCGCGTCGAAGGCGAAGGACGACCCGGGGCCAGGCATGGCGGCGTTGGATCGCGGCGTGGAGGTCATGGCGTGCGATCCGGCTCTGGCTGGTGCGTGCGCGGACGCGGGGTTGGTGGGCCCTGAAGGACTCGAACCTTCGACCAAGCGATTATGAGTCACCTGCTCTAACCGACTGAGCTAAGGGCCCGTTCGCCGCGTTCGGCGTCCAGAGGGTAACCTCTCGACATGCCGTCCACAGAGATCGATGTCCGGGGAGAGTTCACCCGCTTGCACGAGGCGTTTGACGCCTTCGAGTCCATCCGCCAGGAGGGCGAGGCCGCCTGCCGCGCCCGGGCCCCAGAGGTGTCCGGCTGGAGCGTCGAGCAGCACCTCTACCACATCGCCCTGGCCACCGATCTGGCGTTCCGCCACGTGAAGTCGCTGGTGGCCCGCAAGGGGCGCCTGATCCAGGAGGAGGGCGCGATCAAGGAGCGCGCGGCCCAGGTGCTGGAGAACGACGCCACGCCGCGCGGCGAGGCCCAGGCCCCGCGCATGGTCACCCCCGACGAGACCGTGGAGCCCCGCTTCCTCGAGATGGAGCTGGGCGGCAACCGCGAGGCCCTCGCAGGACTCGAGGCCATCGCCGACGAGATCTCAGCCGCTCCGTCCTGGATCCCCCACCAGGAGCTCGGCCCCCTGTCCGCCGCCCACTGGCTCCGCTTCTCGGCGCTGCACGCCCGCCACCACTGGGCCATCGTCCGGGACATCCGCTCCGCCCTCCAGAGCTGACCCACTTCGCTCCCCATCATGCTCGCCGCGCTCCTCGCCTCGCTGACCCTCGCCCCCCAGCTCCCGTCCCAGCCCAGCGTCCCCTCGAGCAGCGACAAGGTCGACGTCTGGACCAGCGGCGAGGCGGGCTACCACACCTATCGCATCCCCGCCGTCCTGCGAGCCCCTGACGGCGCGTTGCTCGCCTTCTGCGAGGGTCGCAAGGGCGGGCGCGGCGACACGGGGGACATCGACCTGCTCATGAAGCGCTCCGAGGACGGCGGCGCCACCTGGGGCGAGCAGCGCATCCTCTGGGACGACGGAGACAACGTCTGCGGGAACCCATGCCCCGTGCTCGACCGGGACACGGGGATGATCTTCCTCTTCCTCACCCACAACCTCGGCCACGACCACGAGAGCGAGATCATCGCTGGCACGTCCGAGGGCACCCGGACCGTCTGGGTCATGACCAGCGCGGACGGCGGCGCCGAGTGGTCCCAGCCGCGCGAAGTGACCGCCTCGACGAAGCGGAAGGGCTGGACCTGGTACGCCACCGGGCCCGGCGTGGGCATCCAGCTCGAGGTCGGCCCCCACGCGGGCCGGCTCGTCATTCCCTGCGATCACATCGAGGCCGACTCCCGGCGCTACTACAGCCACGTCCTGCTCTCCGACGACCACGGCGCCACCTGGCGCATCGGCGGCCGCTCCCAGCGCGATCAGCTGAACGAGTGCCAGGTCGCCGAGCTCGACTCCGGTGAGCTCGTCCTCAACATGCGGAACTACAACCGCCAGAAGCGGGCCCGCGCCGTGGCGCGCTCGAAGGACGGCGGCGAGAGCTTCGGAGAGGTGACCTGGGACGAGGCCCTCCCCGAGCCCATCTGCCAGGCGGGGATGGTGACCGTCCACGCGTCCCGCGGCGGCGGGGTGGTCGAGCGCTGGGTGGCCTTCTCCAACCCGGCCTCCCCCGACCGGCGCGAACGAATGCTGGTGCGCGTGAGCTACGACGGCGGGCGCAGCTGGAACACCGCGGCCCTGCTCCACGGCAAGGCCGCGGCCTACTCCTGCCTGGTGGACCTCTCGGAGGGCAGCTCCAACGCCGTGGGGTGCCTCTACGAGCGCGGCAGGGAGAGCCCCTATGAGCGGATCACGTTCCAGCGCGTGCCGCTGTCGCCGCCGCGCCAGCCGGCGCCCGGCGCGGCGCGCTGATCTCCCTCAGGCCTGGTCGGCGGCACGGGCCACGATCATGGCGACGCAGGCGGTCAGCCGCTCCGCCATCTCGAGGTGCAGGAACTCGTTGGGCCCGTGGGCGTTCGAGCCCGGCCCCAGCACCCCGGTGATGACGAACTGCGCCTCCGGGAACGACTCGCCCAAGAGCCCCATGAGCGGGATGGTCCCCCCCTCCCCCAGGGACACGGCGTCCTTGCCGAAGAACTCGCGGCTCGACTCCTGGATGGCCCCGTCGAGCCAGGGAGCGAACGGCGGCGCGTTCCACCCCGTCGCGCCGTCGGCGTTCTCGAAGGAGACCTGGGCGCCGTAGGGGGGGTCGGACTCCAGGGCCTCCTTGACCGCGGCGAGCGCGGCGTCGGGGTCGGTGGTCGGCGCGGTCCGGAAGCTGAGCTTGAGGGCCGTCTCCGGGCGCAGCACGTTCCCGGCGTGCTCGAGGGGCGGCATCCCCGCCGCGCCCGTCACGGAGAGCGTCGCGCGCCACGTGCGCGCGATCACGCGCGACGTCGCGTCGGCGCCCATGGGCTGCACCCCGGGCTGAAACGGGTACTTGTCGTGCACGGTGTCCCCGAGCACGCCCGCAGCGGCCTCGGCTTGGGCCATCCGGTCCGCCGGGACCTCGGCGCGCAGCGCAGGCAGGATCACCTCGCCGGTGTCGGCGTCCTCCACCC
>CAJQPT010000192.1 GCA_905480285.1 uncultured bacterium
GGGAGAACGACGGGGAGAAGGTGGAGAGCCTCTCCCCGAGCGCCCAGCGCGGGCTCGCCATGTTCATCGGCAAGGCCAACTGCGTGCTCTGCCACAGCGGGCCGAACTTCTCGGACGGGGAATTCCACAACAACGCCCTGCCCACCCTGCACGGCGGCGAGGCACGGGACCCTGGACGCTTCGACGGCGCCAGGGTCGTCGCGGCGAGCCCCTTCAACGCCGCTGGCCCCCACAGCGACGACCCCGACGGGCCCGCCGCCCTGCGGGTCCGCCAGCTCCGCCAGTCCTCCGAGGCCTGGGGCGAATTCAGGACGCCGAGCCTGCGGAACCTGGCCCACCGCGCCCCGTTCATGCACCAGGGCCAGTTTGGGGACCTCGAGGGCGTGATCGAGTTCTACTCGGAGCTCGAGGGGGCCACAGGAAGGGGTCATCATCAGGAACAAGTCCTGGTGCCCCTCCGTCTCTCGGTCGGAGAGAAGGCCGACCTCAGTGCTTTCCTGGCCGCCCTGGAAGGCGATCAGGCGGACCCAGGGCTGCTCGCTCCCCCGTCTCAATCTGCGCTCAGTCGCTGATCGATACGGCAACACTCCCCTTACTTCCGTCGCGACTCCTACCCCGCATCCCGGCCGGGTGAGTCGGGGTAGATTTGAGGGAGCTTCCAAGTCCCTCGCCTGCACTGCATCCGGAACATGATCTTCCCCATCATCGCCGCGCTCTCGCTCGCCACCCCGCCTGCCCTCGCCCTCCACGAGGACGACCCGAAGATCCTCGACCGCCTGCCGCCGGTCCCCGGCACGGGCTACACCGCAGCCTCCAACGCCCCGGGCCTCAGCGCCCTCACCGCGGCGGCGTCCCTCGGGTTCCCGGCGGACAACTTCACGCTGCAGTCGTGGTTGACCATGAGCGACCTTGGCTTCGGCGGAGCCAACGGCAACGACTGCTGGGGCTACACCTCACCGTCTGGCCGGGAGTACGCGCTCATGCTGACCACGCAGGGCACCGCCGTCGTGGAGGTCTCCAACCCGACGCTCCCCGACGTCGTCGGGACCATCAATGGGCCCAACAGCACCTGGCGCGACATCAAGGTCTTTGGGACCCGCGCGTACGCCGTCTCGGAGGGTGGCAGCGGGATCCAGGTCATCGACCTGACGAACGTCGACTCGGGCGTCGTGACGCTGGAGAACACCATCACCGGGCCGGGAACCAACGCCACCCACAACATCGCGCTCGATGAGGTCAGCGGCTTCCTCTATCGCACCGGCGGCGGCAGCGAGGGCCTCCGCATCTACAGCCTCGCCAACCCGTCGGCGCCCCAGTACGTCGGGTCTTGGTCTCAGCGCTACGTCCACGACGCGCAGATCGTCACCTACACCTCTGGCCCCTACGCGGGCCGAGAGCTCGCCTACTGCTGCGGCGGCCTGAACGGGGGTCAGACCGACACCGGGCTGACCATCGTCGACGTCACGAACAAGAGCAACCCCGTCGTGCTCTCGCAGGTCTCCTACCCTGCCCGCGCCTACAGCCATCAGGGCTGGCTGTCGAACGACAGGACACGCTTCTACCTCGGTGACGAGCTGGACGAGGGTTCGACCGTGAGCACGACGACGACCCGCGTGTTCGACGTGAGTGACCCTGCCAACGCGACGTACATCGGCGCCTTCGACAACGGCAACGCCGCGATCGGGCACAACATGTACGAGCGCGACGGGATCCTGTTCCAGGCGAACTACACGTCCGGCATCCGGGCCTTCGACCTGAACCAGAGCCTGAACTCCCCCCCCGAGGTCGGCTTCTTCGACACCGCGCCGAACTCCAGCAACGCCTCCTTCAACGGGCTCTGGAGCTGCTACGTCGGCTTCCCCAGCGGGACGATCATCGGCAGCGACATCGAGTCCGGCCTGTTCGTCCTGCGCTTCGGTCCGCCCGAGCTCTCGATCGCCCTCGCGCAGGGTGAGCCCGCCACGATCGACCCATCCGGGGGCACCATCCCCGTGGTCATCAACGAGCTGATCCCTGGCTCCCTCGACCCCTCGTCCCCCACGCTGACCTACGACATCGGGAGCGGCCCGACCACCGTCCCGCTCGTGGCCAACGGCGGCTCGTTCTACTCGGCCGCGTTCCCGCCGCTCCCCTGCGGCGCGCAGGTCTCCTACTTCATCTCCGCGACCTCGCAGACCGGACAGACGGTCAACGCGCCGTCGTCAGCCCCTTCGTCCTCCTACTCGTCGATCGCTGGTGACTCTCTCACCGTCGCGCGGTCCGACAACATGGAGAGCGCCGCAGGCTGGGTCTCAGGCGCACCGGGCGACGACGCCACGACCGGCATCTGGGAACGCGGTAACCCCGTCGGGACCTCGGCGCAGCCCGAGGACGACCACTCGGTCATCGGCGCGCAGTGCTGGTTCACCGGCCAGGGCAACCCGGGCGGCAGCATTGGCACGAACGACGTGGACGGCGGCAGCACGACCCTGCTGACCCCGATCATCGACATGTCGGCGCTGAACGATCCGACGGTCTCCTACTACCGCTGGAACTCCAACGACCAGGGTGCGTCGCCGAACGCCGACGTCTTTGTGGTCGAGATCTCCAACAACGGCGGCTCCTCCTGGAGCCTCGTGGAGAGCGTCGGTCCAGATGGATCCGGTACCGCAGGCGGTTGGATCCAGAATGTCTTCCGGGTCTCCAGCGTCGTCACGCCCACGTCCCAGATGCGCATGCGCTTCATCGCCTCGGACCTCGGTTCAGGGTCCATCGTGGAGGCCGCTATCGACGACTTCGAGATCGCCGACGTCAACTGCGGCGACGGCATCGGCACGCTCTACTGCGACGCCGTCACCAACTCCAGCGGCCGCGCGGCCACCATCATTGGCTCCGGCTCCGCTGAGGTCGCCCTCAACAACCTGACCCTCACCGTGGTCGACCTGCCGTTCCTCTCGAGCGGCTACTTCATCGTCTCCCGTAACCAGACCTTCATCACGAACCCCGGCGGGAGCCAGGGCAACCTGTGCGTCGGCTCCAACGCCGGCCGCTACCTCGGGCAGGTCGGGAACTCGGGCTTCCTCGGCAGCTTCTCGATCACCGTGGACACGGGCGCCATCCCGCAGCCGACGATGACGGTCCCCGCCCTCCCGGGTGAGACATGGAACTTCCAGTGCTGGTATCGGGATCAGAACCCGGGCAACACGTCGAACTTCTCGCGCGGCTACTCCGTGACCTTCCAGTAAGCCGAGAGGTCACCAATGAGCCGGCCCGCGCCTCCTTGAGGAAGCGCGGGCCGGCGGTCATTTGGGCGACGCGGCGCGCCCCCACGCACAAGCGGGGCGTTTACCAGGCCACGATGTCCACCGTCTCGACCGCCATCGGCGTGAACGGGGGGAGTGAACCGAGGTCATTGAAGTCGTCGTCGTACTGCCACGCTCGGATGGGCGCCCTGTAGCGGTCGCTGCCGTAGCGCCAGTCGCCCGTGGCGTGCTGGCTGTCGAACAGGTTCACGAAGCTCCCGGAGATGTTGCAGGCCACCCCGCTCCAGTTCTCGTGGAAGCGCGGCAGGTTCTCAAGGCCACCGCTGTAGCGGCCGGGCACGCTATCGTAGGAGCCGGTGACCATGGCGAAGTTGAAGCTGGTCTCGCTCGCGCTCGGCAGAGTCCCCGGAGCCTTGCTCCCGTCCCAGGCGTTCGAGAGCAGGTTGACCGCGTCACCGATGATGGATGCCCCCTGCTTGTTGACCACGTTGTAGTCACCATGAACGTAGACCGAGGACGGAGAGACCACCGTCAGGGCGGACGCCAGCTCCGACCCATTGGTGAGCATTAGGCCGCTCGCGTCGGTGCCCGTGCCGAGCGCCTCGTGGGCCGCGTAGACCAGGCCATTGTCCGGGAAGTATCCGGAGTCTGCGAGCAGGCCGAGGTCGAGCTGGATCGTCTCGACGTCCGTGGAGCCCCCGTTGGACTGACGCATGTCGGGGACGGAATCGAGGCTGATCGCGTCCGCGACCTCCATGGTCACGTCGTTCCCCTCGGCGTCATAGACGGTGAACCCGTAGCCCGAGCTGTCTGCAATGATGGAGAGGCCTGCGTTCTCGTGGTAGAAGCCCCTGTCATGGTCCCCGAGGCCGGGGCCGACGAACGAGTACTCACCCGTGTTGGCGTCGAGCTCGTAAGACCCTCCCTCGACGGACTCGTACATCTGGATGGACCCGATCGGGGGGGTCACGGCCTCCTCGACGCCGTGCTGCCCCGTCATCACGGTTTGGCCATAGCCCTCCTCGTACCCCGAGGGCGGGCTCCACAGCTCGGCCGCACCGAACTCGAAGGGCAGCCACTCGCCCGGGCCGGTGAAGAGCCCGTCGCCGTCGAGATCGAGGCCGTCCCTGTAGTTGCTGTCGTAGCCCGAGGTGCTGGAGACGGGCAGCTGCGCGCGGCTGAGCATTCGCTCGAACTCCGACGGCGCCGAGGGGTCGAAGGGGTTCTCCACCCAGCGCCGGATGTCCACGTTGCCGCCCGCCGCCGTGCCGTCGCGCTTCTTGTAGCGGAAGACCCCGCCAACGGCGTGGACGTAGTTGGTGTCCAGCGTGATCGTGTTGCCGCCACCCAGATACATGTCCCGATTGGAGTGCACTCGGCCGCGCAGGGTCATGTTGGGCCCGGCGTGGACCTCCAGGTCGCTGTTATAGAAGACCGCGAACTGGAAGAGCGGCGTCCAGGTCGCGTTGACGATCCGGTGCGCCCGCTGCCGCACGCCGTCCACCCGAACTCGAGTCTCGAGCTCGTAGGGCTGAACGAGGTTCGAGATCCCCGACTCGTTGGTCGTGGTGACCTGCTCCCCGAGGGCCGTCACGGTGAACTCGACCTGCTCCCCACCGACCACCTTGGTGCCGCTGAGCGTCGGGGCCTTCCAGTTCGCCAGGTCGTTCTGGAGCTCCTTGGCGACGACCCGCAGGGCGCCCTCAGCCAGGTAACGGCCCCTCGTCTGGCCGTTATGGACCGCTGCTTGCCGATCGCTAACCCCAGCCATGGTGAACATGACCGAGACCATGCTGGCCACCACGAAGCTGCCAAAGACCGCGTAGATGAGCGCGACGCCCCGCCGCGAGGCGACTCCCTTTCTCGTTCGAATCAACTTCATGTTATGCCCTCGATGTTCCACGCGCCGCCCTCGGCGCGCGGTGTTGCCTGGCCGCGGTCCCCCCGTGCCTCCGCTCGGAGACACGGCGTGGCCGCCTCAGCCGTTGTTGTTCCTCAACCTCACCAGCGCCTCGGAGTGGGTCCGGAACAGGTGCCCGGATTCCGTGGTGGCGCGAAAGTCGATCCGGACCCGGACCGTGCCGGCCGACACGCTCGCCGCGCCCGGCTGGGAGGTCTCGAAGGTCAGGCGCTCCACAGAGCGCGCCAGGACCTCTCGCCCGCCCTCGCCGTTGGAGACGAGGCGAACCAGCTCGTTCTCGCCCGCCGCGGACTCGATCACCATGTAGGCGATGTCCTCGTGGGACCAGACCAGCCGTGACCGGGCGCTGATGGTGTGCGATTGCTCATCCCAGATCCCCAGGACATCCTCGGGCTCATCGGAGACCGATCCGTCACCGTTCCCATCTAGCTCCGGGGTCCCGTCGCCGTCCACATCGATCTCAGGCCGCCCGTTCCCGTCCAGGTCGCTCGGGGCGCAGAGGACGATCGAGCACATGGGTCCATGAGCGGCCTCCCCCGGAGCGGCGGCCTGCGGCGCGGGGGTATGCTCGAACTCGCGGAACTCCGAGTCCGGCTCACCGTTCAGGAAGACGTGCGGGTACGCCCGCCCATTGACCGTATGGAAGCCGGACATGCGCAGGTCCTCCATGATCCGCCCCATCGCCCGGTCGCTGTCTCGCTGGATTCGCGACTCCAGGTTCCCGCTCTCGGTCAGGTGGCTCACGCTCGTGGTGGCGCTGATCATCGTCTTCGCGAGGAGCGCGAGGACCGTGGCCCCCAGGATCATCTCGAGGAGCGTGAAGCCGCGGCTGCCGCGCTGGCGCTCCCCCGTTGTTCGATTCGGACACATCATCGGCTCACCTCGCCACCTGGGTCGTCAGGTTGAGCCGCTGCAAGCGACCGCGCGAATCCAGCCATGTGGCCTCCAGGACCACCTCGAGCGGATCAGGGATCGACCCGCCTCCCGAGTAGCCCGGGAAGCTCGGCACGATGGACTGCTGCCGGAGGCGAACGTCGTCGTACCCCGAGATCGGCTCCCCCGCGGGATAGTCCACGGGGATGTTGTCGCTCGACTTGGTGAGCACCTCCTCCATGCACCGCTCGAGCTCCGTCATGGCCAGCGTCGAGTCGCGGCTGGAGTCGATGAGGCCGAAGCTCGCGACCTGGCTACCGAAGGCGGCGGCGAGGGAGATCAAGAGGATGGTGATCGCGACGAGGAGCTCGATCATCGTGAACCCCGAGCGGACACGAAGCGCCCTGGCCGACCGCAGCCTGCTGCGGTCTCCGTCGCGCCATGGCGCGCGTCGATGTTGGGTCCACCTGCCCGAGGCGGTGGGTGCGGTCGAGTTCATCTGGGCACAGCCCCCCCAAGGGCCGCTCCGGTGCCCATCCAGCGCTCCAAGCGGAGCGGTGGACGCTTCAATATGAGGCCCCGGGATGACACGACGGCGAGCGCCAACTCGATCCGCGCCGCGAGGCGTGCGAGAATACCCTAGGAACTCGCATTGTCAAATGGATTTGGGGTTTCACCGTTCGGTGGTCCCCGAGCGCGCCCCGCGGGGCCTCACCCCTGCCCGTAGACGGCGAGCTCGTGGCTCTCGAAGCCGCTCTCGATGAGCCTTGTCTCGATCTGCGGCACCATCCCCTGGCAGGCCTCCAGCTCGTCGGCCCCGACCTCCACGCGGGCGTGCGCCCCGTGGTGACGCACCCGCAGCACCCGGATCCCGAGCTCTCGCAGGGCCGCCTCCGCGCGCTCGACCGTCAAGAGCCGCTCAGGCGTGACCTCTGTCCCCACCGGGATCCGCGACGCGAGGCAGGCCGAGGCCGGCTTGTCCGCGACCTCTAGCCCGTGCTCCGCGGCGTAGCGGCGGACGTCCTCCTTGCTGAATCCCGCGCCGCTCAACGGGGCCACCACCCCGTACTCACGGGCTGCCATCGCGCCGGGCCGGTGGTCACCCCAGTCGTCTACGATCTCACCGAAGGCGAGCACCTCGAACCCCTCGCGGGCGGCGAACTCTCCCATGGCGTCGAACAGCGCCGCCTTGCAGAAGTAGCACCGGTTCCCCGCGTTCTCGCGGTAGCGCGGGTCGTCCCCCTCCCCCGTGCGGACCTCCTCCAGCAAGACGTCCAGCGCCGCCGCGATCTGGCGCGCGTCCACGAGCTCTGCCCGCGGAAGCGACGGCGAGTCGGCGATGACCGCGACGCCACACTCACGGCCCAGGACACGGCGCGCCGCGTGCAGGAGCACCGTGGAGTCCACGCCGCCGGAGAACGCGACGGCCACGCGACCGAAGCCCGCGAGCGTGCGGTCCAGAGCCTCCAGCTTGCGCTCGTAAGGCTCCGATACGGTGATGTCTTGCTCCCCCATCGCGCCGCCTCAGCCCAGGTATTGGCTGAACTTCTCCACGTACCCCTGCGCGCTGCGGCGGATGGCTGCCACCGCCTGCTCGTCGATCTCCCGCACGACCTTGGCGGGGACGCCGACCACCAGGGAGCGGGGCGGGATGACCATGCCCTCCTTCACCACGGCGCCCGCGCCGATGATGGACTCCTCGCCAATGACGGAGCCGCCGAGGAGGATCGCGCCCATGCCGATGAGGCACCGATCTCCCACCTGCGCGCCATGCAGCACGCAGCGGTGGCCGATCGTCACGTCCGCACCGATCACGTTGGGGACGTCCACGTCGGCGTGGATCATGGTCAGGTCCTGGATGTTCGTCCGGGCGCCGACCCGGATCGGCGCGTCGTCGCCTCGCAGCACGCAGCCGAACCATACGCTGACGTCCTCACCCAGCTCAATCAAGCCCGTGAGGGTCGCGTTGGTCGCGGCGGCACCGCCGCCCTCCAGCCTTCGAAACAGGCCTTGCCTTGGGTACTCAGCCATGGGGATTACGCCGGGAGTCCTCCCGAGACGATGAAGAACGTCGTCGCGCCGTTGTGGAGCGCGTGGATCGCCCAGGCGGCGCCCAGGCTTCGTGTCCGGAGCTTCACGCAGGCGAGAACGAGCGCCAGCCCAAAGATAGGGAGGAAGACCGAGGTGCCGTGCAAGAGCGCGAAGAGCGCAGATGACGCCACGACCCCGACCGCCGCGCCGGCCCTGGAGACGAGCATCTCCAGGAGGAAGCCTCGGAACAGGATCTCCTCGAGGAGCGGGATCACGAGGGCGACCATGGCGCCGATCAGCAGCGGATTCTCGGCCAGCCCCTCCCCCACGAGGACAGCGACGCCCTGGACCGGGGGCCCCTCCCCCTGGGCGGCAGAGATCGCCGCGGTCAGAGCACCGAGGCCCATGAGCGTCGGGATCGACAGCAGATAGCAGACGCCGGCAAAGGCCCCCCGCGCCCCGGGCGTCAGGGCGCATAGCCCGAGGGTGGCCGCGCCGCCCTCCCGCCGAAGGGCGAGCACGAGGACCACCCCCGCCGCGAGCCCCTGGGACGCCACGCTCAGGCCAAGGGCTGGAATCACCCCGAGGGACTCGATGTCCAGCTCCTTCACCCCGACCCAAAGGCGGTAGGTCTCGACGACCAGGACCTGGCTGAGGATGAAGGCCAGGGCAACGATCAGGAGGTCCGTCGGACGGAACCCCGCCGCGCGCTCCGGCGTCGCGCCCAGCAACCACGCGCTCGCTCTGCGCATGAGCGGGACCAGGGAGACCCCGACCCCCAGCAGCAGCGCTGCCACGACGAAGCCCTGGGTCGCCGTCATCTCGACGGCCTCCTCGGATGCCTGCGCGAGTGACGCGATCGCCAGAGGGAGCGGGTGCCCCATCCCTAGGAGCGCGGCCCCGCCTCCTCGATCAGCCCTTCCTCCGGAGAGGAGGCGTTCGCATAGAGCCGCCGGGGAATCCGCCCGGCCAGGTGGGCTTGACGGCCCGCGGCGCAGGCATCCCGCATGGCCGCGGCCATACGCAGGGGCTCCCGTGCGCCAGCGATCGCAGTGTTGAGCAGGACGCCTTCCGCGCCGAGCTCCATGCACTGCGCCACGTCCGACGCCGTGCCCACACCGGCGTCCACAATCACCGGGACATCGATCAGCTCCATGAGGATCCTGATCGCGTTGGGGTTGAGCACCCCTTGCCCCGACCCGATCGGAGAGCCCGCAGGCATGACCGCCGCCGCCCCGAGCTCGGCGAGGCGCACGCCCATCCGAGGATCGTCCGAGCAGTACACCATCACCGTGAAGCCCTCCTCCACCAAGACCTTGGTGGCCTCGAGGGTCCCGATCGGATCGGGGAGCAGGGTCTTCGGGTCACCGAGCACCTCCAGCTTCACGAGAGGCGTGTCCAGCAGCTCGCGCGCGAGACGGGCCGTCCGCAGCGCTGAGTCCACGTCGTAGCAGCCCGCGGTGTTCGGGAGCAGGTGGTAGCGGTCGCGGTCCACGTGGTCGAGCAGCGACTCGCCCTTGGAGGGGTCGAGGTTCACGCGACGAACGGCGACCGTGACCATCTCCGTGCCGCTGATCTCCAGGGCCCTCGCGGTCTCCGCGAAGCTCGCGTACTTGCCGGTCCCCACCAGCAAGCGAGAGGCCATGGAGACGTCCGCTCCGATCCGGAGGGGGCTGTCCGCGACGTGCGATTGATCAGTCTGGCTCATGGTCGGTTCCATTGTAAGTCGGTCCGGCTAACCGCCGCCGACGAGGGTCACGATCTCCACCTGGTCCCCCGCCTCGAGCATCCGCGCGGGGTGCGTGGCGCGTGGCGCAAGCTCCCGGTTGACCTCGACGGCAACCTGCTCCGGCCGCAGTCCGCGGGACGCCACGAGGTCCGCCACCGTCCAGCCGGCGGCGACCTCCAGGGACTCTCCGTTCACGCGGATCGATCGGGTCGTGGTGGCGTCCATGTCCCTTCGCTCAGTGCACGCGCAGGAAGGCGCACTTCAGGTAGTCCGTCTCGGGGAGGGTCACCAGGTGCGGGTGGTCACTGGAGGCGCTGGTGAGCTCCTCCATCCAGACGTGGCGACCGGCGATGCTCGCGGCCTTGCCGATGTACTCCACGAAGTCCCTGGGGCTGACGTTGTAGGAGCACGATGCGCTCACCACCGCGCCACCGTCAGGCGTGAGGTCGAAGGCCCGTCGGTTCAGCTCGACGTAGCCCCGCTCGGCCCCGGCGATCTCCTTCTTGCTGCGCGCAAAAGCGGGCGGATCCACGATGACGACGTCGTGGCGGTCGCCCCGCTCGGCGCGCGCGCGCATGTCCTTCATGCAGTCGACGCGCTCGACCTTGATCTTGTCCTGGAGGCCGTTGCGCTCGGCGTTGGCCAGGATGCGCTCGCAAGCGCCCCGGTTCTGCTCGAGGCACGTGACCTCCTCGGCCCCGGCCAGCGCCGCGTGCAGCCCGAAGAGGCCGTCGTAGGCGAAGGCGTCCAGGACGCGACCGCCGCTCGCGAGCTGGGCCGCCTTGAGGCGGTTGCTCGACTGGTCAAGGTAGTGCCCCGTCTTGTGGCCCTGGAACACGTCGACCTCGTACTGCAGGCCGTGGTCTTGGACGAGGACCGGCCCATCGATGGTCCCGTCCACGACCTCGACGATCTTCTCGAGGCCCTCCAGCTTTCGGACGCTCGTGTCGGAACGATCGATGATCGTCTCCGGCTCGAAGGGCATCGCCTCGCGCAGCAACGCGATGAGGAAGTCGCGCATCCGATCGGACCCCTGCGTGCCGGACTGGATCACCAGCGTCTTGGCGTAGCGGTCCACGATCCACCCGGGGAAGCCATCCGAGTCGCCGCCCACGAGCCGGCACGCGCCGGCGGGATCCATCAGACCCAGGCGCTCGCGATGGCGGACGGCGCGCTGGAGCCGCTCGGCCCAGAAGGCCCGATTCGGCTGCTCGGCCTCGCGGGTGACCATCCTGACCCGGATCCGAGACTCGGAGCTGAAGAGCCCCCAGCCCAGCGGCGCGCCGTTCGGGTCCTCGACCGGCACGAGCTCGCCCGGCGTGGCCTCGGCTGAGGCCACGTCGTCCTTGTAGATCCACGGGTGCCCGCGCAGGTACCACCGGCGCCCTTTACCCGTCAAAGTCACCTTTCCCATGGAGTCGCTCCGCGATCGTGGCGAGGCGATCGGCGTCCGCGAGTGGGCCTCATGCCCACCGGGAGCCGCCGCGAGAGCGATCGGGCCCGGGAGGATATCGTCAGTCGACCCGGACGAGGCGCCTGAATCGCGGGTCGTCCCTGAGCGAGGCCAGATCCGGATCCTCGGCGGCCCATTCCTGCTGGCGGGCCCGTGACTCGGACGACGAGTGGTTCTGCTCGAGCTCCGACCGCAGGTACTCCAGGGCCTCGTCCACGTCCCCGAGGAGTGCGTGGGTGCAGGCGAGGTTGTACCAGGTGCCTGGCCCGGGCTGGATCGTGCGCAGGAGCGCCCGCGCCTCGGGCTCCGCGCCGCTACGGGCCCGGTAGCAGGCGAGGAGCGTCCGCATGAACTCGTCCTTGCGCAGGGCATAGGCCCGCTCGTAGTAGCTGCGGGCTCGGTCCGGCGCCCTCAGCTTGACGTTGGCGTTGACCGCCAGGCTCACCAGCGCGGAGGCCCGCATGTTTCGGAACTGCGCCACCGCCGCCTTGGAGGCGCCGTTCTCCTTGAGCTGCTTCTCGATGTCCTCGATGCGCTCCACCGCACGCAGGAGGACCTCCTCCGCCTCCTCTCCGAGCCCCTCGTCCGTGTACGCGCTGCCCTGGAGCAGCTGCGCCCGCGCGATGCGCTCGTGCCCCACGTAGAACCACCAGTTGGAGATCCCACGCGACTCGATGTCCAGCTCCAGGCGCCTCGCCACCTGGCGCGCCTCGGCCCCGCGCCCCTCCTCCGTCAGGTCCTGTGCGAACCAGAGGGCGGCGCTGCCCGGGATGCGGAGGTCGCGCACCCAGCGGCGGTCCCCGGCGCGCGTGGCCTGCTCGGCGGCCTGGGCGGCGCGCATGCGCATCCCCTGTAGCCTTTGGAGGGCCTCGTACTCGCGCTCGGGGAGCATCCCCGGAGCACGCCGCTGCGCGCGCAGATAAGCCGCGTCGGCCTCCTCGATGGCGGACTCCAGCCCGGTCAGCCTGGCGGCGTTGATTCGCTCCAGGAGCTCACGCCGCTGAGGATCCTCAAGCGGGTCGGTCAACGGCTTGAGGAGCGCAGACCCTGCGGACCCTTCCAGCGGCTCGAAGCCGGGAAGCTCCCCGGGGGACACGGTCGCGAGGATGCGGCCGAGGGCGCCCTCCAGCCGGACGATCGTCGCGCGGTCCAGCGGGCGGAGCGCCGCACCCTCGCTCGACGACCCCGCGAACCCCTTGCGGCCGAAGAGCAGCCGGTACGGCGAGAGGTCCGCGGTCAAGAGGCCGTCCCAGCCGGTGGTGACGTTGCCCTCGATCTCCGCATAGACGGCCTGGGCCTCCAGGTGAATCAGGTGCGCGGAGCGACCTCGCTCGAGGGCGCCGATCCCCGAGTCGCCGCGGACCACGAGCGCCAGGGTCCGCGCCACCTCGGTGACCGCCCGCTGGTGCAACAGGTCCACGTGCCGCGCGCGTTCAGGGCGTGAGAGCAGGTCCCGCCGCTCGGAGAGGGCGACGTCGAGGGCGCTGGCCGCGCTCGAAAGAGAGTCCGAAGCGGCGGCGTGATCACCGAGCGCGATCTCGGCGATCCCCTGCAGGTAGAGGCCTCGAAACAGCCAGAGCTGCGACTCGAAGGCGTCCGTTCGCGCGCTGGGACGGAGCATCAGCCCCCTGGACCGAACCAGCTCTCGTGCCGCCACCAGGGCACCAGCCGCGTCGCCTTCAGCCGCCAGGCAGATCCGAGCGCGCTGATAGAGCGCCACATCTCGTTCAATCCCCACGCCGCCGAGCTTCCCGAGCAGCGAGGAGGCCCGGCCCGGGACCGCCGAGTCGATGAGCCGAGAGATCAGTCGGTCGAAGGCCACCCGGGCCGCGGCCCGGACGTCGAAGGATGGGTGCCGAAGTCCAAAGACGAGGGGCGCGTGATCTCCCGCGGTGGCCGCCGGCTCGTCGGCGAGCCACTGGCCGTAGCGGGGCAGGAGCTCCACGAGCACCGCCGAGCGAGGCCGACCCTCCGACGCCGTGGAACGGCGGACGAGGGCACAGAGTGGCGAGAGCCCCCCGGGGGCTCCCGCGAGCGCTCGCGCCGCGGCCACGGCGACCGCGTTCATATCGTCCCCGGTCAGCGCAGCGAGCTCGGCGGTCGCGCGGGGGCCACCGATCCGGCCGAGCGACTCGATCGCCGCCATGACCACCCGCCGGTCCGCATCCAGCGCGGCGGCCCGAGCCAGGGCGCCCACGCGCTCACGCCTCGCCGCCCCTGCAAGGTCAGGCCTCGCGAGGAGCCCTGCGGCGATGACGCGAATCTCCGGGTCCCGGTCGGCGAGCAGCGGCAGCGCCTCAAGCACCTGGCTGGTCGGGAGGATGTCCGCGAGCCGCTCGGCCATCTGGACTCGTCCAGGCCGGTCGCCTTCCAGGAGTTGAACCAAGAGTGGCCCAGCAGCGAGCGGCTCCTCCGAGGGCGCGGCCGCTCCCTCTTGGGTCCCGGCCCCAGCCTCCACTTCCATGCCTGCTCCCCGCGCTGCGGGTGGAACGAGGACCGAGCCGGAGGGAGGCAGCGTCAGGGCTGCCAGGGCATAGAGGATCAACGAGGACATCTATCGAGGACTCTAACAGGGCGCCGCATTCATCGAGCCCGCACGCGCGCTGACGCGGCTCAGCCCTGTCCCTCGGGCTCCGCAGCTCGCTTCTGGCGATAGGCGAAGGCTCGACGGGAGAGCCCGACGCGGCGCGCTGCCGCAGCCACGTTGCCCCTCGACTCCTCAAGCGCCTCGGCGAGCACCGCGGCGTCGAGCTCGTCCAGACCGACGCCTGACGCCAGCGCTTGCCGGGCAAGCTCGCTCGCCCGGCCCCGGATGGTCTCATGGAGGAAGTCAAAGTGCACCCCGTCCAACGGAGCCTGCGGCGGCAGCGCCGCGCCGCCCAGCACAAGGGCGCGCTCGAGGGCGTTCTCCAGCTCCCTGAAGTTCCCGGGCCACGGGTGAGCTCTCAGGGCGTCCACCCCCCCCTTGGAGAGCCGCCTGGTGGGGACGCCGAGACGCGCCGCGACGTCGCCCGCGAGGTCTCCGCAGAGCTCCTCAAAGCTGTCCTCCCACGCTCGGGCCCTCAGAGGTGGCACGGAGAGCGGGACGACCGCCAGCCGGAAGTAGAGGTCCTCCCTGAAGGCCCCTTCCTCCACGGCATCCCGCAGGTCCCGAGCCGAGGTGGCGATGACGCGGACGTCCACTTGCCGCCCCGACTCGGACCCAAGCGGCTCGACAACCCGCTCCTGGAGGATCCGCAGGAGCTTGACCTGAAGGTCGAGGGCGAGGGTCTCCACACCCTCGAGGACCAGCGTGCCGCCGGTGGCGAGCTCGAAACGGCCCAGCCGCGCCCCCGAGGCACCCGTGAACGCACCCGCTTCGTGCCCGAAGAGCTCGGCCTCGATCAGCGTCGAGGAGAGGGCCGCGAGCTGTACCGCGATGAACGGGCCCTCGGCACGGGGGGAGCGATCATGCAATCGGCGGGCGGCCCGACTCTTGCCCGAGCCGCTCTCTCCGGTGAGCAGGACCGTCGCCGGGACCGCCGGCGCGGAGAGGCCGGAGGCGGCGACGCGATTCAGATCGGCCTCAAACGAGGCCCAGGCGCTCTCCTCGCCGCCTCTGGGGCTGGCGGGCGCTCCGGCGCGAGGGGCCTGGGGATCGGTGGGATCTGTGTTCATCGTCGGATCTTGGGCAGGGGCCGACACGCGTCGAGGAGGCGTCATTGAAGGCCCCGGGAAGCGAGCCGGGAGAGGTTGACTCCCCGGACCCCCTGGACCAAACTACGCGGCGCCTGAAGACCCTACAAACTCTCCTGGACACCGCGCATTCGCTGCCAGCCCCGTTCTCAACACGGAGCTGACTGCCCCTGCGCAGCGGAAGGAGCGGGGATTCCCCCGCTCCTTTTCTATTGCCCCGACCTCGAGCCATGAACCCCGAGACCCTCCTCCAGACAATCGACGCGCTCCACGCGATGAAGAACATCCCTCGGGAAGTCATCTTCCGCGCCCTGGAGGAGTCGATGGCCGCTGCCGTGCGCAAGCGCTTCGGCGAGGGCGAGGACCTGATCTGCACC
>CAJQPT010000193.1 GCA_905480285.1 uncultured bacterium
GTGAGGGTCGAGATCGCCTGCTCGAAGTCCCAGGACTCGATCTCCAGCTGGAGGTCCTCCACCCGGTCCAGCGAGAGGCGCTGACCGTTCAGCGTGAGGCGCGGGCGCACGATGATCCGCGCGCGGTTGCCCTCGATCAGGGCCTCGGCGGCGATGTGGGTCGCGCCGTCGAGCGAGTACGCCTCGGGGCGGTGGCGGAACGTCGAGACCTCCGACAGCGCGCCCGAGCGGACGAGCACCCGCCGGTCCTGCTCCTCGGTCGTGAAGGGGATGCGGATGTAGCCCTGCGCGTTGGCCGTGAAGTCACGCTCGCCGAAGCGCAGCACCGCGTCCATGACCTGCATCCGCTGGCCGTCGAAGACCGCGAACACGTGCCCGTTCGGTCCGACCCGCTCGATGAGATCGAGGCGCCCCTTGCGGACGATGGCGCGGCTGGCCACGCCGCCCCCGATCAGCTCGACCACGTAGGTCCCCGGCTCGTCCACCGCGGGCAGGTCGATCAGGCGCTCCACGCGCCGCATGGGCGGGGCGTCGAGGTCGACCGTGAACTGGTCGTTGGTGACGAGCCCGTCCAGGTTGATGTTGGTGGCGATGGAGCCGTTGAAGAGGTCAAAGTAGGCGACGGGGTCCACGCGGAAGACCTTGATCAGGAGCGAGTCCACGTTCTTGAGGCGCACCGAGAGGGAGACCGCCTCGTCCGCCTCGAAGCTCCTCGGGTTGGTCCGCTCGAACTCGAGCTCGACCATGTTCCTCAGGGCCTCGGCCTCGGCGGGGCCGCCGAGCATCTCGATCAGCCCGTCCTGGTCCCCCTCGCCGCCGTAGAGCAGCTGGGTCCGCGCCCAGGCCCGCCGCACGAAGCGCTCGGGGAGGACCGCGAGGTAGTCCTGATAGCCGACCTGGCCCCTTAGCTGCGTCTCCAGGAGCTCCTGGACCACCGGCTCATCGGTCCCCACAGCGGGAAGCCTGGTGGCTCCACCGACCACATCACCGAGGCCAGCTGCGGCAGCCCGCGCCTGCGGATCGAGGTCCAGGTAACCCACCTGACGCGGCAGGCGCAGGTAGCGCATGAAGCGCTCCCGGTTCACCTGCCCCGCGTCGAGGTCGAGCACGAGCCGGTGGTAGAGGAGGTGCACCTTCACCGAGTTGAAGGCCTCGGGGAGCTGATCCGCGAAGGCGAGCGCCCGGTCGAGGTAGGCCTCACGCACCGCCCGGTCCCCCATGGACGCGCCGTCCACCGGCGCGAGGCGCCGGAGCACCGACTCCACGTAGAGCCGGTTCGAGAGCAGCGCGGGCCGGCGTCGACGGAGCTCCTCGAGCTGGTCAAGAAGGAGCCGCTTGTGGATAGCTCGCGACCCGAAGGTGGCCTTGGGGTGCTCACGAAGGTCGGTTTCGATGGCCGCGACGAGCCCGGGGACATCCGGCCATTCGAGCTGGTCGAGCACGGCGCCGCGCTGGGCCTTGGTGAGCGTCGTCCCGGTCAGGAGCGTGCGCCTGACCGCCGGGCTCAGCTCGTTGACCGAGCGGCCATCCTTGCGGTTCAGGGCCGCCTTGATGAGGGCGGCCGCGCCCACGGCCTCCTGATCGAATGCCTGGGGGAGCGCGGTGACCGCGTCGGACGATTCGCGGCGATGGTTGAACTTCAGCCCGAGCTCGTCCTCGAGGAACTTGAAGGTGCGCGCGGGGTCGTCGGACGCCCGCAGAAGCGCCTGACGGGCCTCGATCTGGCGCAGCGCAGGCGTGGCCCCTTCCTCGCGCCAGCGGCTGATCAACTCGTCTGCTCGATCAAGCGCACCGGTCTGCTGGAGGTGCAGGCACAAGTAGAAGTAGTGCTGCGGGCTCCCAGGCAAGAGCTGCTCGAGGACAGCCCCACGGTCCTCGGCGAGAGCGAAGACCTCCTCGAATCCGACTGGCTGTCCGGCCTGTCCCGGAGGCGGGGTCTGGCCCTGCGCGGTCGCGGAGAGACAGAGGAGGGCGAGGGGAAGAGTCCGAATCGAGAGGTTCATAGGCATCCGAAGGCCGCGCGGACCCCTCCCGAGCGGAGGGGCACCGGCTAGCTCAGCCCTAGCAACGGTAGGCAAACAGACCGGATTGGTCACAACCGGGGAAATTTGCCCGTCGGGCGCCCGGCGCGGGGCGGAACCCCTGGCAGCGCCCTGGGGGGGGTCACTCCTCACCATCGCCCGGCGGACTTCAGTTGGACGAAGCCAGAAGTCGATGCAATCGACAACGGACCGCGTCATGAAGTGCCCCTCCAACGCCCCCGCTGATCACAAGCCCGTCGCGCGAGAGACGACCGCCCTCTCCCACATGGGCACGGAGCTGGCACGTGGCTGAGCGCCGACGAAAGCGAGTCCTCGTGATCGGCCCCGTGCCGGCGGACGAGGAGTTCGTGAGCGGCATCCAGCTGTCCTTCGCCTCCATGCTGGAGGCGCTCCTGCGGGAGCCCTCGCTGGAGGTCGTCGTGCACGACCTCTCGGTCATCCGCGAGGGCCGCAGCACGCTCCGCCAGTCCATCGATGAGGCGCGCATCTTCGCCAGCCTCGTGGGCCGCATCACGACGCCGTGGTCCCGCTTCGACGCGGTGCTCTTCAACACGTCCGCGGGCGGCTTGCTGCGCTCCGGCGGTATCGTCCGATCAGCGTGCAAGGCGCGCGGCGTCCCCCTGATGGTCCGGGTCTTCGGTGGCGACCTCGACCTGCTCGCGGATGAGGCCAATGAACGGACCCGCCAGACGTTCGAACGCTCCACGCTCCTGGCCGACCGCGTCCTGCTCCAGACCCACTCGCTCTGCGAACGCTTCAAGAGCTCGGACGACTGCCGTCGCGTCCGCTGGTGGCCGACGACCCGCAACGTCGCGCGGCTCCTCGGGCCTCGCCCTGACCAGGCGCGGCGCTTCCTGTACTTCGGTCCGATTCGCCCGGAGAAGGGCGTCCTCGAGGCCGTCCAGGCGTCAAAGCGGCTCCCGGACGACGCCTCTCTCACCCTCATGGGGCCGACCCACGGAGGCTTCACCATGGACGGGGTCGACCTCGGCGATCGGTGCCGCTTCCTCGACGCTCCCCCAGAGGGGGGCGTGGACGAGGTCCTCCGGAACCACGATGTCCTGGTGTTCCCCAGCTACCACAACCGCGAGGGGATGCCCGGCGTCATCCTGGAGGCCATGCAGGCTGGCCTGCCGGTGATCTCCACCCGTTGGCGAGCGATTCCTGAGCTGGTCGTGGACGGCGACAACGGCGTTCTCGTGGCTCCGAAGTGCCCCAACGGTCTCGGCGCAGCGATGCGCAGATTGATCGAGACGCCCACGCTCTTCCGTCGCCTGCGGGAGGGCGCCCGGGTCACCGGGGAGCGCTTCCGATCTGCCCACTGGGAGCCCAAGCTGGTCCGCTGGATCC
>CAJQPT010000194.1 GCA_905480285.1 uncultured bacterium
CTCGCTGAAGAACGCCTCGATCTCCTCGTCGGTCAGGAGCGGTCCGTCGAGCGAGAGCGCGTCGGCGGGGTGCTTATCCGCGGTATCCGCCTCGACCGTCGAGGCGTCCAGCACCGGAGACTCGTGCAGCGTGGACTCCGCCGCGACGGCGCCTGGTCCGCCCTCGGAGGGGGATCCGTCCGCGCCCCGGAGCGTGGATTCGGCGACCGGGATTGGGCGCTCAGATTCGGCGGTCGCAGTACGCAGGAAGGCGGACCGAGCTCGCTCGGAGGGAGCCTGCGGGTGGAGGCGTGGAGAGGCGGGAGCGCCGGGCGCGAGGGGGCCGGCATGGAGCAGTGGCGACGGCGGCGGCGGAGCCTGACCCTGGATCGACAGCGGCTGAGATGGCGGGCCTTGCTCGCCGGCGCCAAGGGCCGAAGGGGCGGCTGCATCGCGTTCGGGCCTCCCGTCCCGCTCAGGCGCTCCGTCGCGCCCGAGGATCGACTCGATCTCGCTGAGTTCGAGCGCCTTTCGGTGGTCGACGTCTGGATCGCCTGGCTCCGGTGCAGCGGCTCCCCAAGTCGGAGCCTCGGTGGGCAGCCGTCTCGCGGCGTCCTGGTCATTCACCGCGTCGGCCCCTTCCGCGCTCGACGTCTCCTGGCCGGTGCCCGCTGGGGCAGATCTCGCGGGAGCTGAGGCCGCCCCGAGCGAGCCTGCTTCCGGCGTATTGGACGGGTCCAGGTCACCGTGTCGAAGCTGGTCGAGGGCGAGCCCCTCAAGTTGTTCGAGGTCCAGCGGCCAGGGCAGGCGCGCTCCTCGGATCCCCGCTTCGGCGAAGGCTGACGCTGTGAGGTCCTCTTCGCCGACCCAGAGGATGCGGCTTCCTGGACAGGACTCCTGCCAGCGCCGGAGGAGGCCTGCGTCAGCGAATGGGACGTCCTTGAGGTCCGCGATGAGCCTGGCGCCAGCGGCGGCGTCCAGTTCGAACAGCTCCATGGCGTCGTCGGCACGCTGAACCTGGCCCGCGGGGGCTCCAGAGGCCACGAGCAGCGCGTCCAGCCTGATGAGGCGGGGCGAGGAGAGGACGATGATCCGGGCGCGGGCCATGGGCCTGAGTTTACGCAGCGGCGGGCTCGATCCACACGATCGATCGAGGGTCCGGGGCAACGCCCCAATCCGGTGCACGGGAAGAGTGGGGGCCCGCCCTGACCTCCTACTGCCCGGCCTGCCTATAGTCGCACCTGTCCGGGCGCCGAAGAAGCCTCCTGTGGGCCCCGTGAGCGCGACATTAACGAAACGATAGCCGTCCAATGCCTCACGGAGACCCCGCAAACAGCCCGGCCCAGCACGACGAGAGCGGCATCTCCGCCTCCGCCGTCGAGCTGTCGCTGGTCATCCCGGTCTTTGACGAGGAGCAGAACCTGCCGCAGCTGCACGCCGAGATCACCCGCCATGTCGCTCCCATGGGGCTCAGCTGGGAGGTGGTCTACGTGGACGACCGCAGCGTGGATCGCTCCTTTGAAGTGCTCATGGAGCTCCGAGAGAGAGACGAGCATGTACGGGTGGTTCGCTTCCGGCGGTACTTCGGACAGACCCCGGCGATGAGCGCTGGCTTCGAGCACAGCCGAGGTGACGTGGTCGTGACGCTGGACGCGGATCTCCAGAATGACCCGGCGGATATCCCCGCGCTCGTCGCCAAGCTCGGGGAGGGCTACGACATCGTGGTTGGGTGGCGGAAGAACCGGCAGGACGGACTCGTCCTTCGAAAGGTGCCCTCGCGGATCGCCAACCGCATGATCGCGAGGCTCACGGGGGCCACCGTTCACGACACGGGCTGCACCCTCAAGGCCTTCCGGCGCGAGCTGGTCGAGAACCTGCCCATCTACGCGGAACAGCACCGCTTCCTTCCGGTGCTCGCCCTCGCTAGCGGCGCCCGCATCGCGGAGATTGTGGTGAACCACAGACCTCGGATTCACGGGGTCAGCAAGTACGGGATCGGTCGCGCCGTCCGCGTCGCGCTGGACCTCTTGACCATGAAGATGCTCAGCTCGTTCGCGAAGAGCCCGCTGCCCTACTTCACGCTCCTCTCGATCCCGTTCGTGGTCACCCCGCCCCTGTACTTCGTCGCGGCGCTGCTCTCCTCAGAGGCTCCCACGTTTGACAGCGGCTGGGGGCAGGCTGCGCTCTTCACCTTGGGCTTGATGATCTCCGCAGGCGTCTACTTTGTCCTTCTCGGGCTCCTCGCCGAGCTGGTGGTCAAGGTGTTTGGGCGGAGCGATCGGCCGCTGAGCAGCGCCGACGGCAGCGCGGCGGTCTTGCGGACAGGGGGCGTGGCGTGAGTGATGTCGTACAACCCGCGCAGTCCGAGGCGACTGTGCTGGTCTCCAACGCCGCCCCCGATGTGACCATCGTCCTGCCGGTGCAGACCCAGAAGGCCGAGATCGACAACGTCCTCGAGGCCCTGGGCTCCACGCTGGAGCGACTGGGGTACACGTGGGAGTGCATCCTGGTCTTCGATGGGATCAAGGGGCCGCTCTGGGACCACGCGACCGCCCTCCAGGAGAAGACCCGCGATCAGGTCCGGACGATCGCCTTGCACAAGGCCTTCGGAGAGTCCGTCTGCCTGTCCAGCGCCTTCGAGCACGCCCGCGGCGGACTGATCCTGACCTCGCCTCCCTACGTCCAGACGGACCCGGACGGCCTACGGAGGATCTTCGAGAGCATCGACGACGGGGCGGACTTCGTGACCACCTGGAGGACGACGCGCATTGACTCGAGGCTGAATCAGCTGCAGTCGTTCGCCTTCAACTGGATCGTCCGGAAGGTCGTCGGCGCGTCCTTCCATGACCTGAACAGCACCCTGCGCGTCATGCGCCGCGAGGTCCTCGATCAGATGACCATCTACGGCAACATGTATCGCTACCTCCCCGCTGTGGCGTATCGCCAGGGGTTCCGCGTCGACGAGGTGCAGGTGCGGCACCTTTCTGAGTGGGGGAGCAGCAGCGTCTTCGGGCCCGGGATCTACCTCCGGCGAGCTCTCGATGTGCTGGGGTTGATGTTCCTTGCCCGGTTCACCCACAAGCCGCTGCGCTTCTTCGGCACCCTTGGCGGCTTCCTGATGTTCATCGGGGGCCTGCTGGCTGGGGTCGCGCTCATGGAGTGGGTGCTCCGGAGTGGAGACTTCTCGCTCTACAAGACGCCCTTCTTCCTGGTGGGTGTCCTCATGGGTGTCCTCGGCGCTCAGATCGTCGGCTTCGGACTCGTGGGGGAGATCATCGTGTTCACCCAGGCGCGGAACGTCCGGGAGTACCGGATCGAGCGGATCTACGAGTGATGGGCACCACAACCGAGACGACCGGTGAGTCGGGGGCTACGGCCGGGTCGGCAGCGCCCCTCGTGGTCCGCGCGGCGCTATCGACAGATACTGCGGCAATGGACCGGTTCGTTCTCTCTGCGGAGGACGGGACGTTCTTCCACCTGTCGGGCTGGACGCGCGCGGTCGTGGACGAATTCAAGCACAGGGACCGATCCCTGGTCGCTCTCCGCGGCGACCAGGTCGTCGGCGTCCTGCCGCTGACTGAATGCGGGGGGGTGCTTGGGGGCCGGTCGCTGATCTCCAACGCCTATGCGGTCTACGGCGGCCCTGCGGCCGCGGACCGGGAGACCGAGGTGGCGCTGGTGCGCGCCGCGGAGGAGCTGGCTGTGGCCGAGGGCGTGGGGCGCCTGGAGCTGCGATGCAAGCGCGACCTCGACCTGGGGTTCGAGCGGCTCGATCTCCACGCGACCTTCATCCGCGAGCTGCCTGATCAGGCCGAGGAGGTGCTCAAGCGCATGCCCAAGAAGGCGCGGGCGGATGCTCGCAAGGCGCGCGAGGGGCACGGCCTGACGCTCGTGGAGGGCCGCTGGTATCTGGGCGACCTCGTCCGCCTCTTCCACGCGAACAAGCAGGCTCTGGGCTCGCCGGCGCTGCCCGCCACGTTCTTCGCCCGCCTGCTCTCGAACTTCCCGGACCACTCCACGATCCACCTCACCAAGCAAGGGGATGAGCCGGTCATGGCGGTCATGTCGTTCCTCTTCCGGGATCAGGTGCTCGCGTACTACTCGGGCTCAGCTCCGGACGCGGACCGGCGGTGCAAGGCCAGCGGGTTCACCTACATGGCCCTCCAGGAGTGGTCCGTCCGCGCGGGCTATCGGCTCTTCGATTTTGGGCGGAGCCGAAAGGGGGCCGGTGCGTTCGCCTTCAAGGCGCGACAGGGCTTTGAGGCGCAGGACCTGTACTACCAGGTGCGCCTCGTCCGGGATCGCGCGCTGCCGAGCCTCAACCCGTCCAACCCCAAGACGCTGGTCCTGCAGCGTGGATGGCGCAGCCTCCCCGCGGGCCTCGCTCGCCGCCTCTCGACCTCGGCCTCGCGCTACCTCCCCTGACGGGCGGTCGCGGTCGGTGGGGGGGAGCCTCGGCCAGGGCGCGAACGAGAGCGTCCCGCCGCCGAGCTGGCGATCGGGCACGGCCGAGGGGCTCCGTCGCCCCGGCGCGAGCCAAGCGGACATCCTCGGCGAGTCTCCTGCGGCGCAGAGAGCCCTGCCTGCCAGGTGCACGGGGGCCCGCGCCAGGCGTCAGCCCTGGAAGCCGGACTGGAAAGCCCCGCGAAGGTCGTCCACGCCGAGATCCACGAGGGTCTTTCCCGAGACCCCCTTGATGACCAGGCGGTCCTTCTTCGAGATCCGTCCGATGGGGGTCGTGGCGATGCCCATCATCTTGGTCTGGAAGTTGAACTTCTTGCCCTGCTCGACCTCCACGAGGAAGCGCGTGCAGGACTCGGAGAACAGCAGGGTGGCGTCCGGGTCATAGCCCTCGCCGAATGCCTCACGGTCGATGACCGAGAGGTCGATGTCCGCGCCCAGGCCTCCGGCCATGCACATCTCGGCGGCGGCGACCGCGAGGCCTCCCTCCGAGAGGTCGTGGCAGGCTCGCATCTGGCGCAGCTTGGTGGCGCCGTGGAGCTTGCGGAGACAGGAGGGTGCTCGCTCCAGGTCCGGGCGAGGGACCGTCCCGCCCTCGAGGCCAAGCATGTCGAGCCACTCGGAGCCGCCGAGCTCCGCGTTGGTGACTCCAACCAGGAGCAGCAGGTTGCCGGGCTGCTTGGCGTCCATGGTGACCGCATTCGCGACGCTCGGGACGCGGCTCATGGCCGTGACATAGAGCGTGGGGGGGATGGAGAGGGTCTCATCGCCCACGCGGTACTCGTTGTTGAGTGAGTCCTTGCCAGAGACAAACGGGGTGCCATAGGCCATGGCCGCGGAGTAGCAGCCGCGGCTCGCGTGCACGAGAGCGCCGAGGCGATCGGGCTTGTCGCAGTTGCCCCAGGAGAAGTTGTCCAGGATCGCCGTGTGGTCGGGGTCGCCGCCGCAGGCCACGACGTTCCGCATGGCCTCATCGATGACGGCCTCCGCCATGGCCTCGGGGTCGAGGACGCCGTAGCGAGGGTTCGCTCCGCAGCCGAGGGCGACGCCCTTTCGGGAGTCGGGGAGCGGCCGCAGGATGATCCCGTCGGAGGGGCCGTCGGCGCGCTCGCCGCTGAGCGGCTTGATCACGCTCATCCCCTGCACCTCGTGGTCATATTGGCGAATGATCCACTCCTTGCTGGCGATGTTGGGCCTGCCGAGCAGGGCGAGCAGGGCGGCGTTCCAGGGCTTCTCGATGTCCTCGAACGTCTCGGTGTCACCGGGTCCCGGGCAACCGGGATCCGCGTGGTCGGGGGCGATCCACTCTGCGCGCCGGGTGGGGCGCGGGGTGCCCTCATGGAGGAAGTGCATGGACATATCACCCACGACCTCCCCCTCGTAGCGCAGCACGAGACGGCCCGTGTCGGTGTACGTGCCGATCGCGGAGGCCTCGACCTCCTCTGACTCGAAGACGGCGATGAACTCCTCGAGGTTCTCGGTGGGAACGGCGAAGACCATCCGCTCCTGGGCCTCGCTGATCCAGATCTCCTCGGGGGTCAGGCCGGGGTACTTCAGGGGGACCTTCTCCAGGTCGACGTCGGCGCCGCACTCGGCGCCCATCTCGCCGACCGCGGAGGAGAGCCCGCCCGCGCCGCAATCCGTGACGGCCCGGTAGAGCTTGAGGTCGCGGGCCCTCAGCAGTCCGTCGAGGACGCGCTTCTCCATGATCGGGTCGCCGATCTGAACGGCGGCCGCGGACACCATCTCGCTCTCCTCGGAGAGCTCGATGGAGGAGAAGGTGGCGCCGTGGATCCCATCGCGACCCGTGCGTCCGCCGACGGACACCACGATGTCCCCTGCGAGGACCTCCTTGGAGGCGCAGTCCCGCGGGATGAGCCCCACGGTGCCGGCGTAGACCAGCGGGTTGCCCACGTAGCCCTCATGGAACCAGACGCCGCCGGACACCGTCGGGATGCCCATGCGGTTGCCGTAGTCGCGCACGCCGTCCACGACGCCGCGCAGGATCCTGCGCGGGTGCATGGAGCCCTTAGGGACCTCCTCTTCGGGGAGGTCGGTGGGCCCGACGAAGAAGGCGTCGGTGTTCGCGATGGGCTTCGCGCCGAGGCCGACTCCGAGGATGTCTCGGATCACGCCGCCGATGCCGGTGCCCGCGCCGCCATAGGGGTCGATGGCGCTCGGATGGTTGTGGGTCTCGACCTTCACGGCAAGGCACCAGCCGCCGCGCTCCGGGTCCACGTCCGGCTCGAACTCGACGATGCCGGCGTTGTCATGGAAAACGCTGACGCACCAGTCCTTGTCGAGGTCGAAGGTGGCCTTGGCGATCGTCGACTTCAGGAGGTTGTCGATGACCTCACCGTCCATCTCGATCACGCCTCGGAAGGTCTTGTGCTGGCAGTGCTCGCTCCAGGTCTGCGCGATGGTCTCCAGCTCGCAGAGGCTGGGCTCGCGGCCCTCGGCGGCGTAGTGCCCCTGGACCTCCCTCATCTCGGTCAGGTTGAGGGAGAACGCCCCCTCGGTCGAGAGGCGCACGAGGCCCTCATCGTCGAGCGAGCTGATCGGGACCTCGACGCGTCCGTGCCGCGGGCGGGGCTCCGGCGCGCCGTAGGGGAGCGCCTCGCTCCCGATGGAGATGGCCTCGATGACCTCGTTGGCGAGGGCTGCGCGCGCGGCGCCATCCAGCGCGTCGACATCGGCCCCTTGCGCCAGCGTGATCTCCCAGGCCCGGAACGTGGACACGACGCCTCGGCTCTCGGGCGGCAGCAATCCATCGTCGCGGAGCGCATCTTCCAGGGTCTGGGCCACGGGATCCATCACACCCGGCTTGCGGGCGACGAGGACGCGGTGGGCGCCGGGGGTTGTGGTGGGCGCCGCCTTCGGGGCCGTGACCCGTACGTCGTCGACCACCGGGTCCACCAAGAACTCCTTCATGGCGCGCTGCCGAGCGGCCTCGTCAAGGCTCGGTGGGAGCAAGTAGCCCCGACCGAGGCGGACCGTGGCGACTCCGTCAAGGCCAAGCTCCGTCAAGGCAGCCTGGGCGTGGACACCCTCGGGATCGTCGACGCCTTCGCGGCGGAAGACCTCGAAGCGCCAGGCGTCAGGGAGGGGCGAGCTGCTGGCAGGACCGGCGGCGCCGGACCCGGGAGAGGCCATTTCGGTGGAAGTCATGGGGGGCTCGGCGGGGCTCCGCTGGCCCGTTCAGATGGGCTGGCCGCGCGCCGGGCCCCGATAGTAGTGCTGGAGACCGTCAGAAGGAACGAGCCTCTTGCTTGCCCGTCGGGGATCAGGTGGGGAGGATATGCGGGAGGCCGCTCCGCGGCAGGATCAGTCATGTCCACGGAAGAGAAGACCAGAGAACCGGCCGGGCTCCCCTTTGAGCGCGACATCCAGGAGATGGAGCGCAAGCTGGTGGACCTTGAGGAGCAGGCGGGGGATGACCTCGACATCTCGGACGAGGTGCGCGCGCTGCGTTCCAAGCTCAAGGAGAAGCTGGTCGAGACCTACGCTGGACTCTCGGCGTGGGATCAGGTCACCGTGGCGCGCCACCCGGACCGTCCCGTCACGGGAGATTACGTGGTTGGGGCGTTTGACGAGTTCATCGAGCTCCACGGGGACAAGCAGTACGGCGATGACCCCGCCATCGTGACGGGGCTCGGGCGGATCGGCGAGCGCCGTTTCATGCTGGTTGGACACCGAAAGGGCCGCACGACCAAGGAGCGGCTGCGCTGCAACTTCGGCTGCGCCCACCCCGAGGGGTACCGCAAGGCGCTGCGGAAGATGCAGCTCGCAGAGCGGATGGGGCTCCCGATCGTGACCATGATCAACACCCCTGGGGCCTACCCGGGGATCGGCGCCGAGGAGCGCGGGCAGGCCGCCGCCATCGCGGAGAACATCCTCAAGATGTTCGAGCTGAAGGTGCCGGTGATCGCCTACGTGATCGGCGAAGGCGGATCCGGAGGGGCGCTCGGGATCGGGATCGCCGATCGCGTGCTGATGCTGCAATACGCCTACTACTCCGTGATCTCCCCTGAGGGCTGCGCCGCCATCCTCTGGAAGGACGGCGCGCGCTCACCGGAGGCGGCCGAGGCGCTTGGCCTGACCGCCAACATTCTCCAGGGGCTGGGGATCGTGGACGGGGTGGTGCACGAGCCCCTCGGCGGCGCTCACCGCGACACCGACGTCATGATTCGCTCCATGCGCGATTCCATCGTCGAGCAGCTCGACTCTCTCGATGGCATCGACGGCGAGACGCTGGTGGCGAACCGGCGGGAGAAATTCAGGCACATCGGCGCCATCGACGGGCGCTTCCCCTCGCCCGCCTGAGGGCCGGGTCAACGTGCGGTCCGCGGGACCTCTGGCTGGGATGTGGATCATTGCGGGACCGAGTCTTGCCCAGTCTCGCGCCAACGGTCGCGTCGCTCAATCGTACCGGCCTGGGTGCGAAGCTCCTCACTGCGACAACGGCGACTCGATTCCCCAGCCGGGATCGTCCCCTCGAGGAGGGCACCTGCGGCTGTCACGTCGGCGGCTGTCCCCTCACGTGTTTCCTCGGGTGATCCTTCGGTTGATCCGGCTGGGGGCGCGGTCGTGATGGGGCCCGGCGAGAGCGCGGGAGACGCCGCCGAGCAGGCCCGTCGCGAGGCGGCTCAAGCGGACCATGCGCTGGTTCGCAGGGCCCAGGCTGCGGACGAGGAGGCCTTCGGTGAGCTCGTTCGGCGGCACCAGGGTCGGGCCTACCGGGTGGCGCGGAACCTCGTCCCTTCGGATGAGGACGCCCAGGACATCGCTCAGGAGGCGTTCCTCCGGGTCTTCCGGAACCTGGAGCGCTTCAACTTTGACCACGACTTCACCACCTGGCTCTACCGCATCGTGACCAACCTGTGCATCGACTTCCTGCGCAAGCGGCGCGTCGCCATCTCGGTGTCACGCGGTCGTGAGGGGGAGGACGGCGTCGAATCTGCGCTGGAGCTCGAGGATCACAGTGAGCCTGCGCCCTGGGAGTATGCGGAGGCGACGGAGACGGCGGCCGAGGTCCATGAGGTCCTCTCCTCGCTCGCCCCGCACTTTCAGTCGGTCCTCACCCTCCGCGAGATCGAAGGCCTCGGCTGCCCCGAGATCGCCGAGATCGTGGGCGCCACCCATGTCACCGTCCGGTGGCGGCTGCACCGGGGGCGCAAGCTCTTCCAGGAAGAGTGGGAGCGCCGGGCGCGGATGCGTCAGCAAGGCGCAGCCAATCTCATTCAGAGCGGAGGCGTCGCGGGAGCTTCGAATTCTGCGCCAACGCCAGGGAACGAGCGACGTACTGACCAGGAGAAGAGCCGCGACGAGGGCACCCGATCATGAGACGAGATGGCGATGGAAACGATGGCAGGGCTGGCGAAGGTCAGACCATTCGAACCCGAGAAGAGTTCGAGTCGTCCCTCCCGCTGTTCGTCGGCGGTGATCTGGACCCTGCGGATGAGCGAGCGGTCGAAGGGTGGCTTGTGCAGCACCCTGAAGACCAGGAACTGTTGGACGCCGCCGCGCGGGCCCGGGTCGTGTTGAAGGAGCACGGTCAGCGGGTGCGCGCGGCGGAGGTTCCTGACCTCTGGCCGGGGGTGCGCCGCACCCTCGGCGAGGTCGGGGTCTTGCCCTCCGCGGCGGAGGTCCGACAGCCGACGATCGTGGCGGGCTGGAACCGGGGATTCGCGGCGGCAGCCGCGTTGGCTCTGGTCACCGGGCTCGGCTTCTTGATGAGCGATCCTGGCACGCCGCAGGTGGCTCCCCAGGGCCCCGAGGTTTCCAACTCGATCGCTGGCACTTCGGATTCGAGGCCGGCGGGTACGTTTGGAGCGGACGCGGAGGTCCAGCTGGTCGGGAGTCGCCGCCAAGGCGCGCCCCTTCGTCGGCCGGGGCCGGACGGAGAGCACCTCATCGACGAGGCGCCGCTGGTGCCGCTCTGGCAGGTGATCCCTGTGATGGATCCCGCTGGCGGGTCCGCGGGCTCCCAGCTCGCCAGCGACCGCCGCTAGGGGCGTGACCTGGGGTGGGCGGAGCTCCGCGCGACGCGGCCTGGGGTTGAGCCGGGCTGTGCGGCGAGCACCGTTGAGTCATGTCGCGCAGGGTCTCGCACTCTCCAAGAGTGCCGCGCCGACTTCAGGGAAGACGCCGGTGGAGGCGCGTGCGGAATCAGCTCGCAGCCGCAGAAAGAGCCGCAGTGGAGCTCACCGGGCCAGCGCGCAGGATCCCACCGCGCAGGATCCCAGCGCTTAGCCCTGGTTCGAGGTGGCGATCGCCCGGTCGCAGCGCTCGACGAAGTCGTAGGCCTTGCGGATATCAGGGTCCTCGAAGCTGGCGGTCCGAGCCCGCAGCTCGATGAAGCGCTCGATCGAGGTGCGCGCCTTGACGAACTCGCCCAGGTCGAAGAGGAGCTGCGCCTTCAGGCTGTGCGCCTCAGGTAGATCTGGCTGCAGGATGAGGATCTCGTCGAACTCAGTCACGGCCTCGTTGTACCTGCCGAGCTCCTCGAGCAGGAACGCGATGTGGAGCCGGGTCTTCACCTCGAACTCACGGTTGGAGCGCCTGTTGTCGAGCAGCCTCGTCTCGTCCTCCGCGCTCAGGCCGTCGTCTTCAAGCTGGATCATCACGAGGCGCTGAGAGCTTCGGATGGAATCGATGAGCTCGCGGCTGAAGGCGATGCTCTCATCCATCTCTCCGAGCAGGGCCGTGGTGCGGACCAGGCCCCCCAGGGATTGGGGCTCGCCAGGATAGATCTCTCGCGAGAGGAGGAAGTGCTCCTTGGCTTCCCTCCACTGGCGTCGGGCCTCGGATTCGAGCTCCGCCGCCCGCTGCGCACGATCGGGGGCGTCCGTAGGCCGGCTCCCGTCGCGGACACCAGAGGCCGCTTCGTCGTAGAGCACGCCCGCCCGCTCCACCGCCGCGCCCCAGAACATCTGCACGCGATAGTCGTCCTTCGCGGGAATGGACTCGAAGATCTCGATCGCAGCCTGGATGTCCGCCGACGTCCCCTGGAGCAGCTTGCTCTGACCGTAGATCAGCAGGAACCGCTCGTTCTTGGGCTCGATCTCAAGCGCTCTGAAGGCCTGGTCCTCAGCACGGGCGTTCTCGCCCATGTTGATGTACCTCATCGCGTTCTCGAAGTAGAGCCCGAGCTTCTCCTTCTCCGTCAGCTTGGGGCGCCCGTCATCCTCCCTCTCCCGCGTCGAGCTGCAGGAGGCAAGGCTGGTGCCGAGAAGGGCGAGTAGCGCGAGGGCCGCGATGAAAGTGCTGGCGCCCCTCGCTGCCCCGGGCGAGCGGGTCAATGAGCCGGGGAAGCGGGTCAATGAGGGGGTGGAGAGGCGTGTAAACATCGGAGTCAGGACGGGGTCGGGGGGTCGTGGGCTCCGCGCAATAGTGCATCGAGCCGGTGCTGTTGCATACGAACCTCCAAGATCCGTCCCCCAGAGAGGGCCACCAGTCCCGGCTTCGCCCCCTTCGGCTTGTGGATGTGCTTGCGTTGAGCCACATGAACCGGTGCCCGGTCGGTTCCGCGGATGGGGGAGAAGTGGATCGCGAGATGAGCCGCGTCCAGCAGCTCCTCGTGGTCGGGCTCCTTGCCCTTGGGGGTGCACAGCACGACGTGGCTCCCCGGGCAGTCCGCGGTGTGGAGCCAGAAGTCCGATCCGCGGGCCAGGCGGATCGTCAGGGTGTCGTTGTCCTTAGACGTGCGCCCAACGCGGATCTCGGATCCGTGGGACCCGACGAAAGAGCGGTACGGCTTGCGGGGCGCTGGAGCCTTGCGCTTGCGCACGTCGGCCACCTGGCGCGGGTCGAGCAGGCCGGCCTCGACGGCCTCCGCGTCGAGCTTTGCAGCGTCGACGTCTCGATCCTCGGCGCGCTCTGCCAGCTCGTTGAGCATTGCCATGCGGGCGCGGGCGCGGTCCAGCTCCTCGTCCACCGTGGCGCGCGCTCGTTCGAGCTTGTGGAATCGATCGAAGAGCTTCTGAACGTTCTCGGTGGGCGCCAGCTTCGGGTCGAGCTCGATGGTTCGCTCCGGCGTGCCCTCGGCGAACCAGTCCTGAAGGCGGACCTCGCGATCGCCGCGCTTGATCGAGCCCAGAGCGGACTTCAAGAGATCGCCATCCATGCGGACGCGCTCGGCACCGCTGGCCGCGCTGGCCTTGGCCTCCAGCCCATCGAGCAGAGCCCGGGTCCGGGCGACTCGCCGCTTGACGCGCTGCCGGAGGGTCTTCCGCGCGTCCGCTTCGTGAGCCTCGGCTGCAGCAGCGCCAAGGGAGCGCTCCACCGCCCACGAGAGCGGTGCGCGGTCCTTCACCCTGCCTGGCGGCAGGTCTTCAGGGGTTCCAAGGGCCTCGAGCAGCCCATCGGCGGAGGGGGGAGGGGGCTTTCCCGCCCCTGGCGCGGTCCAGGGGCTGCCCACGGCGAGGCGCGGGTCCTGGCCGGCCTTTGAGGGCGGGGCTGCGGCCATGGCGATGACCCGGTCGGCGGCTCCCATGAGGATGAGGTTCGCTCGCCGGCCGAAGAGCTCGAGGAGCAGAGCGCGGCGCCCCTCGTCCCCGCGCAGCTCCACAAGCACCATGCGGTCGCCGCGTACCGGTGCGATCGAGCGCACGGTCGCTCCGGCGAGGTTGGCGCTCAGCGACTGAAAGAAGGGGCCCACGGGCCCGTCATGTCGCTGCAGCCGGCCCTGCTGGAGGTGGACTCGCGGCGCGCTCGGGTCTGCGGCGAGGCGGAGTCGCAGGACCGCGGGCCCGTCCTCGTCGTCCCTGTCAGCGGGGGGCTCGAGAATGAGCAGGACGTCCCGGGGTGGGAACCCCTGGACGTCCTTGACGGTCCAGCCCGCGAGAAGCGGCTGGAGCTCATCGCACAGCTCGGCGACGTGATGAGCCGTCAGGCTCACCGCCCTGGGGCGCGGCTCTCTCAGGCGAGCTCCTCCTTCACGGAGTAGCGCCACTCGAGGTCCGCCGGCGTCCAGTCGGAGAGCTCCGCGGCATCGGAGAACCAGAGCCCGAGCTCGAACTTGGCGGTGTCCTCACCGTCGGAGGCGTGCACGAGGTTGTTCGAGAAGCTCATGCCAAGGTCGCCGCGGATCGTGCCGGGGGCCGCCTCTCGGGCGTTGGTCTTGCCCACGAGGGTGCGGACCACGGTGATGGCGTCCTTGCCCTCGAGGGCGATGGCGACGACGGGGCCGGAGGACATGAAGTCCACGAGGTTGGGGTAGAAGGGACGCTCCTTGTGCACCTCGTAGTGCTGCTCGAGCACCGAGCGGTCGAAGGTCCGCATCTTCAGCCCGACGATGCTGAGGCCCTTGGCCTCGAAGCGAGAGAGGATCGTGCCGACGAGGCCGCGCTGGACGGCATCGGGCTTGAGAAGGACGAGGGTGCGCTCCACGAGGGGTCTCCGGAGGTATCTGGGTCTCGGATGGGTCTTCCCGACTCCCGCGGCGAGGGCGCAGGATGGCGATCGGGCGCGAGAGGATAGCGACCCTGGTGCCCCCGGCGGGTCTCCGAGTGGGGTGGGGCCATATTTTATTCCCAGGGGAGGAGGATTCGAGCTTTCGTCTGGTTGACCCAGGGACCTGCCTCCCTATCCTCGCTCGCACATTTCCGGATCAGCGGACGCCCTCGGCGCCCCCCGGACTTTCAAAACGGAAACGGACGATCCCCATCGTTCAGCCTCACTCCAAAGCCTCACTGTCGCTTCGGGGCGCTCTCCCCGCAGGATCCCTGCGGGGGCCTGGCGCTCGTGAGCCCCTCAACACGCCGAATCCGGAATGTCGACCAGCAATGATCCCTCGGGCCCTCCCGGCCCGGATCTCGCCAGCGACCGTCCGCCGTCGGAGGGCTCAGTCCCGAACGTGCCGGGTGCGGAGTGGGTTGGAGAGCAGCGCGAAGTCGGCAAGGCGGCGGGCGCAGGGCTCCAGTTCGGCCTCACCATCTGCATCTTCGCAGTCGCCGGGCTCTGGCTGGATGGACGATTCGGTACCGACCCCTGGCTGCTGGTGACGGGCGTACTGCTCTCGTTCTTCGGTGGCACCGTCTCCCTCATCAAAAAGTACAGCTGATCGCCCTGCGGTCTCCCTCGACGCGACCCCAAGTCCGCCGCTCCTGAACCCAGGGGCACCCTCCAAAGCCCCCCAAGCTCAAGGCCCCACAAGCATCGTGCAGCGCGCCACCCTCTCCGCCCTGATCGCCGTCGCCCTCGGCGTCGGCTTCGTCTACCTCCGTGGGGAAGGCCTGGATCTGGTGTCGGTCGGCGTGCTCGGTGGAACCTGCCTGGGCTCGGCAGCCGCGCTGCTCTCGCACTCACTGGTCTCGGCGGCCATGCAACTGCAGTCCGACAAGGCGCTGCAATTTGTGCTCGCTGGCTTCGGCGTGAAGGCCGTCGGAGCGATCGCCCCCTGGGCCGTGCTCGCCTTCTGGGCGCCCGCGGCTGGCGTCGCGGACTCCGCGTCTTACGTCCTCGGTTACATCGCCGCTGCCCTGCTCGTGCTGGGCGCCGGCGTCATTGATCATCTCCGCCTCGCGGCCGTCGTCTCGCATCAGCGAGCACGCGCCGGGATGGAAGGCGGCCTCACCCATCCGGTTCCCACTGGCTCCAGCGCACCGCTGGAGAGCGCGTCGTGAGCATCCTCCGCCCGCTGGCAATGCTGGCCGTTCTGGTCGGCGCCTGTTTTCTCACCCATCGTCATACGCCGCATCACACGGCGTCTGAGGAGTCCCTCTTCTCGACGATCTTCATGCACGTCATCCCCGCGCCGGTCGTCGGCGCCCATGGGGACCACGGGCACGCGGAGGACGACGAGATCGACCACTCCGGGACCGGAGCGGCCGTGGTGGAGGACCACGCCGACGAGCACCACCACGCTGAGCCGGCCCTGCACATCGGCCTCCCGGAGTTCCTCGGCGGCTTCGACGGTCACCCCACAAAGGAGGGGCACCAGCTCGTCGTCTACAACCTGCAGATCTTCCAGCTGGCGGCGCTGCTGATGATCCTCATCGGCTTCAGCGGGGTCCCGACCTATCTGCGCACCGGGCAAGGAGACACCACCTCGAAGCTGATGGCGGGCTTCTGCCTCTGGCTCCGGGATGACCTCGTCGAGCCGGCGATGGGCAAGGAGCTGAGCAACCGGTTCCTGCCGTTCATGATGTTCATCTTCTTCTTCATCATGTTCATGAACGTGATGGGGCTGACGCCGGCATCGGTGACCCCCACGGCGAGCATCTTCGTGACCGGCGCCCTCGCCTTCATCACGTTCTCCACCATGATCATCGGCGGCATGATCGCCCAGGGCCCCGTGGCGTTCTTCAAGAACCTCGTGCCGCACGTGCCCCTGATCCTCTGGCCGCTGATGTTCGTCATCGAGCTGACCGGGCTCATCCTGAAGCCCGCGGCCCTGATGATTCGACTCTTCGCCACCATGACGGGCGGCCACCTCGTGGTCCTCTCGTTCCTGGCGCTGATCTTCCTGTTCGGGCCCTTTGCCGGGAACTCGATGGGCAAGGCGCTCGCCATCAGCCCCGCCTGGGTCGGCTTCAGCGTCTTCGTCATGATCATTGAGGCCTTCGTGGCCCTGGTTCAGGCCTACATCTTCACCCTCCTCTCCTCGCTGTTCATCAGCGCCTCGATTCACCCCGAGCACTGATCAGCGGGAGCCAAGGATCGAGCGTCCCCTCGGGGCGCCTCGCTCCAGCCCGTGTAAGGCCGACACCGCTCGGCCACCTTCGACCCTTCTGAATCCGGCTCGCAAAGGCCACCGCCGAAACGAGCCACTTTCCGACTAGCAGGTCCTCCGCGACCACTACCACTCGACTACCGAAAGCCATGTTCAACCCCGTTCAAGAACCGCAGGCCGCCCTCGACATCGCCAAGGCCGGAGCCGGCATCGGCGCCGGACTCGCCGCCATCGGCG
>CAJQPT010000195.1 GCA_905480285.1 uncultured bacterium
TCTCGCCCAGAGCAGCTAAAAAGCTGAAGCACCTTGTGGCCGCCATGTCTTCTGCGCTTGGTCTCTTTTTCCGTGCCCGGTTGGCATGGTACCAATCGGTGGCCACCAACCCCTACTCTTTCCCGGACACGCTCCGCGACCTGGGACAGAGCGTGGCCCTGCAGATCCAAAACAAGGCGGCAATTACACGGAACCTCGGGCTGGCGGAGGCCAGCGAGCTGGTGCAGCTCTTGTCTAGCTCTTCGCTGGCGCCTGCACAGCAGAGTGCGATTGTCCAGGCCATCCATGCCGCGACGAAGCCCACACCAGGCTCTGGGCCAGGCGCCGCTGCGCCCAGGGCTTCCCTCGCCGGTGCCCAAGCTGCTGGCCCGCCGCCGGCTGGCCAGGCTTCGGCGATCGTCGCTGCGTCCCCAGTGGCGACACAGGCCGCGACCAGTTTTGCATCCGTCCCGATTGCGGCAATCTTCGGGAGCGATGGCCAGGCTCCGCCGGCTCCTGCCCCCCCCCCGGCGGGAGCGATGGCCATGCCAGCCGCGTCCAAAGGGAAGGTGGCGAGGCTCTGCCGGCTGCGACCCAGGTGCTGGACTGTGCCGTTGGGCGGGCCTTTGTCGGCCAGAGTTGCGAGTGCCACTACAACTACTGGCGGGCAGAGCAGTGGCATCGGTTCCTGGCGAACAATCCGGGGCCGGATCTCGAAGAGCTCATCGAGATCCTGGTGAATGTGTCCCTGATGATCGGGTGCACACACCCTACGGAGCCCACCATGGCTTCCATGGCGGGGCTGGTGTGGGGTGCCGCCCGGCTCCGCGGGGCCCATTGCCCAATGTCTCCCGAAAAGGGGTACGACTTTCTGCAGAAATTCAAGCTCAGGTTAGGCGCCCGCCGGCCGGACAACATTGATCGGGCTTCGCTGATCAAGACGTTCCCGGACAGCCCCGACAGCATGAGCCCCGAGTGGCGGCAGCTGGTGTACGGCGCCCACGACTGGGTGCACTTGAAGTGCCCCTTCGACCGCGACCTTCTCAGTCAGTGCCTGCATGCGGTGCCTTGCCGTTCCAACAGTAGATTGCTCACCGGTGCCCGTTGCCAGGGAAGAGCAGGCCAAGCTCTGGTGGCCTCTTCCCTGCTGGGCGGAGCAGGCCAAGCTCTGCTGGTCCCTTCCCTGCTGGGTGGAGCGGGCCAAGCTTTGCAGGCCCAGCCTTCCATCTTCAGCGAGATGACTACCCGGGGTCGCACCGTCGCGGTCGCGCCATCAAGCCGAGCGTTGGCTATCGGCGAGGCTGTGCTCCAACTCGTCGCTGACGGCGGTCAGGGCCTCGGGCCGAATCCGGAACTCGAAAGGCTGCTGCGCCAGGCGATCGGCAGCCCTCGGCGGGGCCAGTCCGGCGAACCGACCATTGAGGTGTTTGGCTCAGCTCGGCGGTCGCCCACCAAAGCCCCGCTCGCCCTGCAGGACCGCAGTGCCGCTGCAGGAGGGCAGGCTCTGCCGCCCGCACAGGACAGCAGCACCCCTGCAAGTGGCGGGGCTTTGCCTCGCCCGGTCTGCCTCGCCCGAACAGGCTCCGCCCAGTCTGCCCAGTCTGCCCAAACTCCTCCGTCCGCCCAGTCTGCCTCGCCCGAGCAGGCTCCGCCGCCCAGTGCAATGTTGCACCGCAGTTTGCTGTCAGCCCTCGACCAAGCAGCGGCGGACCCAGGGACGGCGGCTGTGCCCAAGCTATCGGCGCCTGCGGGCTTCGCGGCCTACCTCACTGCTACATCGGATGCGGTTGGGGGGAGGAAGAGGACTCGTAACGAGGAAGACGACGAGGCCGCGGCGAAGGACGACGGCGAGACGGCTGCCGGGATCATCAGGAGGCCCGCAGCTGCAAGACCCATGAAGAGGCCAGCAGCCATGTCCAAGGGCAAGGCTCCGCCAGCCCGGACCGCTGCCCCTGCGAAGGGCAAGGCTCCGCCAGCCCCGACCAAGACCAAGGCTAAAAAACCACCTGGCGATGTGCAGGTCCGTCACGAGGACCTCACATACCCCGGCACCAAGGTGAAGGTGAGGGTGCACTTCGGCAGGTCTACGATTTATACGGACCTGGGGGCCAAGCTGTGGAGGTGGAAGAGACAGGCGGGCAAAGCCCACCGAGTCACCCCCACATACAGCTGGCGGGTTGAAGAGGCAGAGGATGTGTGGGAGCGGATGGCCAAAGAGGTCCGTGCCTACAATCGCCGCTAAAGCGGCTGCCGATCAAGGCTCCGCCGGATCGTCTGTCTGTCTATCGGTGTGTCCGTCCGTCTCCTACAATCTCCTTCTGTTGGCAAGGCCGGTACAAGATGCATTTCGAAACCACGGCAGCCCGGAGGATACCTGTAGGATCAGAGCCGTTCGCCGGCCGAAGACGAGTTGAACTGACCAAGGCTCCGCCGGGTCAGGCCACGGACAAAGGGGAGAGGCGATGTGCATTCCGTCATGTTCAGTTTTGCGAGCTCCGCTGCATGGGCTCTATGCTTCAGTACCTATTCTTTATGAACCAGCGATCGAAAAAGGATACATACGCAGACACATACACATACACATGGTTGTCCTTCTGCCTGTCTATCCGTCCTCCGGTCCATCCATCCGTCTGCCCATCCTGCACGGTCGTCCTTCTCCCCGTCCTCCTGCCCATCCATCCTGTCCATCCGTCCTTCTGCCT
>CAJQPT010000196.1 GCA_905480285.1 uncultured bacterium
CGGGACGCAGGGTCCCGTCAGGACACCGGGCAGACAAAGTCCTTGGGCTTGAAGCAGAGGATTGACTCCTCCGCCTGAGGCAGGACGCGCTCGGCAATGGTGCCCACATCGAAGCCTGGGCGCCCTCCCCTGGAGAGGCTCCCCATCACGAGCACATCCGGGCGCTCTTGCTCCACCTTCTCGAGGATCTGAACGTGAGGGTCTCCACGCTCCAGGTGCAGCGTAGGGTCCACGTCGAGGGCGTCCGCCTGCCGCTCGAGGGAGGCGAGGGCCCGGGTCCGGGCCTCGTCGACCCGAAGGGCGTAGTCGTCCTCCGAGAGGTCCGCTGCCGCCCGCTGCTCCGCCCAAGTCAGGTTCCAGGCGTGCAGCAGGTGAAGCTCGCCACTCGATTGCGCCGCGAGCCAGGCCGACGCCGAGAGGAGGTCGTCGGTCACCGGCGAGAAGTCCGTGCAGGCGAGGACGTGGCGGTGGTGCAGGTCATGCTCGGGGTTCACCAGCCACACGGGCGCCGGACACTTACGGAGGAGCTTGACCGCGGTGCTCCCGACCTGGCGCCGACCGCGATCCGGCACGGAGCGCTTGCCGGCCAGCACAAGCTCTGCGCCATCCTCGATCGCCGCCCGGCAGAGCGCGAGCCAGGGGTAGTCCTCGGCGATCCGGATCGCCGCCTTGGCGCCGTCCGCCTCGACGAGCTCCCTGAGTTCCTCCAGCTCCTCGGTGGCCTTGGAGGCGAGCTCCACCGGACCGCTGCCGTCCTCGGCCCACGCGGCGTGGAGCAGCGTGACATGGGCGCCGGTGCGCGACGCCAGCCAGGCCGCTTGCCGAGCCGCCCTCACCGACCCCACGTCGGGGACGCCGGTGCGGGGGTGGAGTCCAATCCCGGCGACGATCTTTTGGATGGTCTCCAAGGCGTCAGACCGTCCGCCTCGGTCCGCTGAGGCTCTGCTCGATCTCTGCCCGGCGCGCCTCGTAGCCGCTGCGCCCCATCAACGCGTAGGCCGCCACCTTGCCGGCCTCGACGCCAGGCTGATCGAAGGCGTCCACGCCGTAGTGCTCGCCCATCACGGCGACGGCGAGCTCCATCAAGTAGAGATACTGCCCAACGTGGTGCGCCGTGACCGCGGGGAACGAGACCGTGACGTTCGGCCTCTGCGCCTCGGTCAGGGCGATGCGGGTTCCATCACGCTCGGCGGCGAAGAGCTCGTTCATCGTGCGGCCGCCCAGGTAAGCGAGCGCGTCCTGCTCCTGGAAGGCCGCGGGGATCTCGACGGTGTGGTCCGGCCGATCGACGGAGAGGAGCGTGAACCACTTGTCGTGCGGTCCCTCCACGTACAGCTGGACCTGGCTGTGTTGATCCGTGACGCCAATGGCGGAGACGGGCGTCGGGCCCGCGAAGACCTCCTCCCCATCCCTGGAGAGCCGCTTGCCAATCGACTCCGCCAGGAGCTGCGCGTACCAGTCCCCCACGCAGGCGAGCCGCTGGCTGTAGGAGAAGGTCACCGACATCGGGTTCCCCTTCTCCTGCTGCATCAGGTACTGGATCGCGGCGTAGATGAGCGCCGGGTTCTCCATGAGCGGAGCCTCCTTGCAGCGCTCGTCCATGTCCGCCGCGCCGGCCAGGAGGCCGGGCACGTCGATGCCAATCAGCGCGCTGGAGACCAGCCCCACCGGAGACAGCACGCTGAAGCGGCCCCCCACCCCATCGGGCACGATGAAGGACCGGTATCCCTCGGACTCGACGATCGGGCGCAGGACCCCCTTCTCGGCGTCGGTGGTCACCACCATGTGACGGCGGTGCCCCTCTTCCCCAAGCGCCTGGATCAACCGATCACGGAGCACCAGGAACTGGCTCATGGTCTCCGCCGTGGACCCAGACTTGGAGATCACGTTGAAGAGGCAGGTCGTGGGGTCGACGGTGTCGAGGAACTCGCCGACCAGATCGGGGTCCACGTTGTCGAGGACGTAGAGCCGGGGCATCCCCGCCGGCGGCTGAATGTCGTGGAAGGGGCTGGAGAGCGCCCGGTGCAGGGCCCGGTTGCCCAGGGCCGAGCCGCCGATGCCGAGGACGACCACGTTCTCGAACTGCCCCTGCACGGAGGCCGCGTAGTCCATCACGTCCTGCTGGACCTCGGCCTGGTGCGGCAGGTCCAGCCACCGGAGGTCCCGACCGCGACGGGCCTGGACCGAGGCGAGCGCAGCGGCGGAGCGCTCGGAGAGAGCCTCGATGGACGAGAGTTCGAGGCCGTGCTCGGCGCCGATGGCGTCGGAGAGGACGTTGGTGTAGTCGAGAGTGAGGCGGTCCAAGGGGGTCACCTGGGGGCTGAGCGGCGGGGAGTGAGCCCGAGAGGGTACCCGCGCGCCGCGCGCCGGGGGAGCCCTGGCCGCGTCGAGGGCCTCGAGGCGCGAGGCGCCCTCCACCACGTGCCCTCAGGGCGCCTCCTGGACGCCCTTGAGGCGCCTCAGCCGTCCCTTTGGGATCCGAGAAGGAGCGACGCGTAGTACATGAGCGTCGCCACCGCGGTGATCGCTCCCGCCACGTACGTCATGGCCGCCGCGCCGAGGACCCGGTCGACCCCGTGGCGCTCCGCGTCGGTGCGGGCGATACCGGCCTCTGCCAGCACGAGCTTGGCGCGATTGGAAGCATCAAACTCCACCGGCAAGGTCACCAGCTGGAACAGGACGGTCACCGAGAGCAGCCCGATCCCAACCAGCATCAAGAGGCCGCCAAGGGGGGTCGCCTGCATGAAGAGGCCGATGAGGATCGGCAGGATCCAGAAGCGGGAGCCGAACTGCACGGCGGGAACCAGAGCGCTCCTCATGCCCAGCCATGGATACCCCTTGGCGTCCTGGATCGCGTGTCCAGCTTCGTGGGCTCCCACCGCGATGGCGGACACGGAACGGCCGTCGTAGACCTCGGGGGAGAGCCTCAGCGTCTTGGTCCGAGGGTCGTAGTGGTCCGAGAGGAAGCCGCCCACCCGCTCGATGGTCACCACGGCGCCCCCCGCCCGTGCCACTGCGGCCGCGGCCTGAGCGCCGGACATCCCGCTACTCACGCCGACCTGGGCGTACTGGGCGAAGGTGGACTTGACCCTCGAGCTGGCCCAGAAGCCAAGCAGCAGGCACGGACCGAGGAAGAGCCAGTAGGTGGGATCGAAGAACATTGGTGGTGAGGGGAGCCGGCTCCCCGGGTCCCCTTATAGGTCGGAGCCCGGTTGGGATTCCAGCGGCGCCGACGAGACGGACCGCACGGCGCCGCGGAGGGCCTACAATCCAGCTCCAATGCCTCTCCACTTCGACTGCAACGCCACCACGGCGGCCTCCGAGCCGGTGATCGAGGCCATGCTCCCCTGGCTCGGCCGCCCGGGCGCCAACCCGTCCGCGGCCCACGGGGCCGGACGAGAGGCTGCGCGTGCCATGCGGCGCGGCCGAGAGGCGGTGGCCGCCCTGATTGGCGCGAGGTCCCCGTCCTCTGTGGTCTTCACCTCGTGCGGTTCAGAGAGCACCTCGCTGGCCTTCCATAGCTCAACGGCGGCGAACCCGGGTCGCTCCAACGTCATCTCGACCGTGGAGCACAGCGCGACGCGCAAGTGTGCGGAGCGCGCGGGGCCCGTGGTCGAGGTCGCCGTCGATCGCGCGGGCGCCCTCGACCAAGGAGCGGCACTCGAGGCCATCGCCCGAGGCCCCGCCATGGTCTCGTTGATCCTCCTCAACAACGAGACCGGCGTGATCAGCGACCTGGGCCCCATCGGCGCCGCTTGCCGGCAGCACGGAGTGCTGTTCCACGTGGACGCCGTGCAGGCGCCCGGAAAGATCGCCATCGACGTCGAGCAGCTGGGCTGTGACTACCTCAGCCTCTCGGCCCACAAGTTCCACGGGCCGCGCGGGATCGGCGCGCTCTACGTACGTGAAGGCGCGCCCGTCTCCCCGCTCCTGGCGGGCGGCCCCCAGGAGGATGGGCGCCGCGCCGGCACGGAGAACGTCCCGGGCATCGTCGGCATGGGAGTCGCCGCGGAGCGCGCCGCGGAGCTCGCGGCCTCCCCGGAGGCGCAGGCGGAGATCGCGGGACGACGGGACCTGCTCGAGCGCCTGGTCCTGGAGCGTTGCCCCGGGACCGTCGTACACGGTGACCCGGCCCGCCGCGCGGCCAACACCACCAACCTGGGCTTCGACCTCGACGGCACAGGGCTCGACGCCGCCGCGATGCTGGGCCTGCTCAATGCCCAGGGGATCGAGGTCAGCACGGGGTCGGCGTGCAACGCGACACAGGCCGCGCCGTCGCCGGTCTTGCTCGCCATGGGTACCGGGGAGGCTCTCGCGGCGTCATCGCTCCGCTTCTCACTGGCTCACCGGGAGACACCCGACAGCTCGACGCAAGGTGAGATCGAGGTCGGCGCAGCAGCCGTCAGCGAGGCCTACGCGTCCCTCACGTTGCTCGCCACGGACTGATCCGTCGGCCTTGAATACGAATCGGAAGACGGAATCCGATCGGAGTGACAAGCACGGGTACTCTTCCGACCGATAGCGCCTCTGGAGCTGGACCATGCCCTCCCCCAAGAAGACCTACAAGACCACCGTTTCAGGCTTCCTTGCCCCGCGCCACGTCGTCAGCGACGAGGAGGGCAAGGAGGTGGGCACCCTGCAGGTGTCCCGGAATCGGATCGGGCTGATCGTGGGCGCTACCTGGCGCCCGCTGAAAGGGGAGGTCGTCGAGATCCGACGGGACCCCGGCCTGCTCCGCGCGCAGTTCGCCTGCTGGACTGAGGCACGCGAGTGGCTTGGCTCCACGATCCGTCCAGGATTCATGCGGCGGACGATCGAGATGTGGACCGGGGGCAAGCCGCTGCGGCTGGTCCCCACCCTCGGCCTAGGCCGCGGATGGCGCGTCGTGGGCACCAAGTCCGGCCTGGTGGCCGAGGCGAAGCACGGCCTCCTGAGCCGCAGCGCCACCCTCTGCACGTATCGCAAGATCGATCTGGAACTGCTGATCTTCGCCTACTTCATCGGCGGGATCGCGCTCTGGGAGAGCGCCCTCCCCACCTCGCTCGAGTCCGTCGACCGGGCAGCTCCGGCCACCGCGCGGGGCTGATCCGGTCGCGAGAGCAAGGATTGACGGGCCGCGGCAGCCCGCTGGATCGCATTACTGAAGCCCTCACTGGCCTCCGATTGAGGTCCGCCGCCGCGCCCGCTGCAGGCCCCCTCGCCAAGACCTCGGCCGGCCCCGCCATCCCGGCCCCACGCTCGTCTGGCCAGACCGAGTCCAAACGGGCTCGACCTGGCCCCCGCGCTCCACGGGGCCTCTGCGGCGCAGGGCTTCCTGCGGCGCCGTGACGCCGCGTTGCGCCACCATCGAGCCCCGCGTCCGGGCCCCAGCGGCCCCCCCATGGCCCCCACCGAGCCTCCCAAGCGGCCTCCGCCGGGTCCTCCGCCGGGTCCTCCGCCGGGTCCTCCCGGGGAATGAGACCCTAGGAAGCTGGATGTGACCCAGAAAATGTCGCCCGTCCCTCGCCTGCCGATCTCATCTGCGAGGGGCCAGATGGCCGATAGGTGCGCCAGAGGCTGATCCGGCCCACAACGCACCCCCGCCCACTGACGACGTCCCACGAACATTCTTCGGGGACGGGGGAAGAACCCCCGCAGCCCAGCGTCGATCCCCTCCAGGGCCGGGCTCACGGGCACAGCCCCCGGCCACCCACTCCCTCCGACCCGCTCCCATGAAGTTTCTCATCGCTCTCATCGTCCTCGCGCTTCTCGCTGTGGGCGTGTTCTTGACCGTCACCCCCGTGGCCACCGAGCCCACGGAAGGCGGCACGGCCAGCAGCTATGTCGTCGAGCAGAACACCTCGTCGGGCCAGGACGAGGCCTCCGACGGCCTCGTTGGCGTTGGAGGGGCGGGCAACCGCGAGGTCGGCGACGTCGGAACGGTGAGCGCCTCGCTCGCCAGCGAAGGCCTCGCCGCCGTGGCTCTGGGCACCGGCATCCTCCGCGGGTCGGTCGTCGACCCTGAGGGCAAGCCGCTCGCCGGCGCCGAGGTCACGCTCACTCGTTTTGGCTCGGAGTCGTTCTTCCTGACCGATCCTGACCCCTCGAACGACCTCAAGACGCTGACCGGAGCCGGCGGGAAGTTCGAGTTCGACGGCGTCCCGGTCTTCGGCGACTACGCCCTCATCGCTCGGATGGAGACATTCACTCGGACCGAGGTCCCGTCCATCGTGGTCCAGGATGGCAGCGTCACCGAGGTCCCCCCCATCAAGCTGGGCACCGGAGTGCTGGTGCGCGGTCGGGTCACCGACTCCGGGGGCAACTTCGTCGCCGGCGCCAAGCTCGTCCTCTCGCAGAGCGTCTTCAACGTGCGGCGCGCCGCAGACGCAGGCCCCCGCGATGGCGCCATGGAGGTCGAGTCCGACGAGGAAGGGCTGTACAAGTTCAGCAACGTCGCGCCGGGCCAGAACTACTCCATGCGCGTGGCCGCTGACGGCTACGGCTCGATCATCAAGCTCGGGATCCCCGTCCTGGACGGTGAGGACACCGAGCGTGACTTTGTCCTCGAAGTGGCCTCGCTCATCGCGGGCATGGTGGTCGCCGCCGATACCGGTGAGCCGATCCCCGGGGTGACGGTCGAGGCGTACTCGGTCAACAACGTCGAGGCCCGCTCGGCCACGTCTGCGACGTCGACCGAGACCGGTGACTTCGAGATTGGGGACATCAACCCCGGGCCGTACCAGCTCGTCGCGCGCCACCCGCGATACAAGGCCGAGGCTCGGACTCGAGTGGACTCCGGCGAGATGGACGTGTCCATCGCGCTCCAGCCCCTGCCGGTTGTCTCTGGCCAGGTCCTGGACCTCTCCAGCGGGAAGGCCGTGAACAGCTTCGAGGTGCAGCTGCGCCAGTCCATCGCCAACAGCGAGGGCCTCTCGTCGGCCGTACCGGGCACGCGCGCGCGCTTCCAAGATACAGGCGGCCAGTTCGAGATCCTCGTCCCGAAGGCGGGCGAGTACATGGTCGAGGCCATCGCCTCTGGTTACGCCGAGACCAACTCGGAGCCGTTCCAGGTGCAGCCGGCGACGAACTTCTCTGGCGTTGTCGTTCGGATGACCCGTGGCGGGACCATCGTCGGCAGGGTGCTTGGGGATGGCGGTCAGCCGCTGCAAGGTGCGGTCATCGAGACCCGCGACAAGGAGTGGTCCGACGACCTCTTCTGGCAATCGCTGGGGGCAGCAGCCCCTGGGAACGCCACGGAGACGACGGCGAAGAGCGGCGCGGACGGCACCTTCAGCGTCGCGGCGCTGACGCCTGCCAACTACCAGCTCGTCGTCCGGCATCGTGATTACGCGGTCAAGTATGTGAAGGACTTGATCGTCGCCGAGGGGCAGGAGTTCAAGGCCGCGGACATCCAACTGGCCAAGGGCGCTGTGGTCTCCGGCATGGTCCTGGGCGCGGGCGGATCGCCGATGGCGGGCGCTATCGTCAAGATGTACCCCACCTCCGCGGGCGGCAGTCAGCACTCGGCATCCACCAACCCGCAGGGCGGCTTCTCCGTGAAGAACATCCGCGCTGGCTCCTACAAGATCCACGCGACGCGGGCACGAAAGGGCGGCGAGAGCCCGTTCCAGGAGAACAGCGACCTCAAGCGCACCCAGCGGACCATCACCGTGCAGGACGGGCAGGTCCTGTCTGGGCTGGACTTCAAGCTCGCTGATCGCTGATCGCCGCAGATCGAGCCCCGTCCGATCCACCGAGGATCCGGGAGGGGGCACGCTCCGGGAGGCCCCCCAGCGCTCTTTCGCGCCGGGGGGCCTCCCCCATTTGGCCGGATGGGCCAGAGGGGAGGGCCATCGGGGATGCAAGGTGCCAACGGTCCTGCTTCAATAGCGGGATGCCCGCCGACCGAGGGACCCGATCACGTCGAACGCCGCAGCCTCGCCCCAGCGCGCGGATCGCGGAGCCCGGGTCGTCGCCCCCCGACGCGACGTGCCAGTGGTCGGAGGAGGACTGGTCTCGGTTCTTGACGGACCGCTTCGAGCTCCCCATCCAGGTCTCCTTTGGACGCTCCCGCTCCGCGCCGGTGCAGGCCCGCGCCTTCGAGACCTCGGACGGCCAGGCGGGCTGGCAGCTTCGCCTCCACAAGCTGTTCGCCGCTGCGCCTGAGGAGGTCCGGGACGCCCTCGCCAAGTGGCTCCGTGCCGGCCGAAGGGCGCGCAAGGCTGGACCTGTCCTCGACGAGTGGATCCACGCCGAGATCGCCAGCCTCCCCCGCCGCGCAGCGAAGGTCTCCATCACTCCGGTGGGCGAGGCCCACGATCTCGAGCGGCTCGCCCTGCCCTTGATCGTCGGCGAGTTCGCGAATGACTTCCGCCCCAGGGGACCGCACGAGCGCCCGAGGATCACCTGGGGCCGCCGTGCCCGGAGCAAGTCACGCCGCTCCCTCCGGCTCGGGAGCTTCGAGCCTGAGAGCCGGGTGGTGCGCATTCACCCGGTCCTCGATCAGAAGGCCGTCCCAGCTTGGTTCGTCACCTTCGTCCTGAAGCACGAGCTGCTCCACTCGGTGACGCCCTCGTATCGCGACGCGGCGGGGCGTTGGGTCCACCACGGCCCCGAGTTCCAGGCCAGGGAGTCCGCCTGGCCCGAGTATCGCCCCGCCCTGCGCTGGGAGCGGCAGAACCTCCCGCGCCTGATTCGCTCGGCGCGGCTGGGAAGCGAGTTGCGCGTTCGACCCGCCGACCTCGCGCTGCCGCAGGAGCTCCTCGTGCAGCGCGACGGGATCAGGCAGCACGAGCTGCCCTTCTGAGTCCGCTGCGGCACCGCGGCGCTTCGGGGCCGTATGAAGCTGAAGCTCACCGAGGGGACGCGGCCCACTCGCCCTCAGCGGCGACGGGCCAGGCCGAATGAGCCCAGGCCGAGCTGGCACAGGCCGAGTGGGCTCAGGCCGGACCGCACCCGCACCGGATCACTTCGTGCGCTGGCCGTAGCCTTCCGCCGTGTCGGTGATGGCCGCGTCCGTGAGGCAGGTGCCGAGGATATTCCCGCCCAGAGCCTCGATGGTGTTGACCGTCTGCTCGACGTAGTGGCGCGGGGTGTAGCCGAGGCGAACGACCATGAGCACGCCGTCTGCAATCGCTCCCAACTGACTCGCGTCGGAGATGGTCAGGGCCTGCGGGGTGTCGATCAGCACGTAGCTGTAGCGCTGCCGGAGCGCGTTGAGCACGGTCTTCATGCGCTCCGAACCGATGAGCTCCGAGGAGTTCTTCGGGCGCGCCCCTGAGCTCATCACCGAGAGCCCCTTGACCGAGGTCTTGCGGATCGCCGCGCCGATGGCGAGGCTCCCGTTCAGGACCTCTGTCAGCCCCTGCCGGCGAGGGAGCTCGAGGTATCGCTCGATCGAGGGCTCATGGAGATCAGCGTCCACCACCAGGACCTGGATCCCGGGCAGCTCGCAGAGCGCCAGCGCGAGGTTGAGGCAGGCGACCGACTTGCCCTCGCCGCTCAGGGCGCTTGTCAGAACCAGGGTGTGCGAGGCACCGTCCGGGTTCATCGCGTGCACCGCGTTTCGGAGGGATCGAAACTGCTCGGCGACCTGGCTGCGAGGGTTGACGTGGACCGCCAGCTCCTCGCGGCGGATCGGGATCTCACGGGTCTCATCCGCCGGGGACGGCTCAAGCTGGTCGATGTCGTTGGTCGGGGCCATGGTGTACGCTCGTTTACTTGATCGACCTGGGTGACGGAAGCGCCGAAGCCGAAACAGCGGCGCCGGGGCGAATATCCGGATTTCCGGGGCTCAACGCGGCGGGAGCGGGGCTGAGAGCTGCTCCAGGTCCCTGGGCGGCAGCAGCCGGGAGGGTGGCCAGGCCTCGCCTAGGAAGAGGTCGGCGAGCGGGTGCGAGCCCATCGTGGCCACGCGCCGCAGCTCCCCGGAGAACCGCTCTGCCAGGTCATCGCGCCGGACACGATCGAGGGCCATGCAAGCGGCCTCTGCGGCCCGCCTGAGGGCCGTTGACGTGCCAACAGCGCCGCGCGAACGACCCTCGAGCGCCTCCACGAGAGAGGCCTGCAGCGTCTCCAGGGCCAGGGCTCCGACGCCGGGGTCCCCCACCACCGATGCGAGATCCATCCAGGCCTCCTCGATGGCCTCGGGCCGGTCTCGCGGTCCATCGAGGGTCAACATCGCGTTGTCCAGCGCCAGGCGCTGCACCGCTGGCGACGCGAGGCCGGCCCGCAGCGAGACCACCCTCAGCGCCGTGAGCTCCGCCGCGGTCAGCTCCGGAGAGACCCTCGCCGCGAGCGATCCGAAGGCCTTCACGAGGTCCCCGCGGACCGTACGGGAGGCCAGCTCCACGGGTCCCGGCTGATCCTGCGCTCGCCGCTGGGCCTCGAGCTCGAGCGCGGCGCGGACCGTCGCGGTGATCCAGGTGGGACAGGGGCCGGCGAGGCCGTCCTGCTCCGACGCCAGCGCCGCCCAGACGAGCAGCTCCGCGACCGACTCCACCTCCGGGGCCGGGCCAGCGCCCCAGGTCCATGGGGCCGGCGGCCGGATTCCCGCGAGGCCGAGCTCGAGGCCCAGGCCCGAGACATCGCCGCCGGGCGACTCTCGGAGCAGCGCGCCCGGGTCCGGCAAGACGATGCGAGACGGGGCGCCGAGCGGGCGGAGGACCAGGAGGGCGCGCAGCGCCTGGCGGCGGGAGCGAGCATCAAGCTCGCCCTTGAGGACCCCGGCCGCCAAGGCGGCCGCCGCTCGATCGGGGACACCGAATCCTTCGAGGGCCACAAGCCGAGCCCAGCGTCCAGTGGGTGGAGCCTCCTCGAACCCGGCGGTGAACAGCGGAATCATGGGCTCTCCCGGAGGGGCCCCAGCGCCGCCCGCGGTGATGGGCGCCAGCGCCGCCAGCCCGCAGGCGAGATGAGCAGAGCGCCGATCCATGCTGGCGCTGGCCTCGGCGTAGACCGCCTCCGCCTCGGCCGCGCGGCCCTCTCCCCCAGCTCTAGAGATCGCGCGCTGGAGGGCGGCGACCTCCCTCGACTCGCGGTCGATGAAGGCGAGGACGGAGCGAACGGACGCTGCCCGCTGAAGGGAGGGCGCCACCCGACCCCGGGCGGCTGCGGCCATCAGCCCCTCGAGCGCCACCACGTCACCTGTGGAGTGCCACCAGTCCTCGAACCAATGCACCGCCGCCGCCCAATCCAGACCCGCAAGGGCGCGGGCCGCCGCGCTCTGGCGGACCACGTTGCCCTCGCGCGCCGCGGTGACGCACCAGCGCTTGATGACGCTCCCACCGCTCGCGCGCAGATCACGCCCCACCGGCGCGCGCTCGGTGCTCCCTCGACCGACCACGTGAATCCACGCTCGCGCGGGCGCCTCGCTGTCCGCGTCTGCTGCGCCGAGTCGATCCCCTGGGTAACGGAAGCCCTGGACCTGGTACGCCGCCTCGTGCACCGTCGCGAGCCCCTCCAGGACGTCGGTCCAAGAGCCGTCCACGCGGAACGCTTCGAGCGGCGGAGATGGGCGGCGGACCATCCGCTCCACGACCTGCGGGTCGAGGATCACGGGCGCGGGACCGCCTCCGTGCAGATCCAGACGATCAAAGGCGCCCAGACCTCCGCCGGCATTGGGGTCCACGGCCACGCGGACGCCGGCCCGCTCCTCCCACGCTGAAGGGAAGCGCGTCGGCTGCCGAGAGACATCGAAGGACGCGACGGAGGGCTCGTCAAAGGCGCTGCAACTCCACCTGAACAGCTGCGCATCGATGGCCTGCCGCCCCACATCGGCAAACTCTGCGTTGCTGGCCACCGCGAGCTCCACGGCGTGGCGCAGGAGGCGGTCGTCCGCACCCAGAAGGAGCGCCAGCCGGCGCCGAACGCCCGGCGTCTTGCCCTCGAGCAGCGGGACCAACGCCGCGCCAGACTCGATCTCGAGGAGGCGTCCAGCGAGCTCTTGCTGGGCAAGGTCGCGCACCTCCAGCTCATCTGCCCCGAGATCTGCGACCAGCTGGGAGAGGTCCTCCTGCCGAGCGCCCGGCCCGATCTCCGATAACATCCCGGCCGGCGCCCCAACGGGCGCCGCAGCGGGCGCCCCCGCAGACGATCCCGCAAACGATCCCGCAGGCGAGAGCGCGAGCGGGAGGGACGCGAGCGCGACGAGTGAGTGGGCACGGCGATAACGAGTCAGCATGGCGGTCCTCTATTGTCGCCTCCCGGCTCCTCAAGCTGCTACCCTCCGCCCCATGTTCAGGAGCCTACTCGTCGCGAACCGCGGAGAGGTCGCCGTGCGCATTGCACGGGCCGCCCGCGACGCCGGAGTCCGCGTCGTCGGCATCGTGTCCTCGGCGGACCAGGGTGCATCCTGGACCGAGGAGTTTGACGAGGTCGTCTGCGTCGGCGGCCCCGCGCCGGCGGAGAGCTATCTTCGGATGTCCGCCATCGTCCAGGCCGCACGCCAGACGGGCTGCGCGGCGGTGCACCCCGGCTGGGGTTTCCTCGCCGAGAACGCGCGATTCGCAGCCCTCTGCGAACAGAACGGGCTGACCTTCGTGGGCCCGGCCCCCTCCACCATGGAGCGCATGGGGCTCAAGTGGCCCAGCAAGGTTGCCATGAGGGCCGCAGGGCTCGACCTCACCCCGGGTAGCGACGGACTCCTCACAGACATCGAGGAGGCTGTTCGGGTCGCCGAGTCGGTGGGCTACCCCGTCATCCTGAAGGCTGACGCCGGCGGGGGCGGTCGCGGCATGCGGATCTGCAGGACCGACGCGGAGGTGCGCGAGGCCTTCCCCTCGGCGCGCGCTGAGGCCACGGCGGCCTTCGGAAACGGCGCGCTCTTCCTGGAGAAGTTTGTCACCGGGGGCCGGCACATCGAGGTCCAGATCCTCGGTGATCGCTTCGGCCGCGCGGTCCACCTCTTCGAGCGTGACTGCTCGGTGCAGCGCAACCACCAGAAGCTCATTGAGGAGAGCCCCTCGCCCGCGCTCTCGCCCGAGGAGCGCGCCGAACTCGGCGCGCGCGCGGCCCAAGCCGCCGAGGCCATCGGCTACGTCGGCGCAGGCACCATCGAGTTCCTCGCGGCGCCGGACTCCGGTCGCTTGAGCTTCATGGAGATGAACACCCGTCTGCAGGTGGAGCACCCCGTGACCGAGATGGTCACGGGCATCGACATCGTCCGCGAGCAGCTCCGCATCGCCGCGGGCGGAGCCGTGGGCTTCACCCAGGACGGGGTCTCGCTGGAGGGCCACTCCATCGAGTGCCGCATCAATGCCGAGGACCCCTCCGACGGATTCCGCCCCACCCCCGGCACGCTGGACGAGTTCTCGATCCCGCTCGACCTCGGGCCGGGGAGGGTCCGCGTGGACACCCACGTCTCCCAGGGAGCCGAGGTCCCGCCCTATTACGACTCCCTCATCGCGAAGGTGATCGTCCACGCCGCGGACCGCGCCCAGGCCATCGAGACCATGCAGCGGACCCTCGGCGGTGCACGCATCAGCGGCGTCTCGACGACCATTCCGCTGCACCTCGCGGTCCTCAGCAGCGACGAGTTCACGAGCGGCAATTACGACACCCGCTCCATCCCCGGCTGGCCCGCCTGATCGACGATGGCACACGTCCCCCTCACTCCCCTCGGGCGCCCCAGGGACGCCTTCCTCGACGAGTCCAGCTACCAGCGGCACCGCGAGGCCATGGCCGAGAAGAACGCGCTCCTCGAGGAGCGCCGGGCTGCGGTGAGCGGAGGCTGGGGCGAGAAGTACGTCCAGCGCGTTCACCAGAAGGGCAAGCTCACCGCTCGAGAGCGGGTCGAGGCCCTGCGCGACGAGGGATCAACGATCCGTGAGGTCGGCACCTTCGCCAACCACGGGGTGAAGTTCGGGAAGCTCGAGAGCCCCGCCGCCGGCGTCGTCACAGCCTTCTGCCTGGTCGATGGCCGCTGGTGCATGGTGATCGCGAACGACAACACCGTCGCATCTGGCTCATGGTGGCCCAAGACGCCGGAGAAGATCGAGCGCGCGCAGGAGATGGCGCTGCGGCTCAGCATCCCCGTGATCTATCTCGTGGACTGCTCCGGGCTCTTCCTGCCCGAACAGTCCCGCTCCTTCCCGGGTCGGACTGGCGCGGGGCACATCTTCAAGAAGAACGCGGAGCTCGCCGCCGGCGGCGTCCCGCAGATCGCCGGGGTCTTCGGCGATTGCATCGCAGGTGGCGGCTACATGCCGATCATCTCCGACCGAGTGGTGATGACGGAGCAGGCCTACATGGTCATCGCAGGGGCAGCCCTCATCAAGGGCGCGAAGAGCCTGCACCTCTCCAGCCTCGACATCGGCGGCCCCGAGGTTCACGTCCACCAGTCTGGGTGCGCAGACCTCCGCGTGCCGGACGACTCGACCGCGCTCCAGGTGATCCGCGAGGAGGTCGGCAAGCTCGGAAGCAGCGCGGCGGACTACTATCGCCACGGCGCAGACGCGGGCCCCCCCCACTTCCCACCCCATGAGCTGGACGGCATCTTCCCGCCGGACCACCGCATGACCTACGACGCCCCCGAGGTCATCGCTCGCCTCGTGGACCGCAGCCTCTTCTGGGAGGTGCTCCCCGATAGGGGCCGTGAGATGATCGTGGGCGTAGGCCGGGTGAACGGGCTGTACATGGGCTTCGTCGCCAACCGCCAAGGGCTCATCGATGACCCTGACGGGAGGGACGGCCAGAAGCCCGCCGGGATCCTCTACCGCGAGGGCATCGCCAAGGTCTCGGCCTTCAGCCGCGCGTGCGACGCGGATGGGATACCGATCGTGTGGCTCCAGGACATCTCTGGCTTTGACATCGGCGTGGAGGCCGAGCGGCAGGGGCTCCTCGGCTACGGCTCGTCGCTCATCTACACCAACAGCACCAACTCGGTGCCCATGTTCACGGTCCTGCTCCGCAAGGCGTCAGGCGCGGGTTACTACGCCATGGCGGGGCTCCCTTACGAGCCGGTCGTACAGCTCTCCACGCCGCTGACGCGCCAGTCCGTCATGGAGGGCCGGACGCTCGCCATCGCCGCCTTCAACACCAAGCTCGACGATGACTTCGAGATCCTGTCGGAGGACCCGGAGGAGCGGGCGGCCATCGAGCAGGGCATGCGCGAGACAGAGGCTCGTATCGAGGGCGACATGGACCCGTATCGCTCGGCCTCGCAGATGGACACCGACGAGATCGTGCAGACCAATGAGCTCCGGGGCTGGCTCGAGATGTTCGCAGAGGCCGCCTATCAGTCCAGCGGGACACGGCGCACGAAGAACCCCCGCATCTGGTCGCTCCACGACCTCGCGGCCCTCACGGAGGTGCGCGGATGAGCAGCGCGTCACACTCCCTGGACCTACGGATGACCCACGAGGACGGGCTCATCGTGCTCCGGGCTCCAGATGTGGGTTACTTCACCGCCCCCCTCGGCCGGGGCGCCGTGGTCGCGCCGGGCATGACCGCGGGCGCGCTCCAGCGCCTCGAGGGCACCGTCCAGCTCACCATCCCGCCGGGTGTCCGTGGCGCCGTGGTGACGGATCCGCCGGAGCGGGTCCTCTCAGCCGCCGGGTTCGGCGAGGCCCTCTATCGCATCGACCCCGCGGGCGCAGGCGAGGCCGCGGCCGAGTCAGATGCCCCCGAGGAAGCCGGCGCTGGCCTGGTCCTCGTCGCGGAGCAATCAGGCCGAGTCTGGCACCGGCCCGGTCCCGGAGAGGACCCCTTCTGTGCGCCCGGCTCGGTCCTGGAGGACGGAGCGGCCGTCTGCCTGGTAGAGGTCATGAAGACCTTCTCGACGGTGCCCTATCGCCCGGTCAAGGGGCTGCCCACCCGAGGCCGCGTGGTCCGCTGGATCGTCGGCGACGGCGCCGACGTCCAGAAAGGGGACCCGATCCTGGAGCTTGAGCAGGCCTGATTGGCCCCTCGTGCCCCTGAGCCGCCCTGGACGAGCCGTCACCGCCTGGCACGAGGCGTAGGGATAGACTTCGAGGGCCAAAGAACCACCGGGCGGGGAAGTCCGTCGCGCGGCCGGACGTACCACCAAGTGTCATGAATCGCACCCTCCTCCTCATCGCTGCCGCCGTTCTGCTGGGCGGCGGGCTCATCGCGGTGGCGCTTGATCCTGGAGCGCAGCGGCACCAGGCCTCCGAGCCCCAGGTCAGCGCGACCGCTACGCCGGACCCTGAGCCCACCCCTGCGGCGCCAGCGGAGACCGACCTGGCCTCCGTGGCAACGGATCGGGAATTCAGCCCGGTCACGGATCAGGGCCCGACTCGATCATGGGAAGTGGTGGTCCTCAACGAGGTCGGCCAACCCCTCCCCGAGGCCCAGATCCTCGCGACCCGGGTGGGCAGCGAGCTGGAGTCCACGGGCCGCGAGCGCTGGGAGGGCGTGGCCTCGGGGCCTTGGGACCTGAGGGTGGAGATGGAGGGCTTCCCGACCTGGCGGCGAGAGGTCATTCTCGAGTCCGGCAAGCGCGTCCGGACCGTCGCGAGGCTCGCCCAGGGCCTCCGGATCACAGGCGCCGTCCAGGACGAGTTCAATCAACCCGTGAACGGCTTGCCGGTCTACTTCCTGCCCAAGGGGGTGGGGCACCCCTCGTCCCGTGACTTCGTGCGGGATGGCTCGGATCCCCGCGCTCAGCCCCGATCGAGAAGCGGTGTGGTGAGCGCAGAGCTCTTGGCTGGTGGGCGGATCAAGGCGAACCTGCCCGAGGCTGGTGAGTGGCGAGTCTCGGTTGGCCGCCCCGGCGACGCCCGCTGGACAGAGTCGGTCGCCCAGGAGCTCACTCACGGGGGACAAGAGAAGGTCGACATCACGATCCCGTCCCTCGGGCAAGTGCGCCTGGAGTTCTCCCAGGAGGGCGAGGAGCGTCCCCGCCAGGTCAGCGTCCACGTCTTCGACCCCGAGCACGCGGCGGCGGTCCTGAGGACTCGTCAGCAGGGCGGCACGGATCAGCAGATCTATGAGGAGAAGAACCCGGGCATGGGCCGTTCCGGGGACGGACGGGCCACGGAAGAGGCACGGAAGCAGAGGCTGGCCAAGGAAGCCGAGATGGCTCGCTCGGGCGCCAAGGGCACAGTGAAGCCCATGAAGATGGAGATGAACAACTCCGTCAAGGAGGTGCGGGAGATGGCCGGCAAGGCACCGGGTCGCGCCCCGGCCTTTGAGCCGGGCTGGCGGATGATCAAGAGTGCGCGGCTCGATGCGAACGGGGTCGCCCAGCTGAAGGGCCTGCCCCTCGGGAAGCAGATGCGCTTCCTCTTCGTGCGCGGCAAGGAGCAGATCACCACGGCGAGCGGATTCCAGCTGCGCGACGCGGCCCCGCGGCTGGGTATCCCCTCCCTTCCTCCGCTCGCGACGACCCCGCCCACTGGACCGGACAGCCGGGCCTCGGTCGCCCTTCAACTGTCCCCGGTGGAGACCGGCCCCAAGAGAGAGCTCGGGGCCCGCTGGAAGCTCTGAGACGCGCCCAGCCGCGGCTTGGACGGCGGCCTGTCGGCCAGAGACAGGTCTTGCGGTATGGGAAACGGGCGAGCCTCCCAGGGGTTAGGCTGCCCGTATGAAGCGCAGCGAGAAGGCGGAGCGGATCCTGCTCCAACTCGAGGAGTTGTATCCGGTCACCCCGATCCCGCTCGATCACGAGGACCCCTTCACCCTGCTGATCGCCGTCCTCCTCTCGGCTCAGACCACGGACCTGAGGGTCAACCTCGTCACGCCGGGCCTCTTCAAGAAGGCGAGCACTCCGGAGGCCATGGCTCGCCTTGAGGTCGAGGACATCCTCGACTCCATCAAGACCTGCGGACTCGCCCCCACCAAGGCGAAGAACGTCCGCCGGTTGGCGGAAATCCTCGTGGAGCGCCACGGCGGAGAGGTCCCCGCTGATCTCGCTGCCCTCGAGGATCTCCCCGGCGTCGGACACAAGACCGCCAGCGTCGTCATGGCCCAGAGCTTCGGGATGCCGGCCTTCCCTGTGGACACCCACATCCACCGCCTCGCGGCGCGCTGGGGCCTCTCGAACGACACCTCCGTCGAGCGGACCGAGCGTGACCTGAAGGCGGTGTTCCCCGAGTCCACCTGGTCCAAGGTACACCTGCAGATCATCTTCTTCGGCCGCGAACATTGCCCGGCACGCTTCCACGACTTCGCGAGCTGCCCCATCTGCTCCTGGGCTTCGACGAAGAAGCGCGCGCTGGACGAGCGGCGCCGCGACGACGCCGCCCGGCGGCGCCCTGTGAAGGGCCCGGCGAAGGGGCCGGCGAGCGGCAAGAGCTCGCCGAGACAGCAGGCTGGCTGATGATGATGATGAACGAATACGACGAACCGCCCCTGGATCCAGCACTGGAATCCGCCCTCGCCTCGCTGGAGGCTGGCGACCCCGAGCTGGCCCTCTCCCAGGCATCCCGCGCACCGGAGGGCGGCCTCCGCGCCCTGCTGGAGGTCCGCGCCTATCTGGACCTCGGCATGCTCGACCCCGCCTGCGAGCGCCTGGACGCCGCGAGAGCGATCCTGGGCGAGGACGACCTCGAGGTGGTCGAGCTCGATGGCGAGGTGGCCCTCGAACGCTGGGACCTGGCGGGCGCCGCCTCGGCCTTCGAGGCCATCGCCGCCGTCGAGCCAGACCCATGGATTCACGAGCGCCTCGCGCTGCTCGCGGACCACGCGGGCGACCACGATCGAGCCCACGCGCTCCTGGTCGAGGCCGCCGCGCTCGACGGTGATCGACCGGCCCCGGTGCGGGTCGCCGCGGCGACCTTCGACCGTATCGTCGAGGACGCGCTCGGCTCGCTGGCCGCCCCCTTCGCCGACCGCGTGCGCAGGGTCCGGGTGGTGCGAGAGCCGGTCCCCTTCCGGGAACTCGTCGACCCCCGCGACCCCTCCGCCACCCCCCCTGACATCCTCGGCCTCTTCGTCGGCCCCACGATCCACGACCTGGCCGAGGACTTCCCGGCCCAGCTGCCGCCCTCGATCTACCTGTTCCAGCGCAACCTGGAGCGCATGGCGCGCGACGAGGAGCACCTCACCGAGGAGATCCGTGTCACGCTCTTCCACGAGATCGGGCACCTCCTAGGATTGGACGAGGATGGGGTCGCCGAGCTCGGCCTCGCCTGACCCCCACACACACATGGATCGCCCCACATTCTTGCGACTCGCAGACGACGTCATCCGGCGCGTCGAGGACTGGCTCGAGGACTTTGATCCCGACGAGGTCGACTTCTCCACAGCGGACGGTGTGCTGAAGATCCAATTCGAGGGCGGTCCCACCTACGTCCTCAACCGTCAGACCGCGACCAATGAGATGTGGTACGCGGCGGGCGTGCGCGCCTGGCACTACGTGCTCGACCCTGAGAGCCAGTCCTGGCTCTGCGACAAGGACGGGCACGAGCTGTTCTCCATGATCTCGAGCACGGTCGCGGATTACCTTGGCCGCGCCATCTCGACCCCTATCTGAACGGCACATGGCAAGCGATCCCCAGCACCTCGGCCTCCATCGACTGGAGGGATTCTTCTGGGTGGCTCGAACCGGCGGGTACGCGCGTGCCGCACGGGCCTTCCCGTACCCCATCACGCAGCCCGCCGTTCACCAGCAGGTGAAGAAGCTCGAGGATGAGCTGGCGGTGACGCTGTTCGAGCGTGTCGCCAAGGACCGTATGGCGCTCACTCCGGCAGGTCAGCGGCTCTTTGACTTCGTCCGCCCCTTCTTCGAGTCGCTGCCCTCCGTCATCCGCTCCGTGAGAGGAGGCGAGTTTGGCGGGACCCTCCGGGTGACCAGCTCCAGCCTGCTCCTGCGGCGGCTGATCCCCGCCTGGATCCAGCGGCTGCACGGCGACCACGCCTCGATTGACATTCACCTCGAGGAGACCGGCGATGACGCCATCGCCCTCCTCCGCCAGGGCACCGTGGACCTCGCGATCGACCACTTCTACGAGATCCCAGATGACATCGCGACCATGAAGGTCGCGGCCCTCCAGGCCTTCGTCGTCCTCCCGCAGCAACACGCGCAGCCGGAAGATGAGCCCGTGGACTTCTCGGCCCTCTCGGACCTCCCATTCGTGGCCTACTCGCAGCCGCGCGCCCGGGAGCTCCAGTACATGGCCCTTGGCCAGCACGACCTCTCACCGAGGTCCACCCTCTCGGGGTCGAGCGCAGAGACCATCCTCGGCTTCGTCGCAGCTGGCCTCGGCTGGTCCATCCTCCCCTGGCTCTCCGACGACCAGCCAGGCACAGAGGCCGTCCAGTCCCGTCCTTTCCCCTCACCCAACGCGGAGCTCGAGATCGTTGCCGCGTGGCGCAAGGACTGCCCGGACAACCCGCTCCTCGACGCGATGCTTGAGGCAGCGCCCAAGGGCTGAGCCCCACTTCGGGTGGCGACATTGCGCGCGAGGATCCGGCCGCCTCTCGCTGCAGCTTCAAGCTCCCCCTTGGCTCGACCAGGCGGACTATTCGCCGCCGCGGATCGTCTCGATCAAGGGCGCGATGATGTCTCGATCCACCGCGAGGTCGAGCGCCGTGGCAGGCCCGGTGAGCGTCAACTGGGCGGGGAGGATCCCCAGATCCTGCGCTCCCACGAGCACGTTGGCAGGCACGACCGCCCTGACCGATAGCACCGCATCTCTCCGGTCGTAGATTCCGCTGAGACGCACCGGTTCCACCTCATCTCCGAGCGGGATCTGCGCCTGGCGGTAGCGAACGATGCCCTGGTCCAACTCCATCTGAACCCGCTCCGGTCCCCACTCCACCCAAGCCTCCTCCCCGACGGCGAAGTGAGTGCCGACCAGGCCCGGCTGCAGTCGAACCGACATGGCTCCGATCTCGATGTTCATCTGCCCGGCCTCCCTGAACTCCTTCGCCGCCAGATCGACCGAGTAGTTGGCGACCTCAATCCGGAGGCTCGACTTGCCGCCGGACGCGGGCCGCACGCTCGCGAACCAGGGCAGCAGGCGTTCGAGCAAGGCCGCACACATGGTCGCGTCGGCGCTGGCCTCGAGACTCGCGAACGGGAGAGAGAGGGTCGAGCCTTCGATGAAGCCGAAGAACCGATTCCCCCCCCCCGCATTGATGTCGACCTTGACCTGTCCTCCGGCCCCTGAAGGCGCCAGACCGCCGATCGAAGGCAGGGCTAGGTCCTCGAGCCGGATCCTCTCCAGGCGCTGTGGCAGGAGCGCCATGAGCTCCGCGGGCAGCGCTCGCTGCCACCCCAGCATCGCCAACGGCACGTCGAAGGCGGAGATCTCCATCCGCCCCTTGGTCCGGGTTGAGGTGGGCCCGTCCGGGGGGCTGATGCTCCCCGGAATCTCCAGGAGCATGTTGGCGGACCGCGCCTGACCATCTCGCCAGGAGCTGGTGACTGTGGAGCCCGCCGCGCCGTCAAGGACGAAGCTCGTGAGGTAATGATCGAGGTCCAGGGACTGAGGCGAGTCCGATGGGACCCCGATGCGGACGCGGGCGGCCCTCGCGCCGCGGACGCGCGCATCCCCCTCGAGCTGCATCTCCGCCGCCGCAGCCAGCATCGCGGACCTGAAGTCAAGCAGGTCGCGCGGCTCGAAGGGGATCGAGAAGTTGCGGCTCGACACCTCCCAGTCGTGGGCCCCACCCAGCTCCTGAGCAGAGAAGCGCTCCGGGAGGAGCCCCCTGACGAGGCGGGCGAGGCCGCCGCTCTGCCTCTTGAGGAGGACCTCGAACGGGTCGCCCCCCGCCCGTGTCCCCGGGACCATTCGCCCATTCTCCCACTGGACGGCGAGCGAGAGCGCCATGCCGGCGCTGTCCACCTCGAAGCGCCCGACCGCCTCCTCCCCGTCAGGGCCGGGGCCGACGTCAACGGTGACCTCCGCGCCGCTCTCCAGCTCCTCCATCAAGGAGTCCACGACGTGCCCCTGATACCACGCCTGAACGCTGCGCGGCGCGGCGCGCTCAGCCCTGGGTCTCCGGGAGATCACGCCCAGCGAGCGGGCCACGTCGAGCGGGACACCGGCGGACGAGAGCTGAAGCTGCTCCAGCGTGACTCCACTGGTGTATACGAGGTCCCTGGAGACGCCGAGCGTCACCGCCGCGCTCACAGGCGCCGGCTCGCGGAGCCCCGGCCAGCTGACGAGCGCACGGTCCACGGTCAGCTTCGCCTCGCCAGGGCGACACTCGATGCTCGCCTCGGCATCACGGAGACTCACGAGACCACGGCCCGAGGCGGTGTCGTCCACGGTCCAGTCCTTGACCGAGAGCTCCACCTTCAGGACCTGTCTCGAGGGGACCCCCTCGGTCCAGCGCGTCATGCCACGGAGCACGGTCTCCAGCATCGCCTGATCGCCGACCCGCATGATCCGCTGGAGGTCATCGATCCCCTCCCCGTCGACGCTCGAGCGGAGCGAGAGCACGTCCACTTGAAATCTCCACTCGGGGCCGCCCCGGCCCAGCAGGTCCAGGAGCGAGGGGATCTCTGCGCGCGCCTGCGCGACCTGTCGGCCGTCCGGCCCCACCACCGTCACGGACCGGATCGTCTGACGCTTGCTCCAGGAGAGGTCGACCCCGGAGATCTCCACCCTGCCATCCATGCCGCTGGCCAGGAACTCCTCGAAGGCGCGCGCACCCCACCCGGAGAGCAGGTGAGCGCCGAACAGCGCGATCGCCACGGCGGCGCCCGACATGAACGCGAGGCACCCGCATCCGCTGGAGAGGAGGGTGCCGGTACAGCCGAACCGACGGGAGGTCGGCTCTGAGTCCGCCGTCGGGTCTTCGGAGCGGGGCTCTGGTGCGTTCAGGTTCGACAAGGGGAGAGCGCCGGGAAGGGGCGCCCGGAGAGGATAACTCCCGGGCCTCCGATCGCGTCCCCGGAGCAGCTCTCCATCAGTTCCAGGTGGGGTCCGGCGGGACGTGAGCGAGCGACGCTCCCCCGCCACCGAGCCTGCGAATCGCTGCGCGCCAGACCTCCTCGGCCTGACCCTCCGCAAAGACCAGGTCCGCCGCCGTGGGCAGGGGGAGCCAGGACCCGGTGCTGATCTCCATATCAAGCTGCCCAGCCCCCCACCCTGCGTATCCCACGACGAAGCGCGCGTTGTCCTCCAGCGCCGCCGCTGCGCCGGCTCCCTGGACGAGTGACTCGAGGTCGGCGCCGATCCGGATCCCGTCTCCGACGTCGAGCCCGCCGGTCGACTCGGCGAGGCTGCCTGAGAACCGGTGGATCACCTGGAGCGTGTCGCGCGCGACGGGCCCGCCCTCGCGGACCCTGAGCTCGAGGGTCTGGAGGTCCGGGTGATCGGGGAAGAGGTCCCCGACCCGCGCCTCCGCCGTCCGGTTCACCACGAGCCCGAAGGCGCCTTCTTCGTTGTGCTGGCACATGAGCACGACGGTGTGCATGAAGTTCGGGTCCAGCAGCTCCGGTGCGCTGAGGAGCATCGTTCCAGGTCCGGCGCGGAGCCCGCTCACGCCCGCCGCTCCAGGGTGAAGACGACCTCAACATGTGGCGTATGCGGAAAGAGGTCCACGGGCCGCACCGCCGTCACCTCGTATCCACCGGCGCACAGCGCCGCCACGTCCCTGGCCCCGGACGTGGGATTGCAGGACACGAAGACGATCCGGTCCGCGCCGAGCTCGATGAGCTGGGCGGGCACCTTCGGGTGCAGCCCCGCCCGCGGCGGGTCCACCACCAGCACGTCCGGCCGGCGCGACTCCGACTCCAGACGAATCGTCTCCAGCACATCGCCCTCATGGAACACGGCGTCTTCGCGGCCGTTCCGGGCGGCGTTCTGCCGGGCGTCTCGGATCGACGATGGGGCACTCTCGAAGCCGACCAGCTCCACCCCCTCTGGGGCGATCGCGAGTCCGATGGTCCCGGCGCCGCAGAACACATCAAAGAGGCGCTGACCCGGCTCGACGCGGGCCTCCTCCGCCACAATCTCGAAGAGCCGCTCGGCCTGCTCTGTGTTGGTCTGGAAGAACGAGTCGGCCGAGATCCGGAAGCGCTTGCCACACAGCACCTCGTCGATGGTCCCCGGGCCATGCAGGATGTGCTCCTCCTCACCGTAGGCCACGGTCGCGGCCCGCTGCGTGACGTTCTGCACCACGGTGGTGATGTCCGGATGTCGCTCGAGCAGCGTCGCGACCAGGGGGTCAATGAGCTCCGCCGCGCGCTCGGACGTCACCAGGTCCACCATCGTCTCGCCCGTCCTGACCCCGCGGCGCACGACCAGGTGGCGGAGCAATCCCTCGTGGGCCCGGAGATCCCAGGGGGCGAGGCCGGCCTCGAGGGCGAGCTCACGCACCGTGTTGCGGATCCCGTCGGAGCCGTCGAAGGCGATGGCGCACCGCTCCACGTCCAGGACCTTGCTGAACAGGCCTGGCGCGTGCAGCCCGAGGCCGAACGATGCGTCCACCCCATCGGGCTCCTCGGACAGCACGTACCGACGGGACCCGAAGGTGAAGTCCATCTTGTTCCGGTAGCCCTCGAGCGTGGTCGCGGGCTCCACGTCTTGGACGGGCGGCGGCTCGCCGAGGCCAGCGGCCTCGAAGGACCCGGCCAGGGCCCGCCCCACCAGCCCGCGCTTCTGGCTCAGCTGTTCGCCGTACTCGAGCGTCGGGAGGGCGCAGCCCCCGCAAACGCCGGCGTGCGGACAGCGCGCGGCCGTGACGTGCGGCCCCGGCTCGAGGACCTGCACCACCCGCGCCTCGACTCGCCCCCCACGCCGCTTGAGGACCTCCGCGGTGACCGTTGACCCTGGGTTCGCGTGACGCATGCGCAGCCGACTCTCTCCCACGGCGGCGACCCCCCGGCCGCGGTCGTCGATCACGTCGATCTCGACGTCGAAGCGATCACCCCGTCGCGGCTTCCGCCGGATCGGCTGGGCGGAGGTGGGCTCGGAGGGTTCGGTGGACATGGGCGTGAAGGTGCGGGCAAGGACGAGCGATACGGGGCTCGGGAGCGTACGCTCCCCCGTAGGGAGCGACGACCCCCAAGATGGAACAGCCGACAGTCGAGCAGCAGCGAGGGGCTCAGGCCGCAGGAGATCCAGCGGTTGGGCTTACCGGCGCAGGATCCCCAGCCGCGGGATCTTCAGACGCGAGACCTTCAGGCGCAGGGCGCTTCAGCCTCGCGCTGCTCGCGCTCTCCGCAGCTCTGCTCCTCGCCCTCGTCAGTCGCGTGGAGTTCCTGGTGGACGACGCGTACATCTCCCTGCGCATCGCCAGGAACTGGGTCGAGCTGGGCGCGCCCGTCTTCAACGCCTTCGAGCTCGGCCCCGGCGGGCAACCCGTGGAGGGCTTCAGCAACCTGCTGTGGACCGCGCTGCTCGCCGCGCTCTACCAGGCCGGCGCCTCCTTCCCCGACTTCCTCGGCCCTCTCCAGCTCTCCCTGGCGATGGGCGTGCTCATCGTGCAGCTGCGCTTCGTGACCTCCGAGCTGCGCCTGGGGCGAGCGGGAGAGTGCGCGTCGGTGGTGCTGCTCGCCACCTCAGCGCCCTTCGTCGCGTGGTCCACTGGAGGCATGGAGACCACGCTCTTCACGCTCCTGCTGACCGCCTTCTCTGTGGGCCTCCTGCGCAAGGAACTCTCGAGCCGATCCGACCTCCTGCAGCTGGCCCTCACCGCCGCCGCCGTCGCGGCGGTACGGGTCGAGGGCATCCTCTGGGTCGCCGGCGTGACGGGCGCCACCCTCGCCGCCGAGTGGCTGCTCTCCGGAGACGGCAAGCACGCGCTCCGCCGCCACCGCCAGCGCCTCACCTGGATCGTCGTCTTCGCCGCGGCCTCCGTGGTGGCCCAGCTCGTCTGGCGCCAGGTCGTCTTCGGGCAGTGGCTCCCCAACACCGTCGCCGCCAAGACCGGCGGCGGCGCAGAGGTCCTGGGCCGCGGGCTGCGCCAGGTGGCGACGTGGGCCCTGGTGTCGCTCACCCCCCTGATCGCCCTCGGGCTCGCGCTGCCGGCCCTGCGCCACACCTCCTCCCGCGCACGGGTCGCCGCAGGAGCGAGCCTGTTCGTGGCTCTCGGCTTCGTGGCCTACAACGTGCTCGTCGGCGGCGACTGGATGCCGTTCTTCCGCTTCCTCGCCCCCTGCACGCCGGCCCTCGCGCTCCTCGCGGCGGTGGGCATCGACAGGGTCCCCCGCGGCGCCGGGATCGCCCTCACCCTCGGGGTCGCCGCGGCCCAGCCGCTGCCGCTCTTCGACGTCCACGTCGCCCCCGAGAGCCTGCGCAGCGCGCTCCGCTTCCGCTCCTTCAAGGGCGGCTACCGGAGCGAAGCCCAGCGCGTCGAGGTGGCTCGACAGAACGAGGGCAACTTCACCCTGCTCGGGAAGGCGCTGGCCGCCGAGGCGCAGCCGGGCGAGGTCCTCGCCTTCGGCCCCATCGGGTCGCCGGGTTGGTTCGCACCGTCGCTCGACTTCGTGGACCGAAACGGCCTGGTCACCCCCTCGGTAGCCCGACGGGAGGTCAAGGCCGGCGGGACGGCGGGGCACGAGAAGCGTGTCCCCCACGCCTGGTTCCTGGACCACGGCGCGCCCGCCCCCGACCTCCTCTACGCCACCTGGCGCCCCGGCATCGTGCGCGAGGAGGACCCCGGCCAGATGCGCGCCCTGAAGCGGGCCCTCCGGAGCCAGGGGCAGACCTCTCGGCCCGAGGAACGCCCGCTCTTCGACGGAACCCGGCTCCGCCTCCACCCGATGAGCCTCTCGACGCTCGAGGATCCCTCGAGCCCGCCGCGCGACTTCAGCGAGCTCACGCTGATCCTCTTCGAGCGAACCGACCCCGCGACCGCGCGCGCCTTCTGGGGTCAGTGAACCGGAGGCTCGCTCGGCGGCGACGCGTCGCCCGTGGCGAGATAGACCGCGATGGCCACCGCGTTGGCCAGATTGATGGAGCGCACGCCGTCGTGGATCGGGATCCGCACGCGGCGGCCGGCGTGGGCCTCAAGGAGCTCAGCGGGGAGCCCCTTGCTCTCGCTTCCGAAGACCAGGATGTCCCCTGGCTCGAAGGCGACCTCGCGCAGGGAGGTCCCGCCCCTCGCAGAGAAGAGGCGCAGCCGCTCCTCGAGCGGCCGCTCGCTTCCGGAGCGGAGCGCGTCGAAGCACGCCTCCAGGCTCCCATGCACCGTCAGGTCCACCAGCGGCCAGTAGTCGAGCCCTGCCCGCTTGAGGTAGCGGTCCTCGAGGCTGAATCCAAGGGGCTCGACCAGGTGGAGCCTCGCCCCCATCGCCGCCGTGAGCCGGCCAGCGCAGCCCGAGTTGTGCGGGATCTCCGGGTGCACGAGGACCACATCGATCCCTCCCTGCGCGGCGCCGTTCTCCGACCGTTCCATCGGGGAGAGGATACCCACTGCCCGGCGAGCCGCATCCCTTAGGGTGGGCGCCATGGACATCTCGCTGAACGGACACGAGGCGCGCGCGCTGGGCGTGCTGATCGAGAAGGCCTTCACGACGCCGGACCAGTACCCCCTGTCCCTGAACGCCATCACGAATGGCTGCAACCAGAAGAGCAACAGGGACCCCGAGGTGGACTTCTCCGAGGCCGAGGTGCGGATCGCCCTCCAGGGCTTGCGGATGAAGGGGCTCGCGGGGCAGAGCGTGCCGGCCGGCAGCCGGGTCGAGAGGTGGCGGCACAATGCGAGCGAGACCCTGAGCCTGGGTGAGCGCGAGGTGGCGGTCCTGGCCGAGCTGCTCCTGCGTGGGTCTCAGACCGCTGGCGAGCTCCGCTCCCGCGCTCGTCGCATGCGAGACCTCCCGGACCTCGCAGCCCTCGAGCAGGCGCTCCAGGCCCTTCGGGACCGTGGATACGCCATCACCGCGACCGGCGGGCGTGCCCCCAGGACCTCGCAGCTCCTGTGCAAGCAAATGGACCCGGGCGCAGGGGACACGGCGTCGGTGGAGCCTGCACCCGGACATCCCATCGCCCCCGCCGGTGCCGCGGCGCCGCCAACCGCTGCCCCTGGCGGCGATCCTGCTCCTCTCGCTGACCGCGTGGAGACCCTGGAGCGTCAGGTTCGCGAGCTGACACGGAGCATGACTCAGCTCCGAGAGGAGCTCGGGGCTTGAGGGGCTGGAGGGCGCTGATCCTGCTCGTCGCTGGCGGCGCAGCCTGCGCCACGGCGCCGCCGGAGCAGGGCTTGGCGGCGCCCGAAGCCCGCCACTCTCTGCCGGGCCCGGTCCATGCTCCGCCGCCTGTCGATGACGAGGAGGCTGCGCAGGAAGGTCCGCGTCGCAGCGGCTCGCTCCGGGCCAGCGCCTACGTGCTGCGCCCAGTGCGCGGCTTCGATGTGCGCATGGCGCCGGATCTGATCGACGGGGACCAGGCAGAGGTGGGCGCCCGCGCCCTCGACGCGCTGGACCGCGACCTCGGCGACGTCCTGGACCAGACCCCCGCGATCCGGCACGACTTCCTGCGGTCGGTCCCCATCTACCTCGGCGTGGCCGATCCAGTGGCGCCATGCGCCTGCTACCACCCGAGCGCCAGGTGGCTCGAGCGCAACGGTTTCGACCCGGCCAAGGCGCGGTCCGTGGAGATCTCCAGCGCCCGGACGTTCGTCGACTGGCGAAGGCATCAACCTTCCATGGTCCTCCATGAGCTGGCCCACGCGCTGCACGACCAGGTCCTCCGGCCGGAGCAACCGCGGCTCGAGGCGGCGCTCGAAGCCGTCCGCTCCCGGGGCAGCTACGACCAAACCCTGCGCTGGTCCGGCGCGATCGCCAGTCACTACGCCCTCACCACCGTGGACGAGTACTTCGCGGAGACCACCGAGTCGCTGCTCGGGGTGAATGACTTCTACCCCTTCGTCCGCGCCGAGCTCCTGGGCGTCGACCCCGAGGGCGCAGCCCTGGTGGCGGCCCTGTGGAAGGATGAGACCCAGGGAGCGGGAGACGGCCCCGCCCGCGGAGGGGTGATCGAGGCCCTGGAGCACCTCGCCGAGGCCCTGGAGCCCGGAGAGGGTCGTCCAGGCACGCCTCCAGCCGCCGCGCTGGCGCCCCTGCTCGCCAGGGGATTCGAGCTCGTTGAGCGCGACGGTCGCGTGCGTCTCCAGCGAGACCTGCTGGAGAGCTCCGCGCCCTTCCCCGCGCGACCCGCGCTGCCGGTGGACCTGCTCTCTTCCCAGCCGATCGGCCCGCTGCACACGGTCGTCACGTTCCGCGCGGCCGAGGACGGCGCGACCTGCTCTGCTGTCCTCGAACGCAGCGCCGAGGCCCCTGGGGGGCTGCGCTGGCTGAGGCTCCAGGTCTCGGGGCCGGGGGGGCGCTAGGCCCCACGAGAATCGCCACGTTCAGCAAAAAGGGAACGGCTCCCCGGCAGAGCCGCTCGCTCGGTCGGACTATGCTCCGTCCATGAAGATCGCGGTCATCGGAGGAGGTCCTGGCGGGCTGTTCACGGCCATCCTCGCCAAGAAGGCGTTCCCCGGCGCCGAGATCGACGTCTACGAGCGCAACGCCCGCGGCGACACCTTCGGCTGGGGCGTGGTCTTCAGCGACGAGACCCTTGGTAACGTCGAGGGCGCCGACCCCGAGAGCTTCCGGGAGATCCGTGAGTCGTTCGCCTACTGGACGGACATCGAGACCTTCATCGGCGGCGAGATGGTCCGCTCTACCGGACACGGCTTCTGCGGCCTGGCGCGCAAGGAGCTGCTGGCGATCCTGGATCGACGCGCCGCGGCCCTCGGCGTGCGTTCCCACTACGAAGTCGAGGTCGATCGCGCGGAGCTCGAGCAGTCGGCGGACCTCGTCGTGGCCAGCGACGGCTTGAACAGCGCCGTGCGGGAGGGCGCCGGGGACCGCTTCGGCCCCTGCATCGACTGGCGCAAGGCGCGCTTCTGCTGGCTGGGGACCGACAAGCCCCTCGGGGCCTTCACATTTATCTTCAAGGAGAACGAGCACGGGGTGTGGAACATCCACGCCTACCCCTTCGAGCGCGGCGACGAGCCCCGCTCCACCTGGATCGTGGAGTGCGATGAGGCGACCTGGCAGCGCTCGGGGCTCGGTGATGGCGACGAGGACGCGACCGTTCGCTACGTGGCGGACCTGTTCTCGGAGCACCTCGAGGGCCACGAGCTCCTCACCAACCGCTCGATCTGGCGCGTCTTCCCCACCGTCGCGTGCGCCACGTGGGTGGACGGCAAGACCGTCCTCGTCGGCGACTCGGCCCACACCGCCCACTTCTCCATCGGCTCTGGGACCAAGCTCGCGATGGAGGACTCCATCGCGCTGGTGGACGCGCTCATCTCGGCCCGCACGGGAGAGGACGACGCGGACGTGGGCGCCGCCCTGGCCAGCTACCAGGAGCGCCGCAGCGTCGAGGTGCTCAAGACCCAGAAGGCCGCCCAGATCAGCCTGGAGTGGTTCGAACACTCGGGGCGGTACATGGAGCAGGACCCGGTCCTGTTCACGTTCAACCTCATGACGCGCTCGAAGCGCATCACCTACGACAACCTCGCGCTGCGCGACCCCGACCTCGTGGACAGCGCCCGGCGCCGCTTCATCGAGCAGGAGGGCGGCGACCCCGACGTCATCACGCTCCCCGCCTTCACGCCCTTCCGCGCGCGCGACGTCGTTCTGGCGAACCGCGTGGTCGTCTCCCCCATGTGCCAGTACAGCGCCGTCGAGGGCACGCCGCTCCGCTGGCACGACGTCCACTACGGCGCGCGCGCCATCGGCGGCGCCGGCCTGCTGTTTACTGAGGCCACCAACGTCTCCGCGCAAGGCCGGATCACCTACGGCTGCACGGGGATCTACACTGACGAGCACGAGGCTCGGTGGAAGGAGATCGTCGACTTTGCCCACGAGCACTCCGGCGCCAAGGTCGCGATGCAGCTGGGCCACGCCGGTCGGAAGGCGTCCTACTCGCTTCCCTGGGAGGGGGACGCACCCCTCCTGGATGAGACCGCCTGGTCCACCATGGGCCCAACGAACGCCCCCTTCCGCCCCGGGGCCCCCGCCCCGAAGGCCATGGACCGCGCTGACATGGACGCCGTGCTGGCCGAGTTCAAGGACGCGACCGAGCGCAGCGTGCGCGCCGGGTTCGACGTCATCGAGGTCCACGCGGCCCACGGCTACCTGCTCTCGAGCTTCCTGTCTCCGGCGGTGAACGACCGCGCAGACGGGTACGGCGGCGACCAACTGGAGGACCGCGCACGCTTCCCTCTGGAGGTGATCGACGTGGTTCGCGCAGCCATGCCAAAGGGCATGCCGCTCTTCCTCCGCGTCTCGGCCACGGACTGGTTCTTCGAGGGCGGCCAGACCGTCGAGGACTCCGTGCGCTTCGCGCGCCTCGCCAAGGACCGTGGCGTCGACGTGATCGACGTCTCGAGCGCCGGTAACGTGCCCACCTCCCGGCCCGTGTACGGGCGCATGTACCAGGTCCCCTTCGCCGAGCGTATTCGCTACGAGGCGGAGGTCCCCGTCATGGCCGTGGGCGCGATCCAGGGGATCGACCACGCGAACACCATCCTGGTCTCCGGACGCGCGGACCTCTGCGCCATGGCGCGGCCGCACCTCGAGGATCCGCACCTGACCCTGCGGGCCGCCAACGAGTCCGGAGAGCCCGGGCAGCACTGGCCCGCGCAGTACGCCGCGGCCCGGCGGCGCCCGCGGGCCTGAGAGATCGGTTCGACCGCTCCTGCGGGGGAACGCGAGGTGCCGCCTGACATGACGTGAGCCGGGCCGTGACGGCCGGCGCAGCCGAGGGAGGCTCGGCGCCGTCGATCCCCGTTCGGCCGCCCTACCGTGGGGCTTCCAGGCGCCGCTGGGCGTGGTGAAGCCGCTCTGCTCTCTGGGGCCAGGCTCTGGGACTGAGCCTACCGGCGCCCCATCACCTGACCCGATGCCCCGTAGGCTGTGGGCTGTGGGCTGCGGAGCCTTCGAGTCAGCGCTCCCTGGCCCGAGCCTTCCCTACGACGCGGAGCCGCGGTCGTAGCGGAGGCGCACGTTCTGACGACCCATCTCTTCGAGCCGCGCCTTGTCCTTCTTCAGGCCCAGGTTGTGGGCCTTCGAGACCACGCTCTTCACGGAGCGCCCGAGCTGCTGGGCGATCTGCAGGTTGCTCTCGCCAGGATAGAGCTGCCGCAGCACCTGAAGCTCCGGCTCCGTCCAGCGCGGCATGCGAGTGCGCTCGTTGCCGCTGGTCTTGCGACGCATGTACGCCTTGTCCTTGGACAGGCAGAGGCGACCGGCCTCATCCTGAATTCGGTCCAGGGTCCGACCGAAGATGATCGCCAGGTCCTCGTCCGCCCGGGTGCCGTACTGGCGCTTGAAGTGGATGAGCTCGGGGCTCGTGAGGGGAGCCTCGGAGAGGGTGGTCGCGAGCTCGACGAGCTTGCCCTCGAGGTCCTCAACCGTCCGGCCGAGCATCCTCGCCAGGAGCTTGGACTCCACGCCACCGAGGTAGCGTCGAAGGGTGTCGACGTCGTCGGCCGACCAGGGACCGCTGGCAGGTTCCGTCGAGAGGAGCTCGGTGGCCTTGGCCCGAACTTCCTCCACGGAGCGTCCCAGCTCACGGGCGAGGAAGGACTCGTCCTTCTGACCGAAGGATGCCTTCAGCGCGTCGACGTCGGACTCAGACCAGGGTTTATCCTGGCTCGGCTCCGACTGAGGGTTGGATTGTCCTGTTGTCACGGTCGATCAATTGGGGTTCGCGCGCCTTCCAAATTGTATCAAGACAGTACACCAGTACCCCAGCCCCTCCTCAACCGTCTGTGGACGCAGATCCGGAGACGGCCTCCAGCATCTCCTCCCCGAACCGCTCCCGCACCTCGTCCAGCCGCGCCCGGACGTCCTCTATGGTGGCTGCAGCGCGCACAGACTCAGCCAGAGCCCGGGCATCCTCCATCGTCGTGCGCCGGACGGCGAACTTCAGGACCGCCAGGAAATTGGGGGCGACGCTGAGCGAGTCAAAGCCCATCCCGGCCAGCATCACGGCCACGGCCTCGTCTCCGGCCATCTCGCCGCAAACACAGGCGCTCTTCCCCGAGCGACGCACGGCGTCGCCGATCGCTCCCAGCGCCCGGATCACCGCCGGGTGGCAGGGCTCGTAGAGGCTGGAGACGAAGACGTTGTCCCGATCGACCGCGAGGAGGTACTGGACCAGGTCGTTGGTTCCCACGCTGACGAAGTCCACGAGGTCCAGAACCTCGTCGAGGACCCAGAGCATGGACGGGATCTCGATCATCACCCCGACGGGGATGTCCGGTGCAACGTCGTAGCCCTGGGCGCTGAGCTGCTGCCGAGTCTCATCGAAGATGGCGCGCACGGCTCGAATCTCCTCGAGAGAGGTGATCATCGGGAGCAGAACACGGACCTCGCCGTGCAGGCTCGCCCTCATGATCGCGCGCAGCTGAACCCTCAGGAGATCCTGCCACTCGAGGGTGATCCGGGTGCCTCTCCAGCCGAGCGCCGGGTTGTTCTCCCGCGGCGTCTTGAAGTACGGCAGCTGCTTGTCCCCTCCGATGTCGAGGGTGCGGATCACGACGTACCGGTCGGCCATCGCGTCGACCATCCGACGATAGAGCCGGTACTGCTCCTCCTCGGAGGGGAAGACGGTCCGCTCCATGTAGAGGAACTCAGTGCGCAGCAGGCCGACGCCGTCGCAGCGTCGATGCTCGAACATCTCGAGGTCACGCACCGACTCGAGATTCACCAGCACAGAGACCGTCTCTCCGTCCAGGGTGACCGCGGGCTCGGTCGCATGCAGCGCGAGCGCCGCCTCCCGCACGGACCGCTGCGCGAGGCGAAGCTCGAATTCGCTCTCCGAGGCCTCGTCCGGGGCGAGCGTCACGGCGCCGTTGTCCCCGTCCACGAGCACCGGCATGTTCTGCTCGAGTCTGGCGAGCAGGTTAGGGATACCCACAACACAGGGGATGCCGAACGAGCGGGCCAGCACGGCGCCATGGGAGAACCGGCCGCCAGCCTCGGTCACCACGGCGATGACGCGATGGCGAGGGAGGAAGGTCACCGCCTCCGGGGTCAGCTCCGCGGCCGCGATCACGACCCGCCCCTCCGCCTGGGTGATCGTCTCCTGGTCCGAACGCATCAGCGCCGCGATGACGGCGTGCCATGGTTCGCTGATGTCGGCGGCGTACCCCCGAACGGAGTCGCCCTCGAGCCGGCCCATCGTCTCCTTCAGACGATCGACCAGGCGCTCCACCGCGGCCTCCGCGTTGATGCGCTCCTCCCGAATCGTCCGGTCGACCTGCTCCCGTGCGCCTGGATCCTGGAGGATCATCTGGTGGACTCCGAGAATGCCCGCGTCCTGCTCCCCCACGGCCTTGGCGACCTCGGCCTGGCGCACCCCGAGGACGTCGATCACCCTGGAGATCGCGTCGTTCAGTCGCTTGACCTCCGCGTCGATCTCGCCTGAACGCAGGGTCCAGATCGGCGCAGCGTCCAGCCTCGCGCGGACGACGTGGACGGGTCCGAGGCCCAGGCCCGGGGAAACAGAGAGTCCTTGAATGAGAGCCATGGCAGCTGGAATGAGCCCTCGCCCCCGACCAGCGGGGACCCTTCAAGGGCGGTTCTGGGGCCCATCTTACGCCCTTGATGACTCTATCGGTCGGAGATGGACCTCCGGTCGAGGGGACTCAGGAATGGGCCTTCCAAGAGGGCTCAAGAGGACCGCAGGAAGGTGTAAAGCTCTGCCGGAGAGAGAGTCGAACCCAGGGATGGCCCGACGTCCACCTCTGCGGCGTAGGACCACAGCTAGAGGATCAGCCCATGCAGCGTCACGCTAACCAGAAGATCTCACCTCGCACCGGATCCTCCATCCCGTACGGGAAGCCCAGCCGACCGAGCCTGATCGGTCGCTCGATCCCGGTGCTCTTTGGCACGTTCGGCGTGGCCCTGATCGCGGTCGCCGCGGTGACCGCCCTGGTCCCCCAGCTCCCGGCGGCATTCGCGCCAGTGCTCGATGGGCTGACCCGTGCGGGACTGGACAAAGGGCCCCTTGCGATGTTCGGCCTGCTCACCGTCGGCACGGCCTTCGGGATGCGCCGCCCGCGGCCCAAGGAGGCCGACGACACGCAACTCGAGGAGCTCCTCCAGCGCGAATTCCAGGCCATGGAAGCACACGTCCGGGACTCGGGAGCTGCGGTCGCGACGCTCCGTCAGGATCTCGCAGCCCTCCAGCATTCGATCGGAAGCGGCTTCGAGGCCGCTGAGGCCGCGGCAAGCACCAGCAAGGAAGCCAGCAACGATCGCATCTTCCGGCTCGCGGCCAGCCTTGATCAGCTCGGGGCCCAGGTCGACCGCCGACTCGATGCGGCTCGCCAGGACCTCCGGTCCCTCATCACGAGCTCAGCGGAGAGTCAACGTGATGCGACCGAGCAGTTGATCGCCCAGATGATCAAGGACGCGCAGGAGCCCAAGGGTGAGGAGCCCCACACGGACGCCGAAGCAGCACGCGAGCCGATCTACGGCGGGAACCCGAAGGAGGCGATGGCCTCCTTCATGGATGACCTCCGATCGCTCCCGCAAGACCTCATGGAAGATCCGGCGGAGCTCAACTCCATGGCCGAGGGGGAGCTCGCGATGGCCTCCGATGCGACCAACGAGCCGGCCGCCGCCCTGCCCGCGCCAGATCCGGCGGGTCCTGGCGAAGGCAACGACGACCGGTTCAGGCTCATCGACGAGATGGAGCAGAACACCGCGGAGCCCCACCCGCTCCGACCCGGAGAGGGGAACGTCGAGGGGAGCTGAGCCCAACGGGGCGGAGCGCGCACGAGAGCGCGCTCGGTCCCGCCGAGCCGGCTGCGGGTCACCCCGCGCTGCTCACTCCTCGCTGCTCACTCCTCGCTGGCCGAATCCGGGCTCTGGGCCTCCGGCGGCTGTGAGCCCTCCAACTGGGGATCGGGCATCGGATCGCCGCTCTGCTCGAGACCCTTCTCGGGTCCCTTCTCAGGTCCTTTTTCCGGCCGCTTGCCCTTGGGGCCCTTCTTCTTCTTCGGCTGGGGCGCCTCCTTGGGCGGCCCGTCATCCTGCTTGAAGAATTGCGCGAAGGGGTTGTTGCTGAGCTTGTCCGGCTGAACATTGATCTTGCGAAGATCGACCCGCTCGCCGCGCTCGAAGCGACCTTCGTCGCGCCCGCCGCGACGCGGTCCCCCGCGCCGAGTCCCTCGCCTCGAGGACGTGGCGGCTCCAGCGGCACCGTCACGGCGCCAGATGCGCCCCGCCGGTCCCGTCGGCTGATCCGAGCCGCGCGCTCCACGGCCGCCTCCACGGCGGCGCGTTGCAGCACCCCGACGGCGAGCGCCGCGTTCGGGACGCTCCTCGTTCGGGACGTCCTTCAGCGAGAGCGCGAGGCGCGACGAGTTCCCGTCCACGATCTTCGCTCGGATGGTGGCGCCGATCGAGAGGAGCTCGCGGGCATCCCTGATGTAGCGAGACGCCAGCTGCGAGATGTGGATCATCGCGTCCTGCTTCTTGCCGACGTCGACGAATGCCCCGAAGCTCGCCACGTTGGTGACCACCCCGGTGATCACGCGACCCGGCTGGAGCCGGATCGGATCCGTGGACTCCGAGATGTACTCGGGGACGTGGTTGCGACCGCGTGGGTCACGGCCGGGGAAGCTCAGCTCGCGCATCAGGTCGCGCCAGGTGAACTCGTCCACATCGAACGACTGTCGGCGAAGCCCCTTGGTGGCTCCCGGTCGCCCGAGCGACTCCGAGACGGAGCCGCCGCTGCTCTCCAGGAGCTGCCGCGCGAGCTGATATTGCTCGGGGTGTAGCGAGGTCCGGTCGAGCGGATCGGAGGACCTGCGCATGCGCAGGAAGGCAGCGACGCTGGTCCACTGGGCCTCGTCCAAGACCCCCTCGGCGCGGATGGCTTCGCGGGACTCGATGTCGCCGGCATCGCGGCGATCCGCGAGGCGCTTGGCGGACTCCTCATCCAGCCCGGGCAGGTGCTCGATGATCGAGCGCGGCGCCGTGTCGAAGTCGCAGCCCACGAAGGCCACCGCCGACTCCACGGCGTCCTGGAGGGTCCGGCGCAGGTTGGCCTTGCTCACCAGCCGCTGCTCGGCGCCGAGGCTGAGCTGCTTGGGATCGACTTTGAGGAACTCCGCCATCGGGTCCTGCAGGCGTCGCCCCATGCTGATGGCGAGGCGCAGCCCCACGCTGCTCTCGGCGAGCTCTGCGCGAGCGCGGGTCCCGTTGGCGTAGCTGGTGGCACCAGCATCGTTGACTACCATCACCGGCGCCTGAGAGTTGGCGGCAGCCAGCGCCTCCCGGAGCCTGTGCCCGGCGGCGCGGGATGACTTCCCGCTCCCCACCGCGATGGCCGCGGCCCCGTGCGATTCAATGGCGGCGGAGACCTCCGCGCCGATGGCCGCGGGCTCCTTCTCTCCGGTCTCGACCTTGACCTCGGCAGCGAGGTCTCCGTCGGCACCCAGGAAGGCGAGGGTCATGTCGCCCTTCGCGCTGACATCCAGTCCGGCCACGGGCACGCGACCGAAGAACGGCGTGAGGAGGATCTGGCGCAGGTGTGCCCCCAGGAAGCGCAGAGCCTCGGCGTCGCTCCGCTCCTTCAGCTCAAGCCTGATGTCCTCCTCGATGACGGGGAGGATTCGCTGAGCGAGGGCCTTGCGGGCGATGTCGTCCAGCAGCGGCTCGTACTCGGGGCGGGTGTGCTTGCCGAGGGCCGAACGCACGCGGCCGACGACCTCCGAGGGATGAAGCTCGATAGAGGTCGAGATGACACGCTCGCTCTGAGCCTGTCGGATCGCGGTGAGGCGGTGCCCCTGAAGCTGACGAAGTGGCGTCTTGAGCTTGAGCAGGTTCTTGTGACGCCCAGCCTTCTTGTCGTCCACGAGCGCCCGGGCGCGCAGGACGCCCTTCTTGCGCATGATCCGGCGCACCGTGTCACGCAGGCGAGAGTCACGGCCGAGCCGATCAGAGAGGATCCGAACGGCGCCAGCGAGCGCCTCGGTCTCGGTGTGCACGCCCTTGTCGGGGTTGACGAACGGCTCGCAGAGTTTCGAGAGCTCGGCAGTGATCACCAGCGCCTCGGGCTGGGGCGAGGGGGCCGGAGCCGGGCTGGGCTTCGGACCGGGCTTTCGGTCCGCGGCTGCCGCAGCGCCAGCCTGGGAGCCGCCGTCCGTGACCGCGACATCGGCTTCACCCACGCCGGCTGCGGAGGCGGGCGCGGGATCTTCCGCAGGAGCACTGGCGGCGGGCGCGTCGTCCGCAGGCGCCTCTGCCACGGCGGGTTCAGCGGCAGCGGGCTCTTCTGCGGCGGGCTCTTGCGCGGTGGGCTCCGTCACTGCCCCGCCTTCCGGCTCGGCATCCTCGGGGGCATCGCTCCCCAGCTTGGCGTCGTGTCCGACCGTCGGAGGACGCTGATCGTCCTGGTCGACTTCGATGCTCGCGGAGTCTCCGGGTTCAGGCGCTTCGGCCGCGCCTTCCGGGCCCCCGTCAACGCTGTGATCGATGCTCGGCTCAGGCTCCACGACGGGCTCAGGCGCGTGCTCAGCGGTGGCCTCAGCGGTGGCCTCAGCAGTGGGCTCGGCGGCGGGCTCGGCGGCGGGTGACTCCGCGCCAGCGTCCGAAGCTTCGGAGGGAGCGGCGGAGGTCTCCTCGCCCTTCCCCTTCTTCGACCGGGGCGGCTTCTCTGAGGGCGGCCGCTCGGACTTGGGCGTCGGCGCTACCAGCAGGTCAGCCAGGCCGCCCAGGCCGCGGTCCATGGCGAGCTGGACCTCAGGCTCGGGTCGCCGGTGAGGGACATAGAGGTCCTCGAGGCGGAAGCGATCCATGCAGACCGTCACCTCCTCGATGGCCTTCGGGGAGATCCCCTCCACGCGCTCCATGGCTCGCAGGATCGTCCCGCGGCGCCGGTCGAGCTCGATGAGCTCCTCGCGCTGGAGAGACAGCCGCCGAACGTGCACCTCGGACATCGCGCCAGTTCGGGCCCGGCGGAACTTCCCGATGAAGGGTGCCGAGAGGCCGGCGTCCAGCATCTCGAAGGTGGCCTGGATGGACGGGACGTCGGTCGAGAACTCCTTCGCGAGAGCCTCGAGAATCGGTTGTGCTGTCACGCGACTTGGGGGGGCTGGCAGCGATTCGGTCGGACCGAGATCGCGCAGGCTGGGCGGCCGGACTTGGGGGCGTGCAGGCCGCACTCGGATAATGGCAGCGGTCGACCCGCGAGGCTCAGTGGAGCCTCGTACGCGGTCGCTCGCTCAGGTCACGGCGCCCCTTGTTGGACCCCGTGTGCAGGAAGAGATATCACAAACCCGGGACCGCATGGGGCCCGCAGGACTCACCGCGTGCGAATTGCCGTTCGCACCCCCTCCTGGGGAGGCATCCGGGCTAAGTGGAAACCCGTTCAGGCCGGCAGTTCGAAGACTGAAACCCGGGTCTCCTCCGCGAGCAGCCCCGCGCCGTCGACGACCTGGAACGCGACCTTCTCGTCGAGGCCCGGCACGGTCCAACTCCCGAGGGTTCGCCCCGAGAGACCGTCCACGGCTTCAAGGTGGGCCTGCCGCTCCAGGTAGAACTTCGAGCTGTCCGCGGTGACCGAGACCTCGGGGAGGTCGTCCACCGGCCGCGTCTCCAGGATGCGATACCAGAGGGGCTCCTCCCCCGCCGAGGCGTCCGCCCGCAACGCTGCGATGCTCAGCGTGTCGCGGGGCCCCTCGTCGGGGTGAGAGGCCAGCTGCAGCATGAAGTCCATGCGGTTGTCGTCACCGAGGAGGAATTCGAGCTCACAGGTCACGATCGCCACAGCGGCGCCCGCGGCCGCGATCCCTCGGATCAGCGGCATGACCGGCTGGAGCAGGTAACCCTCGAAGCTCCCGCTCTTCGCGTTGAGCCGGACGACGCCGTACTTGCCCGACTCCGTACTGGAGATGATCACGTAGACGTGGGCTCCGCTCAGCGCGAGCCCGTGATACCGCTCTCCCTCCCGGCCGTAGCGCCAGCTCTCCTGGAGGTCGAGGGTGTCGAGGCCCCAGACGGACCTGGCGTTGGCGCAGACCACCACCTCGGAGTGGACCACGGCGTCGTCGAAGGGCTCGATGTCGTTGGATTCGAGGAGCTCCCCGTCCGCCATCGCCATGCGCACCATCCGGTGCCCGCCCTGGCTCGGCCCCAGCACGATGACCTGGCCCTTCTGACCGAGGCCCGCGCCGAAGCCGCGCCCATAACCGACCTCACAGGGGGCGATCCACAGTCGCTCTCCGGTGCTCCGGTCGAAGGCCCCGAGCTTGCCGGGGATGACGTCGTCAATCCACTTGCCACCCGCCGGCGGATCGTAGCCGTGGAGCAGCACGGGACCGGTCGAGGCGAAGGCAATGCCATCCACCTCGGAATCAAGCTCTCGGCTCCAGCGTCTCTTGGCCGTGGTCGTCATGGCGGAGAGTCTACCCCGGACGCGCTGGAACACCGCGCGCCCGGAGCAATGAGCGGCACGTTTGAGCGGAGCGCGTGGCCCGCTCCCCCCGTAGAACGAACGACGAGACCTCGAAACCGCCGGCGGCTTCCGCTACACCCTCGTCCCATGGGCACGAGGAACGAGCGCGCGACCGAGGATCCAGAGCGCCGGGTCGAGGATCCCGACGGACACCTGGCAGAGATCCCGGCAGGCTGGGCCCTGCTCGCCCCCGGCGACCCCGCGGCCACGCGCCGGGTCAAGGCCGCGGGCGATCACCGCGTCATGAGCACCCGCAAGGGGCGCCGACGGATCAGCCTTGGCGTTTGGGCTCCCCCGGCCACGATCGAGCGCGTGCAGGAGGACCTCGAGAGCGAGCGCGCCGACCCGTCCTATCAGCGGCGACTGGACGCTGGCCGTGCCCGCCGAGCCCGGGAGCAGGCCGCCTATGAGCAGGAGTTCCTCGCCGAGGTCCTGGCCTTCCTGGACTTCGCCGACGCCCATGAGCGCCTGGCGGCGAAGGTTGCGGCGGCCATCACACGCCACGCCGTGCCCGTGGGGAGCGGAACCGTGGCGCGGACGCAGCGCATCGCCGTCGACCGGCGTGCCGAGGCTGCCACCATCGCCTGGCTGCGCCACCAAACGACGGCCTATGACCAGATGAAGATCGCCCGCGTCCGTGGCCGGCGCCGAGAGGTCCGCCGGGAGCTCGCCCGGCACTCCCGAGCCCTGCTGGACCGGTACCGCAGGGGCGAGACCGTGAGCGGAGGCCGTTGCGTCTTCCAGCAGGCCCTCTCGGCGCGCCCCGCGACGGATGACACCACCACCTAGGCCCCGCCGCCCAGGCACACATCACCAAGGCCCCCCCGCTGGGCACCAGCCGCAAGGCACCACCCGCAAGGCACCACCGCTTGGGCCTGCGCCGCTGAGGGCGCGCTCGTTCGGGCAACGCCGCAGAGGAGCCGAACTGCAGAGGAGCCGAGCTGCAGAGGAGCCGAGCCGCAAAGAGGCTAGGGTCGCGGTGGAGCCGGGCTGAGGCGGAGCAGATTCCCAGAGGAGGCTCCCGCCAAGGGGTAAGCGTTTCCCCTCAACCGTCCCAACCTGGCGACAGAACCACCGCCCCACGGCGTAGTTCTCCGCGGCCGGTGGTGACTCAACTCCCATCGCCCAACTAGGCTCAAGTCGGGCCCCTCTTGGGCCTCCGATCCGTTGACCATGAGGAGCAGACTCGCCGTCACGACCGCCCGCTGCGCGGTGCTACTCTTCATCCCGATCGTGGTCGGGAGGATGACCGCCGACGCCGCCTCGGCGCCTTTGACCTCGCTCAGCGCCGCAGACCTCGCCGTCACGAGGCACGACTTGCACGCGGCGGACAAGCAGGTCATCGAGCTGCTGTGCGTGGAATGCCACGATGGCCCGGAGGCAGAAGCCGGCTTCGACATCGGCCGCCTCGTCGCCTCGGAACAGGTCGCCGAGGACCTCTTCGAGTGGCGCAGGGCCCGGGCCATGATCGAGTCCAACGCGATGCCTCCGCCCATGCGTTCCGGCCGGGGCGGTGGCCTGGACGAGGAGGACCGCCGGGCGGCCCTCTCCTTTCTGGACGTGGTCGAGCGCGAGGCCCTCGCGCGCGGTGGCGCGGCCGGCGAGGAGCCTGCGCGTCGCCTCACCCGGGACGAGCTCGCCCACGCCCTCCAGGACCTCCTCGCCGTCGACCTGGACGTCGCGGCGCTCATGCCGCCGGAGCTGATCGCCGAGAACAGCTTCGACACCAACGGCGCGACGCTCTTCATTCACGGGCAGTGGCTGCAGCGGGCGGATATCGCCGTGCGCGTGGCGGTCGACGCGGCTGTCCCCGACGGCTCCCTGGCCGCGGGACGCCCCCTCCCCACCCTGCCCGCCCTCCTCCGGCGCGCCTTCCGACGCCCACCGACGGCCGAGGAGCTGGAGCGCTACGGTCAACTCGAGACAGATCGGCTCGCGGCAGGTGCGACCCCGGAGGGCGCCCTCCGGCAGACGCTGACGGCGATCCTCTCCTCCCCGCACTTCCGGCTCCGGCTGGAAGATCTGCCGCCCGAGGTGGACGGCGCTGGGGAGCTGGAGCGCCAGCCGCTCGAGGCCAGCGAGCCCGAGCGCGCGGTCAGCCCCCACGGACTCGCGAGCCGGCTCTCGTTCTTGCTCTGGTGCGCTCCGCCCGACGACCGCCTCCTGGACCTCGCGGACGCCGGCACGCTCGCGGACCCCGAGGTCCTCGCGACCGAAGCCGCGCGCCTGCTGGAGGACCCCCGCGCGCTGCGCTTCGCCCGGAGCTTCGCGGGGCAGTGGCTCGGCACCCGCCGCGTTGGGCGGGAGCTCAAGCCGGATCCCATCGACAACCCCGCCATGACCGACTCGCTCATGGCGGACATGCGCGACGAGGTGGCGCGCTTCTTCCTCCTGCTCCTGCGGGAGGGGGCCCCACTAGACGACCTGCTCCTCGGCCGCGAGACATTCCTCACCGAGGAGCTCGCGCGCTTCTACGGGGTCGAGGCCGTTGGGGTCGAGGTCGTTGGGGTCGAGGTCCTTGGGGTCGAGGTCGTCGGGGGCGGGGTCGCCCGGACCGAGGTCCCCGAGCGGCGCGCCGGTCTCTTCGGCAAGGCGGCGGTGCTCGCCGCGACCTCCTACCCCGATCGCACGAGCCCCGTCTTGCGCGGCGCGTGGATCCTCGACGACCTGCTCGGGACGCCGCCGCCCCCTCCTCCGCCCGGCGCCAGCGAGATCGATGAGGAGACCTTCGAGGCCGCCGAGGAGCTTGGCGCCCGGGCCATCCTCGAGCTGCACAGGGCCTCCCCGGCCTGCGCCTCCTGCCACGACCGCATCGACCCGCTGGGGTTCGCGCTCGACGGCTTCGACCGGTTCGGCCGCCGCCGCGGCCGCGACGACCTCGGCCAGCGAGTGGATGAGCGCGGGGCGCTCCCGGGCGGGCCCACGTTCAAGGGACCCGAGGCGCTCTCGCGCGCGATCCTCACGCACCGCCGCGCCGAGCTGTCCCGCGAGATCGCCCGGCGCCTGCTGCGGTTCGCACTCGGGCGCCCGCTGGAGTGGTCCGATGAGCGCACCGTGGTCGAGCTCGGCGCGGTCCTCAGCGACCGCGGCTTCGGCGCGCTGCTGGAGTCCTTGATCGCCTGTCGACCGTTCACGAGGGTGACCCTTCGATGACCTTCCCTGTCCTCCGCCCCTTGGCGCGGCGCACCTTCCTGCGCGGTGCCTGCGCCACGATCGTCGCCCCCTACCTCGAGGCCCTCGCGCCCCGGGGGAGCGCGCCGCCCGTCCGCGCCGCGTGGCTCTACTTCCCCAACGGCGTCGCCGACGGGTCCTGGGCGCCCAGCGCGGATCGCGGGGGGAGGCTCCGGCGATTGAACGAGACGATGGCGCCGCTGGAGCGGCACCGGGAGCGCATCGTCATCCCCCAGAGGGTGTTCACCCCCCGGGGGAACGGGCACGGGGCGGGCACCGCCACCTGGCTCACCGGAGCGGACTGGGAACACCGGGAGCTCAACGCCCACGGCCCGAGCATCGACCAGGTGATCGCCCGCGAGTTCGCCGACGAGCACGTCGTCCCCGCTCTGACCATCAGCGCCAGGGGCGAGGGCTTCTTCGCCGCTGATGTCCCCCGCAACACGATGTCGTGGGCGGCCCCCGGTCGCCCCGTCTTCCGCGAGACCGACCCGCGGGCCGTCTTCCAGCAGCTCTTCGGCGGCGGCCCCTCCGCAGACACGAGCCTGCTGGATGACCTCAAGGACCAGGTCCGCGCGCTCCAGCGGCGCGTGTCCCAGTCCGATCGACGGCAGCTCGACGCCTACCTCGACGCCATCCGCACCCTGGAGCGCCGCATCGCCTTTGTCCAGGACGAGGCCACCGCCCGCCGGCTCGCCCGAGCCTCCGAGCTCGGGCTCCCCTTCGACCCCGCGCGCCCGATCGAGGCGGTCCCCGAGGACCACGGCGAGTACCTCGACCTCCTCCTCGATCTCGTGGCCCTCGCCCTGTGGTCCGGGGCCTCCCGCTGCGCGTCGTTCATGCTCGATCACGGCCAGTCCAACCGCTACTGCACGTTCGTCCCCGGCGTGCGCGGCACGTGGCACGCCCTCTCTCACTGGAAGGACACCTCAGGGAAGACCGAGGACGACGACGGCGTCACGAGCTGGAGCTCTCGCCGCTCCAAGCGCGAGATGTACGACGCGGTCGTGACCTGGCACCACGAGCGGGTCGCCCGCTTCCTGGACCGCCTCGCCTCATTGCCCGAGACCGGCGGCTCCCTGCTGGACCAGTCGATGGTCATGTACGGCTCCTCCATCTCCGACGGACACGAGCACGGCGAGCGGGACCTGCCCGTCCTCATCGCGGGCGGCGCGGGCGGCGCCGTGCGCGGCGGCCGGCTGCTGCGCCAGCGCCGCGAGACCCCCCTCGAGCGGCTGCACCTCGCCACCCTCCGCGCCACCGGCGTGAGCGCGGACAAGTTCGGCGACGAGGACTCCCCCCTCGACCTGACCTGAGGCGCGTCCCAGACACCGAGAGAGCCCCCTGTCCGCATGGCGGACAGGGGGCTCTCGGAGTCCAGGGCGGTGAGGCCCCAGATCAGCCGGCGGGGATCACTCCCCCATCAGCTTGGCGGCGATGCCGGCCGGGACGTCGCGGTACTCGGAGAGCTCCATGGAGAACTGCCCACGGCCCTGGGTCGAGCCCCGGAGCGCCGAGGAGTAGGCGAACATCTCGGCGATCGGGACCATCGCGTGCACGAGGCGGATGTCGCCCTGGTGCTCGATCTCCGCGATCTCGCCGCGGCGCGAGTTGAGGTCACCGACGACTGAGCCGACGAACTCCTCCGGAACGCTGACCTCGACCTTCATGATCGGCTCGAGGAGCACGGTGTTGTTCTCGATCGACTGGCGGAAGGCCAGGTTGCCAGCGGCGCGGAACGCCATCTCGCTCGAGTCAACGTCGTGGCTCTTGCCGTCGTAGAGGCGCGCCTTCGTGCTGACGAAGGGGATGCCCGTGTTGCCGCCCGTGGTGAACATCTCCTCGAGGGCGCTCGCGACGCTCGGGATGTACTCGCGCGGGACCGCGCCACCCTTGATGCCGTCGACGAATTCGAAGCCGCTGACCTCGGGGTCGTACTCGATGACGACGCTGATGACGGCGTACTGACCGGAACCACCCGACTGACGGATGTGTCGAGCCTGGGTGTCGATCTGCTTCTTGATGCGCTGCTTGAACGCCACCTTGGGACGGCCGGTACGAACGTCACACTTGTGATCGTTCTTGATCCGGTTGACCATGATCTCCAGGTGGAGCTCGCCCATGCCGGAGATGATCAGGTCGCCGGTGGCCTCGTTGGTGAAGGCCTTGAAGGTCGGGTCCTCGCGCATCATCCGGCCGATGATCTCGCTCAGCTTGTCGCGGTCGGTGGCCTTCTCGGGCTCGAGCGACATGGAGATGACCGACTCGGGGAAGGACATCTTCATCAGCTGGATCGGGTGGTCGTCGTCACAGAGCGTGTCGCCGGTCACCGTGTTCTTGAGGCCGATGATGGCCGCGATGTCGCCAGCGGGGACCGAGTCAACGGCCTCGCGCTTGTTGGCGTGGACGCGGACGAGGCGGCCGATGCGCTCCGTCTTGCCGGTGCGCGGGTTCTGCAGCTTGGAGCCCTTCTCGAGGGTGCCCGAGTAGACCCGGACGAAGGTCATGTCGCCCGTGGGCTCCGCGACCGTCTTGAACGCCATCAGGGACACGTAGTCGTCCGGCGTGGGCTTGCGGGTGATCTTCTCTTCCTTGCGGGGCAAGGTGCCCTCGACGTCGCCGAGCTCGGCAGGCGCCGGGAGGAAGTCGAGGGCTGCGTCGAGGACGAAGCGGACGCCCTTGTCCTTGAGCGCGGAGCCGGCGAGGACCGGCACGCAGTTCATGGCGAGGGTCTCGGCGCGCAGGCCCATGATGATCTCGTCCTCGGTGAGCTCTTCGCCCTCGAGGTACTTGTTCATCAAGTCGTCGTCGCCGGTCGCGGCGGCCTCGACGAGGTTGTGGCGCGCCGCCTCGGCGGCCTCCTTGTGCTCCTCGGGGATCTCGCCCTCCATGTAGGAGCGACCGCCGTCCGTGGAGTCATCGATGAACTCGACGTACTTCATCCGGATCAGGTCGACGAAGCCGGCGAACTCCTTCTCGGCGCCGATCGGCAGCTGAATCGGGACCGGGTTGGCGCCGAGGCGCTCGCGGATGGTGCCGACGCTGAACTCGAAGTTCGCGCCGACCTTGTCCATCTTGTTGATGAAGCAGATCCGGGGGACGCCGTAGCGATCAGCCTGACGCCAAACGGTCTCGGACTGCGCCTCAACACCCTGCTTGCCGTCGAACACCGCGACCGCGCCGTCGAGGACGCGGAGCGAGCGCTCCACCTCGACCGTGAAGTCCACGTGACCCGGCGTGTCGATGATGTTGATGACGTGGTTGTTCCACTCGCAGGTGGTCGCCGCCGACTGGATCGTGATGCCGCGCTTCTGCTCCTCCTCGAGGAAGTCCATCGTGGCGTCGCCGTCGTGGACTTCGCCGGTCTTATGGACCATGCCCGTAAGGAACAGGACGCGCTCGGTGACGGTGGTCTTCCCGGCGTCGATGTGGGCCATGATCCCGATGTTGCGCTTCAACGAGGGGTCGTTCTTCTTGGCCGCGAATTGACGCGGGGAGACGTTCTTCTTCTCCACGGTGGTGCTCATCGGAAGT